>CAZPBS010000050.1:0-7560 GCA_964584925.1 uncultured Microbacteriaceae bacterium
GAGCTGGACCGATTGGTGCGCTCGCTGCCTTGTATGCGAGCCACCTTGGTGCCACGGTGTACATCTCCGAGGTGAATCCCAACCGTCAGGCGCTTGCCAAATCCTTGGATGTGGGGGAGCTGTTTGACCCCACGAAGACCGACGTGGTGCAGGAGATGAAGGACCGCACCGGTGGCATTGGCGTGGACGCGGTGATCGAATGCTCCGGCAACGAGCGTGCGCTGCAAACCGCACTTTCCGCGGTGCGAAAGGCGGGAACTGTGGCGCAGACGGGTCTGCACACAGCGCCTGCCTCGATTGACCCGATGGTTCTCTCTGAGTTCGACATCACCCTCCGGGGAACGTGGTGCTACCCCGTCATCGACTGGCCGCGCATCATCGACCTCATTGGTAATAAGGGTTTGCCAGTGGAGAAAGTGGTCAGCGCCAAAATCAGCATGCACGACATTGTCGACAAAGGATTCGAGGTTCTCCTCTCACCCACCGGTGAGATGGCTAAGGTCCTCGTTCAGGCGAAATAGAAAGGGAAGACGCCATGAAGGCTCTGCAATACGTTGAGAAAGAACAGCCGGCCGTCACCGAACTGCCGGTTCCCGAAATCTCCGACGACGAGGTTCTCGTTGCGGCGCGTTCGGTGGGGGTGTGCCACTCCGATATTGAGTTGTTGGAGGGTCGCTACATCATCCCGTTCCAATACCCCCTGATTCCTGGACACGAATGGTCCGGTGAAGTGGTCAAGGTGGGCTCCAAGGTCAAAGACCTCAAGCCGGGAGACCGCGTTGTGGGGGAGTGCGTCATCGGCGATGACCACTTTGGCTTCTCCATTAGTGGTGCTGCCGCCGAATTCTTCAAGGCCAAAGAGTCCTGGCTTCACAAGCTGCCCGACGCCGTCGACTACACCAACGGCGCACTGGTCGAGCCCTTCAGCGTCGCTTATTACGCCCTGATGCGAGTCGGAAACGTGAACGCCTCCGACGTGCTCGTGGTCTTGGGTGCGGGTCCGATTGGCCTCGCCGTGACCGCGGGCGCCAAGGCTCTCGGCGCTCTCACCATCGTGGTGGAGCCTGTGGCTCACCGCCAAGAAGCTGCCAAGAAGCTCGGCGCTGACCACGTAGTGGACCCCGATGGCCTCGACGCCCTGCTGGAGAAAGTCAGCGGAGGCAAGGGTGCGAACGTCGTCATTGAAGCGACGGGAAACCCCGCGGTTATGGCGCGGGCTTTGGAGATTGCGGCGTTCAAGGGTCGTGTGGGGTACATCGGCATCGACGTTGGCCGCGAAGCGCCCGCGAAGCTCGGCTTAATCCAGTCGAAAGAACTTTCCATTACTGGTTCGATTGGTTCACCAGGGGTGTGGCCTGACACCCTTCGCTTCATGGCCAACAAGGGCATTGACCTCTCGCCCTTGGTCACCAACACCTTCGATGTGGATAACGCAGTGGGCGCAGTTGATGCCGCTCAGGACCCTGCCAACAACATCAAAGCCCACATCCAGTTCACCGCAACGCTCTAGTTTCGGTTTACAGGGAAAAAAGAAGGGGCCGGCAGATGCCGGCCCCTTCTGCTCATCCCGTTAGGGAATGATGTTCGCCGCGCGGTAGCGCGCCACCTTGTCGAAGAAACTCTTCGGGGTGTTGCGGAAATTGAGGAATCCAGCTTCGCGGGACTTGTTCATGTCCGTGAAGCACTCCATCTGTCGACCCAAGTCGCTGTCAGTGTGCCACCAGGAAGCCAGTTTGGTGACGTCTGATTCGGCGAGGCCGTCGCGCTCGGCGATGGTCTTCCAGACCTCTTCTGCTCCCACCATCTGCTTTTCCAGCGGGTTGAACTCTGGCTTGGGCGCTTCCCATTCAACCCCGAAGTGCTCGGCGATTTGTGGCCACATCCAACGCCAGCGGAACGTGTCGCCATTGGCAATGTTGAATGCTTCGTTCTCTGCCTCTTTGTGGGTGCAAGCCCAGATGAGCTGCTCACCCAAAAGATCCGCGTCGGTCACGTCGATCACACCGTTCCACTGCTCTTGCGAGCCGGGGAAGATGAAGGGCTTTCCGAGTTCCTTACAAATGGTCGCGTAGACGGAAAGAGTCAGCACCATGTTCATCGCGTTGTCGACGGCGAATCCGAATACGGTGTGTGCTCGGTGAACGCTCCACGTGAAGCCCTGTTTCTCGGCAGCTGCAAAGAGTTCGTCTTCTTGCGAGTAATAGAAGTTCGGGTTGGGTAGACGCGGTTCACTCTCGTGGAAGGGAGTTTCCGCCATGACGCCTGTGGCGTAGTCGTCGAAGGGCCCCAAGTAGTGCTTGAGTCCTGTCAGCAGTGCCACGTGCCGAACGCCGCCGTCAGCTTCGAGCCCGGCAAAAAGGTTGCGCAAAGTTGCGGTGTTCACCTCGATGTTTTCCGCTTCAGAGTTTTTCCTGATCCACGCGGTGATGATGACGATCTCTGGCTTGAGACCGGCGAGTGCTGACTTGACCGCCTCGGCATCGAGGAGGTCGACACTGATCTGGGTCACACCGGCAATATCGGTGGTGTGACGCCTCGAAATTCCGTGGACGTCCCATCCTTGGTCCACCAGTTGCTTGGCAACGGTCTGACCCACGATGCCGGTGACACCGACAACCAATGCTCGTTGTGAAGAGCTCGTTGACATGGCGACACCTTTCTCTGTTTGTTCACCTTTGATAAACGATAGTCAAAAACGTTCAGTCGGGTAAGCCCTGCTCTAAACGCTTCACCACAGCGTACGCCGGTGGCTCAGAAACGCCAAGCCCTCGTCTACGATTCACAGCAAAAAATGTGAGCGCTAAACCTCAATAATTTATTGCTCTTTAGGGCGGCACGGTAATCCGAGTAGAGGCAAAAATTCAGGCTCTAAAGCGGAAAAAAATACGCCCCGAATCTAGCTAGTATGGGGCGGCGAATGCGACTTGTAGCAAAAACGTTATGTGCCATACTTGTAAACATTCGCGAAATTCCATAAAGTGTCACTCAACACTTTGAGTGCCTGGACTAAACCCAAAATTCTTTCGAAGGAGAAAGAAGTGGCGAATACCGCAACCGTGAAGCCGACGAAACGTGTGGGCTTGTCCAAGGGTGTCAGCACCGTACTTATCGCCCTGATTGTTTTGGTTGCCGCAGGCTTCCTCCTCGCACCCTCGAGCGTGTCCACTGGGGCAGTTTTGGGAATGCTGCCGTTTGCCGCGGTCTTGGCCATCATCGGTTTGGGACAAATGCTTGTTGTCCAGCAGGGAGGTATCGACCTCTCGGTGCCGGGCGCGATGTCTCTCGCCGTGGTCATCATTAGTCACTATCCGACCGGTGAGGACTCACTCCTCCTCCCCGCGTTTGGTATCGCACTGATGTGGGCCGTGGGTGCTGGAGTGTTGAACGCCTTCCTCATCGGTTACATCGGGTTGAACCCCATCATCGCGACGTTAGGAACTAACGCTCTTTTGTTTGGAGCGATACTGGGAATTTCGGGCGGCACCCCCCGCGCGACCGCTCCTCTCCTGCGCTCCATCGCGGGCGATCGAACCTTTGGTGTTCCCAACACGATCTACTTCGCGCTGCTCGCGTTGCTGATTGTCACGGTGATCGTGAAGAAAACAGTCGCTGGGCGTCGGTTCGAAGCCTCTGGTGCGAGCAAGCCCACTGCGATGGTTATCGGTTTGAACGTCAAGGCTCACAACGGCTTGTCCTACATCTGGGCCCAGTTGCTTTACCTAGTTGGCGGGGTGCTTCTCGCCGGTGTCACCAGTCAGCCCACGGCCTATATGGGCAACAACTATCTGCTCCCGTCGGTAGCAGTTGTGGTGCTGGGTGGCACGTCGCTGCTGGGTGGTCGGGGATTCCCGTTGGCCACCGTGCTCGCAGCGTTGTTCTTGCGTCAGCTCGACCAATTCGTGCTGGCGCTCGGCGTGCCCTACGCGGTGCGCACCCTCGTGCAGGCCGCGGCGTTCGTCATTGGTGTAGCGATTTACACCATTGACTGGCGCGAGGTCCGCAGAAGGTTTCAGGAGATGAGCCGTTCATCTTCTGGGAAAGAACATTCGTAGCGCGCCTGCGCATCGGATGACAAGGCGTAACACACCGTGTTGCGCAACCAACAATGGAGGAAAGATCACATGATCACACGTCGAAGCAGAATCCTGCAGGCCCTCGCGGCTGCGGGAATCGCTGGTCTTGCTCTGACTGCCTGCAGCGCAGGTGGCGGGGGAGAGACTGCCGCAACTGACGACGCTGCCACCGAAACTGCCACGGAGGAGTCGACTGACGCCGCCGCTGGTGATGTTCCCTCGTGGTGTGGACCGGAAGAAATCACCTTCGGTCTGCTCGACGGATTCGGTGGTAACAGCTGGCGTCTCGTCACCACTGCAAGTGGTGAAGAAGAAGCCAAGAAGTGCCCCAGTGTTACCGAGTACCTCTACGCAGATGGTCAGGGTGACACCCAGAAGGCTATTTCTGACATCCAGTCCATGGTCGCGACCGGCGTTGACGCCATCGTCGTGTTCCCGGACGCTGGTGAGGCAATGTTGCCCGCCCTTCGTAGCGCTTACGAGGCTGGCGTGGTCACCGTTCCTTACCGCGTGAACCCGGGTGGCCAGGACGGCGTCGACTACGACGTCTGGATTGGAGCCGACTTCGTGCAGTCCGGTAAGGACTGGGCTGAGTGGACTCTCGAAAACTTCCCCGATGGCGCCAAGATCCTGTTCTTGAGCGGTCCTGCTGGAAACAGCCAGGGTGAAGACGAAGCCACTGGTTTCAAAGAGCTCCTGACCGACGCGAAGTACGAATTCATCGGTGAGCAGCCCTTCGAAGTCACCAACTGGGACCCCGCACTGACCCAGCAGGTTCTTACTGCTGCGATTGCGAAGTACCCGGAGATCGACATCATCTACTCCGACTTCGGCCCGTCCCTCGTGGGAGCTCTTCCTGAGTTCACCAAGAGCGGTCGCCCGATTCCGGCACTTGCTACCTCTGACGGTAACCTCCTTGGTTGCTTCTGGCAGGAGCAGCAGGACGCTGGAAACGGCTTCGAGATGATGAGCGTTGCTACTGGTAACGACAACGTGCGTCTGGCTGTCCAGACCGCGATTGCTCTCGCTACCGGTGGTGAGGTCCCCGAGAAGGGTGACGGATTCGTCCACCCCAAGTTCGAGGACTCCATCTCGGGCAACCCGTCGCCGGTCCAGTGCCGCGACGACCTGCCGGGTGACATTTACCTCTCGGCACAGCTCGATGGCGACACTCAGGCGTCGCTGCTCAAGTAGTACCCCTTAGGTAGTTCTGGGGCGGGGGTTCGCCCCGCCCCAGAACTCACCGCCCCACAGTTTTTCGTTCACAGACAGGCTGAATAGATGGCAACCCGTACGGTCACCGACACTCCGATTCTTGAGCTCAACAACATCTCAAAGAGCTTCTCTGGTGTCCCTGCTTTGACCGATGTCACCTTCGACATACGTCCGGGTGAAGTCCATGCTCTCCTCGGTGAGAATGGTGCCGGCAAGTCCACTCTGATGAACATCGCTACAGGAACGCTTCCTCCCACTTCCGGGGAAATCCGATTTGGCGGCCAGGTCATTGACGAACTCGACCCTCACCGCTCGACTGAGTTGGGAATTGCGTTCGTCCACCAGCACCCTGCCGTCATGCCCGACCTTACGGTGCTGGAAAACATCCAGGTCGCTTTGCCCCGCTCTGTGTTTCCCAAGGGTCAGTCCGATCGAGAATTCGCTCAGGGCTTGTTGAAGACGGTCAACCTCGATGTTCCACTGAACGAACGTGTCGAAGACCTCTCGGTGGCCAATAAGCACTTGCTGGAGATTGCGAAAGCGCTCGCACTGGACCCTAAAGTCTTGGTACTCGATGAGCCCACCGCGCCGCTAGGTCAGGAATCGGTGGATCTGTTGTTCAACCTGGTGCGTCAAGCAGTCGCCGGGGGCACTTCAGTGGTTTACATCACCCACCGTTTGGCGGAGGTCCGGGAAGTCGCCACGCGTGTGACGGTCTTGCGCGATGGTTTGCACCGACAGACCTCGGCTGTGAGCGACATCACCGATAGCGAGCTTTTGGCCCTGATCATCGGTCGCGAACTTGAATCCACTTTCCCCGCGAAACACACGGTGCCCGAGGGGGCAACGCCGAACTTGGTCATCAAGAACCTCACCGGCCACGGCTTTACCGATGTGTCGATCGAGGCTTACCCCGGCCAGATCATCGGAATCGGTGGTGTCGTGGGTAACGGCCAGAGCGCGCTCCTGAAAGCCATTGGTGGTTTGGAGTCGTTTGAGGGCAGCGTAGAAATCGGCGGACAGGTTCGCAAGTCGCGCGAGTTGCTCTCCGAAGCGGCCCTGATGCCGGCAGACCGCCAACACGAAGGCGTGATGATGCGCATGTCGGTGCGCGAAAACGCCGCCGTCGCCGCGCTGAAGAAGTTCAAGAATGGCCTATTCCTCTCTCGAAAGAAAGAAGACGAAGCGGTCAACCAGGTCTTCCAGTCTCTCTCGGTGAAGACTCCTTCTAACGAGGCCCTTGTCTCCGCGCTCTCTGGTGGTAACCAGCAGAAAGTCGTGATGTCGCGGGCACTGCTATCCGACCCGCTCATTGTCTTGGCGGATGAGCCCACTCAGGGTGTCGACGTGGGTGCCCGTGCCGAGTTGTATCAAATCCTTCGGGACGTGTCGAAGTCGGGTATTCCCGTCATCATCTCCTCCTCGGATGCGAAAGAACTCGAAGGATTGTGTGACACCGTCTACGTTCTCTCCCGCGGTCACGTGGTGAGTGAATTGCGCGGTGACGCCATCACGGAAGAGAACATGATCAGCGCCGCGGTGACGTCCACCACTCAGGTCGTGGACTTACGCAAGGCGGAAGAGGAGGAGAAAAAGCGCAAGCGCAATTCCTTCTCCGCAAAAGCGTGGCGATTTGCTCGGGGTGACTACGCCCCATCGGCCCTACTTCTTCTGGTGATGCTCGGGTTGGGCGCCTACATTTTGAGCACCAACGACAAGTATTTGAATGCCTTCAACATCTCGTCGATGCTGCTATTGGCCACGGCTCTGGGATTCATTGCGTTGGGCCAAACCATCGCCCTTCTGACCGGAGGACTGGATCTATCTGTAGGGCCGCTCGCCGGTTTGCTGGTCGTGGTGATCTCTTTCTTCGCCACAGACGGTTTCACGGTGGGCTCGCTGCTCCTGGGCTTCCTTGCGATGATGGCGGTGTCGATGGCGGTCGGATTCGTCAACGGATCTCTCATTAGGTTTGTGCGATTCACCGCGGTCGCGGCCACATTGGGTACCTATATCGCTTTGCAGGGCTTCAGCTTCGTGTTGCGGGATGCTCCAGATGGATTTATCAACATCGACATCACGGCCGCGATCACCTACAAGCTCGGACCGATTCCTGTCGCGTTCATCGCGCTAGTCATTGCCGCTGTCTTGATGGAGTGGCTATTGCGCAGCCGGCCCTGGGGATGGCGTTTGCGGGCAGTGGGTTCGGAAGAGGAGGCTGCCCGTCGTGTCGGTGTTCCCACCAACCGCACCGTGATTGTGGGCTACATGC
>CAZPBS010000051.1:0-7489 GCA_964584925.1 uncultured Microbacteriaceae bacterium
CCACGTGCCTTTCCATTGCCTCTAAAGGGTTTTCGCTACCAGGTAACTATAGGTCATTACGGCTGGGCGCTTCATGGCCCAGGTGTGCGTACGCGGCCGGAGTGGCCTGGCGACCCCGCGGCGTCCGCTGAATGAACCCTTGCCGAACGAGGAAAGGCTCGACGACTGACTCGATTGTCTCGGCCTCCTCCCCCACGCTCACCGACAGGGTCCCCAAGCCCACAGGTCCCCCGGCGAACTTGCGAATTAAGGTGTCCAACACAGCGCGGTCCAAGCGATCCAGGCCTAATTCGTCCACGTCGTAGAGCAACAGCGCGGCTTGAACAGAGTCGACATCAGGGGCGGTGTCATGAACCAACACATAATCCCGGACCCTCCTCAACAGACGGTTCGCTATCCGCGGTGTGCCACGAGAGCGGGACGCAATCTCTCCCAACGCCTCCGTGGGCCATGTCAGACCGAGAACCGCGCTCGATCGCTTCACGACCTCGGTGAGTTCAACCTCCGAATAGAACTCAAGATGGGCGGTGAAGCCAAACCGATCTCGGAGCGGTCCAGGAAGCAGCCCGGAACGGGTTGTCGCACCAACAAGGGTGAACGGAGCGAGGTCGAGGGGAAGAGTTGTCGCGCCAGCACCTTTCCCCACCATGATGTCAATGCGAAAATCCTCCATGGCGAGATAAAGCATCTCCTCTGCGGGACGCGCCATCCGGTGAATCTCATCGATGAACAGCACCTCCCCCGGCACCAAGGACGACAGAACGGCGGCGAGGTCACCAGCGTGGTTGATAGCCGGGCCACTGGTAATCCGTAAAGACTGTTGAGTCTCCTCCGCCACAATCATCGCGAGGGTCGTCTTGCCCAGACCCGGTGGGCCTGACAGGAGAATGTGATCAGGGGTTCGATTTTCCTTCTTCGCTGCATCAAGAAGCAGGACGAGTTGCTCTCGCACTTTGCTCTGACCGACAAACTCTCCCAGTGATTTTGGGCGCAACGCACCCTCGAACTGGACCTCCCCCTCGGATTCTGGTGGGGCGGGGTCAATCTCTTCATTCACCGTCGTGGCTCCCTGTTGGTCTGGGGGCCCAGAATACTCAGTGCTTCGCGCAGGAGCGTAGAAGCATCCACAGGCTCTCCTGACGCTGCTTCGAGTACCTGCTCAACTCCACCGCGGGCAATTTTCTCCGACCACCCCAGCCCTACTAAAGCCTGGACCACCGAGGCCTTCACTACTTCCGAAATATCCGCTACAACTGGGGCTTCCCCGGCTGTAGTCGGCAGATGGTCAAACGCACCCTGAAGGGACAACACAATCAACTTCGCAGTCTTCGCGCCCACCCCACTGACCGCACGGAAAGCCGCATCATTCTCGGTGAGAACCGCATCATGGATAGCACCGGGAGTCATCTGTCCAAGAACAGCGAGAGCCATCTTCGGTCCCACGCCGTTGACGCTACGGAGAAGCCCAAACAGCCCCAATTCCTCGCGGGTTTCAAAGCCGAAGATGGCGACATGGTCATCCCTCACGACCATGGCAGTGTGAAGGTGAAGTTCCTCTCCCACGGATAAGCGCAGTGCGCTGCGATCTGGCACCGTGACGAGGTAACCGATTCCCTGCACTTCGACCACGACTTCGGGGCCTGCAATATCAGCCACAACGCCACGAAGAGATGCAATCACTCTGTCAGCCTAGGTCGCTTCGCTTTCGCTTCTGCTGCTCGCCACGCCTGTTGCGCGGGAGTGAGGCTATTTCCCGCTGATTCAAGGCCAAGAGAGACTCCTCGCCAGGCTTCGGTAATGGCCAGCGCCAAAGCATCAGCAGCGTCAGCGGGCTTCGGAATTTCTTCCAACCCCAGAATGGCTTGCACCAGAGTTCCCACTTGGCTTTTCGACGCACGACCGTGACCAGTGACGGCTGCCTTAACCTCGCTGGGGGTCCTCAGCGACACGGGAATCGAACGAGCATGTGCCAGAGCAAAAACCACCCCGCTGATTTGCGCGGTTCCCATGACCGTCCGGACATTGTGTTGGGCGAATACACGCTCCAGAGCAACAACATCAGGTGAATATTCGTCCAAGACTTGAGCCAACTGCTGGGAGAGCGCCCCGATTCGAGACGCTGTCTCGTCGTGCGCCGGGGTTTTATAGACATCGACATGGACGAGTGACACCGAGCGGCCCGGCCCGTGCTCGATGACACCGACACCAAGCCTCGTCAATCCTGGATCGATACCGAGGATTGTTGTCATGCCGCCACGCTACTCGTCGAGCGCGTCCAGAGCCTGAGCCACCTCGGGGCTGAGGTCCATGTTCGTGAAGACATTTTGGACGTCGTCGCTGTCTTCGAGTGCCTCTACCAATCCCAAGACCTTCTGAGCCGTGGCCACATCGACCTCGATTTTGACACTGGGGACAAACTCCGCTTCCGCAGCGTCATAGTCGATTCCCGCCGCCTGAACAGCGCTCCTCGCCTCCACCAACTGGGACGGATCGGTGATGACCTCGAACCCGCCGCCGCGATCAATCACTTCCTCTGCCCCGGCGTCCAGGACTGCTAACAACAGGTCGTCCTCGGTGAGCGAGTCGGTCTTGGAAATTGACACGACCCCTTTCCGCGAGAAGTTGTAGGCGACGCTGCCTGGATCTCCCATGGTTCCGCCATTGCGCGACATAATCGTGCGAACCTCGGCCGCAGCCCTGTTCTTGTTATCTGTCAAGCACTCAATCAGGAGTGCAACTCCTCCAGCGCCATAACCCTCGTACATGATGGTCTGGTAATCGATGGAATCACCGGTCAGGCCACCGCCGCGCTTGACGGCACGGTCAATATTGTCGTTCGGGACGCTGGACTTCTTGGCCTTCTGAATCGCATCCGCGAGTGTCGGATTGCCCGAGGGGTCAGGACCACCAACTTTGGCCGCTACCTCAATGTTCTTAATCAGCTTGGCGAAGGATTTGGCACGCCGAGCATCAATGACGGCTTTCTTATGCTTCGTTGTCGCCCATTTAGAGTGGCCGGACATACGCCTCCTTGTGTCGCCTGCCTATTCTAGGCAGTCTGAAAGTTCGCCACGGAGAACCCGGCTTGTCGCACCGTCTCCACAAAGACCCGGTGAAGCCGATCATCCCCGGTGATTTCGGGGTGGAAAGCAACGCCCAGTGCAGTGCCGTGACGCACTCCCACAACTTCGCCGCCGGGAAGTGTGGCAATCACGTCAACATCGGAGCCCACCCTCGTCACAAGAGGGGCTCGGATAAAGGCCACACGAAGCGGTGGTCCGGATACCCCGGTAATGGCCACGTCTGTCTCGTAGGAGTCGACTTGGGAACCAAAAGCATTACGGCGCACTGTGACATCGAGTACACCGAGGGACTCTTGCCCATTAATGCCATCCTCGAGCTCCGAAGCGAGCATGATGAGCCCGGCGCAGGTCCCTAGAACCGGGAGACCATCCGCCAAAGCGTCGCGCAGTGGCTCGTAGAGGTTAAAGATTCGCAGGAGCTTGTCCATCACACTGGACTCGCCACCAGGTATCACGATGCCGTTCAGACCTTCGAGGTGAGCGGGGAGTCGCACCTCGCGAACGTGGGCTCCCAATTCCTCCAGCATCGCCCGGTGCTCTCTCACGTCTCCTTGGAGACCGAGAACACCAATCAGGGGGCTGGTGCTACCAGCCACGCTCGGCAAGCCGGTGCGGCGCGGGGAGGTCGTTCACGTTGATTCCCACCATTGCCTCGCCCAAGCCGCGTGATACCTCGGCAATAACAGCCGCATCGGTGTACTGAGCCGTGGCTTTCACAATCGCAGCTGCGCGCTCTGCCGGGTTGCCTGACTTGAAAACACCGGAGCCCACAAAGACCCCGTCTGCGCCGAGTTGCATCATCATGGCCGCGTCCGCAGGAGTTGCGATACCCCCGGCCGTGAAGAGCACAACCGGGAGCTTGCCGGTCTGGGCAACCTCAGCGACGAGCTCGTAAGGGGCCTGCAATTCTTTCGCCTGAACGTAGAGTTCATCGGGCGTCATCGAGGAAAGTCGGTTAATCTCACCACGAATGGTCCGAATGTGCTTGGTCGCTTCGGACACGTCTCCGGTGCCGGCTTCGCCTTTAGAGCGAATCATGGCCGCACCCTCTGTGATGCGCCGAAGCGCCTCACCCAGGTTGGTCGCACCACACACGAACGGCACTGTGTAGCGCCATTTGTCGATGTGGTTGACATAATCAGCCGGGCTCAGCACTTCGGATTCGTCGATGTAGTCCACTTTCAGCGCTTCCAGCACCTGGGCTTCCACGAAGTGGCCAATACGAGCTTTCGCCATCACCGGAATCGAGACAGTGTCGATGATTCCCTGAATCAAATCAGGGTCACTCATGCGGGCAACGCCACCCTCGGCACGAATGTCTGCAGGGACACGCTCGAGCGCCATGACCGCAACAGCACCCGCGTCTTCGGCAATTCGAGCCTGCTCGGGGGTCACAACGTCCATAATGACGCCGCCCTTCAGCATCTCAGCCAGACCTCGCTTAACGCGGGCAGTTCCCGCTGTTACTGGGGTGGTGGGTTCGGTCATGGTGTATCGGGATCCTCTCCTAGCGATGCTCCATCGTGAGCGACGAAAGTCTAACCGGTGGAACCTGAGTGCCAGCTCGCCCTCAAAATGTCGCGCACTTCGCCGAGGAGTTGAGGCATAGCTTTGGTTCTGGCCACAATGGGGAAGAAGTTGGAATCCTGTCCCCATCTGGGGACAACGTGCTGGTGGAGATGCTCCTCGATTCCAGCACCTGCAACCTTTCCCTGGTTGATTCCAACGTTGAATCCGTGTGCTCCGGACACCGCCCGGAGTGTTCTGATGGCGTCTTGAACCATCGTCCCCATTTCGGTGAGTTCCTCGGCGGTGATGTCGTCATAGTTCGCAACATGGCGATACGGGCAGATCAGAACATGGCCGGCGTTGTAGGGGTAGAGGTTCAACACCGCATAGACACTCTCCCCACGATGCACCACCAAGGAGTCCTCATCGGGTCTGGTGGGTGCCGTGCAAAACACGCAACTTCCATCCTCTGGCTTTGTTTCGCCTTGGATGTAGGCAATCCGGTGAGGTGTCCAGAGGCGCTGGAAGGCGTCAGGAACGCCAGGCAAACCCGACGCATCAAAGAAAGCGCTGGGGCCTTCCACGCTCTCAGGCATGCGTCTTCTGCCGGATCTCACTGAGAATCATCTCTCGCGCTTTCTCGAGAGGCACCCCATTCTCTTGCGTTCCATCGCGGAAGCGGAAGCTCACTGCACCTGAGCTGCGGTCGTCATCTCCGGCAATGAGAAGGAAAGGAATCTTCGCCTTGGTGTGGGTCCGGATCTTTTTCTGCATGCGGTCGTCGGAATCATCCAACTCCGCTCTGACGCCGTGGATGCGAAGGTCTGAGATGAAGTCACCGAGGTACTCCGCGAACTCCCCTGCAACGGGGACGCCCACAACTTGGACAGGTGAAAGCCAGGCGGGGAATGCGCCCGCGTAGTGCTCCGTCAACACACCAAAGAAGCGCTCGATTGATCCAAAGAGTGCCCGGTGGATCATGATTGGCTGTTTCCTGCTGCCATCAGCTGCCTGGTATTCCAGGTCAAAACGTGCGGGCAGATTAAAGTCGAGCTGAATCGTCGACATCTGCCAACTACGACCGATGGCATCCCGAGCCTGGACGGAGATTTTTGGACCATAGAACGCGGCCCCTCCAGGATCTGGAACCAAGGTCAGGCCAGATTTCTCCGCCACGGATGAGAGCGTGGCAGTGGCCTTCTCCCACAACTCGTCGGACCCGACAAACTTTTCGCTGTCGTCGTCTCGAGTGGAGAGCTCGAGATAGAAATCTGTCAAGCCGAAATCGCTAAGCAAACCCAAGACAAAGTCGAGGAGGTTTGCAAGCTCCTCTTCGAGAGACTCTTCTGTCACGAAGATGTGAGCGTCGTCCATGGTGAGTCCTCGAACCCTCGTCAACCCGTGAACAACGCCGCTCTTTTCGTACCGATACACGGAACCGAACTCGAACATCCTCAAGGGCAACTCTCGATAAGAGCGTTGCCTGGAGCGATAAATCAGGATGTGGAACGGGCAGTTCATAGGCTTCAGGTAGTAGTCGGTGCCCTGCCTGGTGATTTCTCCGGCCTCGTTGCGTTGCTCGTCCATCTTCATCGGCGGGAACATGCCGTCTTTGTACCAAGAGAGATGACCGGAGGTCTCGAAAAGCTCTGACTTGGTGATGTGCGGGGTGTAGACAAACTCATACCCAGCCTCTTCGTGGCGACGCCTGGAGTAGTCCTCCATCTCGCGACGGATGACTCCACCCTTAGGGTGGAACACGGCTAAACCAGAGCCGATCTCATCCGGGAACGAGAAAAGATCGAGTTCTTGACCAAGTTTGCGGTGATCCCGCTTGGCAGCCTCTTCCAGGCGCTCCAGGTGTGACCGAAGGTCCTCTTTGCTCGCCCATGCGGTGCCATAAATGCGCTGCAACTGGGGGTTTTTCTCACTTCCCCGCCAATATGCTGCAGCCAATCTGGTGAGCTTCCACCCATTGCCCAGCATCCTCGTGGAAGGAACGTGAGGTCCCCGACAGAGATCTTTCCAGACCGTTTCCCCGGTCTTGGGATCGACATTGTCGTAGATGGTGAGCTCACCGGCACCCACCTCTACGCTTTCGCCTTGATCGCCGGAGGAAGCTTGGTCTTTCAGCCCCACCAACTCGCATTTGTAGGGCTCCCGGGCAAGTTCGACCAAGGCGTCGTCTGCGCTCACCACACGACGCACAAAGCGCTGACCGCTTTTCACAATGCGCTGCATCTCTTTCTCGAGAGCGCTCAGCTGTTCAGGAGAAAAGGGTTCAGCAACGTCAAAGTCGTAGTAGAAACCATCCGCTACAGGTGGCCCGATCCCGAGTTTCGCCTCGGGATTAAGCGTTTGAACTGCTTGAGCCAGGACATGAGCGGCAGAGTGGCGGAGGATTTCCAGCCCATCTGGGGAATCGATCATGACGGGCTCAGCCGACTGTCCGGGCTCCAGTAGCGTGTGGAGGTCCTTGATGACACCATCAACGCGAACCGCCACCACCCCGGCCTGCGGGAAGAGTTCAGCGCCAGCCGTCTGCTGTGTCACAACAAGTGGTGCCCCAGAGGCGATCTCAGACGTCACAGTAAATCAAGCTTTCTCGAGAACAAGCGATGCATCCTCAACCCTAGTGCTGATGCGTCTCCCCTCAGGGAGCTTCTGAGTGGTCGTCGCCGGAGCGATGCCCCGACAGGACAATGGCAACCAACCCGGCCACCAACAGTGTCGCCACAACAGCCAGGACTACGAGATCATTGTCGGCATACGACGGGTAGGTCACCACAACTCCCGCGAATAGCACCAGAAACCCGAGCGCGAGGAAGATGTTTCGCATATCTCTTACCCCGCTACCCACTCGAGACCACAGCATGGTGGGCGATACTGGGTTCGAA
>CAZPBS010000052.1:0-2448 GCA_964584925.1 uncultured Microbacteriaceae bacterium
TACGAGGCTTTGGAAACAATAAAATAACGATACCCTGTATCCTATACGAAACGGCTTTGCCTGGTATATAGTCGTTGATAGTTGAAGCGAAGAAGCTTTGCCAGCTTCGCTTCGAAACCTACCTTGGAGGGAAGTTGGTATGAAGAAAAAATGGCTCGGTGCGCTTGCAATGGCAGGCGCCCTCGCGCTCTCCGCTTGTGCGGGGGGAGGAGCAAGTACTGACACTGCCGGTGGTTCAGACGGTGAGGTTGTAGCGGACGCGGAGGGTCCCAAGTCGTTGCTGATTTGGGTTGACGCGGTGCGTGAACCCGCTTGTCTTGCCTACACCGAGAGTGTGGCCGGTGAAGTTGATGTCACCTGTGAGGTGGTAGGCCAGGAGGAGATTCTTTCGAAGATCCAGCTAGCTAACCAAACCGGACAGGGGTGGCCCGACGTTACGTTTGACCAGCCGAATAACGTTGCGATCTACCAGGATGCCGCCAACGGCTTCTCGCTCAACCTGAGTAACTATGTCGACCAGGCCATCATTGACGGATACAACACGTCTAATGACTGGTGTCTGATTGACGGTTCGTACTACTGCTTGAAGAACGACCTTGCACAGACTGTTCTCTGGTACGACACCGTTATTTTCGACGAGTTGGGCTTGACAGTTCCGACCACCATGGATGAATTCGCTGCTACGGCTCTCGAGCTCGTGGGAACCGGATACTCCGCTGGTGCTATCGGTGACCAGGGCTTCTATGCCGGGTACCTGTGGCCAAGCGGTTGCCCGATGGTGAACGTGCTCGATCCTGCAACGGTGCAAATCAACGCTGATAGTCCGAATTGTTCCCGGGTATGGGAGCTCGTGCAGCCTCTCGTTGACGCCGGTGTGCTAGACACTCGCTCAGCGTTTGATGCCGGCTTCATCGCCGATGTTGCGCAACAGCAGAAGGTCGCAATGCACATCGGACCCTCGTGGTGGGGAGAGTTTGTGATTCGCCCGCCGGATTCTTGGGCAATTCCTGAGGGTCGAATGACAGCAGCTCCGATGCCCTCGTGGGCTGGCGAGTCGACCAACTGGTCCGGAGAGTGGGGCGGTGGAATCTGGGTTGCATCTGCGTATTCGGAGTTCCCCGAAACCGCTGCTGAGGCTGTGGTGTTCCTTGCCACAGACCCGGATATGCGGGCCGACAAAGTAACATTCCCCGGTTACCAGCCCGCGTTCGAAAAGTGGAGAGAGCGCCTTGGTGCCGACTCCTATTACGCAGCTGATCCGACCGAAGCTATGGTGGAGCAGGCTGGCAAGATCCGTCAGGACAACAAGCCAGTTCGCTACGACATGCAGGGTCAGTTTGGGTTACTGAATGGTGGAATTAACGGTGGCTCGAGTATCGAGGAATCAGTGCGTGCTTACATCGACGCACTGACGAACCTCGCTCCTGCGGCCGGATACACCGTAACGGAGTAGGAACCATATGACGGCGTGTGGGTGTGGGGTCTCTCCGCACCCACACAGCCTTCTGGAATGAAGAAGTTAGGTTTGGGGTATGAAATCGGCATCAAAAAGAAATAGTCAGATTCACGGCATTTTGATGTTCTTGCCCTATTTCGTTCTTCTCTCGATGTGGGCGATTTATCCACTTGCGCTAGCGCTCTACACATCGTTTCAGCCCTCTCGGACCAGTCCTTCGTGGGGGTTTGGGAATTATCTCTTTGCGCTGACCGACTTTAGGTTTTTGCCCGCGGTTGTAAACGTCGTGAGCTTCTTACTCCTGTATCTCCCTGCAATGCTCCTTGTCGTAGCAGGAATGTCATTGTTGCTCGACTCCATCCGGGCTCGTTGGACGGTGCCATTGCGATTGCTCTACCTCGTGCCAGCAACCATTACTGGTTCGGTGGCCGTCCTGGTCTGGTACTTCATGTTGGAGCCGACGTTCAGCCCCATCAAGGATGCGCTTGCCCAGATTGGTTGGACTCAAGGAACCGATGTATTCAACAAAGGTAACCTTGTTTGGATTTTCGCCCTTATTGCATTTTCGACGGGCGCCGGAAACTGGATTGTTATCCAGTACGGGTCCCTTCAATCCATACCCGACGACATTCTTGAGGCTGCCACAATCGACGGAGCAAACAGCTGGCAGATGGCCCTCCGAATCAAATTGCCGTTGATACGCAAATACCTCGTGTACATGATGATTTTGACCTTTGCCGCTGGCCTTCAAATTTTTGTGGAGCCCTACCTTTTGAGTTCAATTCCGTCTGCACCCGGAGTCGCAAATTCGTGGGCTCTCAATCAATTGAGCTACGAATTAGCGTTCAGAGGGACAAATCTAGGTGCTGCGACAGCGTTGTCTTTCATGCTTTTGCTCGTGTGTGTAGGTCTGGCTCTTTGGGTGATATATCGCACTGACTTCTTTGACGAGGCTGACATCAAAAAGAAGAAGAAAGATCGAGGGTAGACAC
>CAZPBS010000052.1:2548-6838 GCA_964584925.1 uncultured Microbacteriaceae bacterium
GCCTTCTTCAGCTTCCAGGCAAACTGGGTGAATTTCTTCCTCCCCTACCTGGTGGTGAACTCTGGGGAGGTGCTGACCCTGCCGGTGGGCATGGGGATTTTGTTCTCACAAACACCGGCCCTCAACCCCGGAGTGGGGGCTAATGCTCTTCCGATTAGAGGCCCCGAGATTGCGCTTGCTGGCCTTATTGTCACACTACCTATCCTGATTGTCTTCCTTTTGTCCTCGCGTCTTCTTGTTCGAGGGGTTCTCGCAGGAGCGGTCAAGAACTAGTTTGTTCGCGCAGTAGGTCGAGCTCGAAAATCAGATTACGGACATGGTCGTCAGGTCGCCGTGCCTAGTCGCCAGTAATCCTCGGTTTTATGAGGGGATCCCAGGCTTCCGAGGATTCAAACGGAGTTGCGTAACTCGGCACCCGGCTGTGTCGGGAAATCTTCAGATCGAGGGATACTGAGGATTCTCCCGGAACCTCAATCTCACACCACGGTCCATCAACAGAGATCTCTTGGCCCTGATTTTGAAAAGCGGACACAAAGGTGTGCTC
Source organism: uncultured Microbacteriaceae bacterium (assembly GCA_964584925.1). Taxonomy (GTDB): domain Bacteria; phylum Actinomycetota; class Actinomycetes; order Actinomycetales; family Microbacteriaceae; genus Pontimonas. The sequence goes on from CAZPBS010000052.1 coordinate 3,093, forward strand.
TCCGAAGGCGCCGGCTTGGAGTATGACGTGAGTTAGCTCAGACCCCACATTTGCAAGAGTGAGGCTCATCCCGGTTTGGTCGACGTGACTAACAAGCGCGCTGACCCCCATTGGCAGACCGGGGCTTTTGGTTTCGGGGTTGAAATAACGAACACTTGCGAACTGGAACCCACCATGAGAAATATGCATGGGAGCTCCCCACTGGAGTTGCACAAGAGATTCGAAATAGAGCGGGTTGAATTCCTGCCAGGCGTGTATGGCGTATCCGTCGACCTGCATGCTCAGCGAATCGGGAAAGTCATTGATCTGTTCCACCGTGTCCCAGACTCTTGGATTTCCGTGATCTGAGCGAAGTCGGGCAAGTTGTTGGTCCAGTAGTCGCTTGTTCGCAGAGAGAACTTGGTCTGGGTAGTCAGGGAGATTCCCGGTAATGAACTCGTACCAGGGGATTGTGTTGGTGTTGTAGTGCTTCACGCTAAAGGGCTTCTCGGCGACTGACACTTTTTGCCAGTCGAGGGCTCCTCTGCACCGCTCTACTCGCTCCTGGTCGTCGTCGCTCAAGGAGCGGAACCACAGGTGAATTGCATGGTAGGGATTCGCCGGCCTGAAATCTGTCCATCCGGAATCGAAATGTTTGTTTGGGGTATGCCACACTCCGTCGATCTCTTTACCCATCGAAAAATTGGTGTCGATTTGCTCTCGCGCAAGGGCAAAATAGGAGTCATCTCCCGTCATGAGGACTGCGTTAGAGACAATGTTTACAATCGGCTCGATGATGGTGATCAGACCATGGGGCCATCGCCACCCGTAGTGGCCGCCCCACCATTTTCCCTCTAGGTACTCACCTACTATGCCAGTGAGCCCTACGTTGTCAGGGATGATCCCTCCATTGTCAATCGCACGTTGGCGCCATCGGTTGAGATAATCGACAACCCAGGTGGTAAACGAGGAATCAGCGGTGTACATAAAGGCATGTGTCATCTGCCCGGATGCATTCATGTTCAAGGGAACATCACCCTTGGTCATTCGCTCATTCATGAGCCGAACAACCTCTTCATAAACCTCGTCATTTGACCAGTTGCAGGTCCCGAGTTCGAAAGGAGATGTCGTCATGTCCTCAAACGGCGCGTGGTAGGAGTCCAGAACACCTCGGTGGGTAATCCAGTCTTCGTGGGTAGTTTCGAACCGTGGGCCTCGAGAGCCGGACATAGGAGCCCGGATCATGCCCAGTGCGCTGTCATAGTTTTGAGCGTCGGGGTCTTCGCCGTTGTACATTTTCGCGAACCGGACCGCGCGTGTCCGATCCTGAAGCGAATTTGGCTTCGTTAGTCCGAAGAAATAGTGGTAGAGATTTGCTTCTCCGTGGTGCATCCAGTCGTAGTAGCCATCAAATTCGCGATGAATCTGCCCGTATTCGGTCCATTGCCAAGTGATTCCGTCCCAGATTTTTCGGCCAAGTTCGTAGATGCGCTGGTTGCCGGTTAGGGCGTAGAACAAGGGAAAATACTGGAAACCTTCATAAGGGTCATCTGATCCGTCCATACCAGGCCAGGAATCCCGCCAGATCAGGGTCCCGTCGTCACGGACATAGCGCGCGACGAATTCTTCAACAGCAGCTGTCAAGTTGGTGATGAGCTCCTGTTGGGAGTGGGCCCACTCGGGAACCCTGTTTGAGGCAGAAAGGTTTGTCAGTTTTGGGATGGGACGCGTCATTGTGGTCTCCTCTTGGTGACAATATCCTATAGTATTACGAATTAATGGGTTCACGTTTTGCACGACATTCCATACTCGTTACTGGATCGACGAGCGGTATTGGACTTGCCACGGCTCGACGACTCCATGACGAGGGGGCGCGGGTTGTCTTGCATGGTCGACGCTCGTCATCAGAACTCCCAGATGCGGTGCTCAAGCTGCTCCAGTCCGAGCGGGTCGCCTATGTCGTTGCGGATCTCTCCAAACCTGATCAGGCCCGCGAGCTTCCTGACGAGGTAAAAAAGAAAGCAGGCAATCTTTCCGGTGTTGTCCTGAACGCTGCTGTGGAGTTGCACAAACCGTGGGACGAAACGACAGCCGCCGAGTGGGACTCCGTGATGTCGGTCAACGTGAGGTCGGCGCTTCTAATTGCCCAAGGAGCAGCGCCTTATCTCAGGGAAACTCAGGGTTCGATTGTGGTCGTAAGCAGTACTAATGCATTGCGAGTGAACACGAGCAATCTTGTCTACGACTCGAGCAAAGCCGCACTGAACCATATGGCTCGGGCGCTCGCCCTCGAACTGAAGGCCGAAGGCATCAGAGTCAATACCGTAATGCCAGGAGGAGTCGACACCCCCATGCTTTCCCGATGGCTCGGCGATTACGCGGGGTCTCCTTCTGCAGCGAAGAAGGTACTGGAGGATGGAATCTCAAGCGGGGCCGTGGGAACTCCGGATGACATCGCATCAGCAATACTCTTCCTGCTCTCAGACGACGCACGCTGGGTCAATGGAGCCCAGTTGGTTGTCGACGGTGGCGCGTATCTCAGCGGTTAGGGTTTTCCATTCAGCTCTTCGCTTAGCACCACGGGGAGCGGGCCCGTCACAGCCGGCACCATCTGGATATCTCGAGCTCTGACTCGGGTTGAGGTTCGGTTCGCGATTATCGCGCCAAGGAGCAGCATCGCGAAGGGAACAGAAAATGCCAGAAAGACGGTTGACCCTTCCGCAATCGCTCCCATCACGACCTTTGCGACAATCGACATGCTTTGGGCAACAAAACTGAGTACTGCTATCGCTTGAGTAGTCATGATTCCCGGCAGCGAGCTAGCTGTCGAAATCATGGTCGGGCCCACAGGGGCTAAACCCATGCCGGCAACGGACCAAAATCCCGCGAGCCAGAGAATGGCTGATAAGGGCGAGAGCGGTGAGAGTACCCATGCCCCACCCACGCCGAGCCCCATGCTGATGCCCGACGCGAGGGCTCCGGCCACCGACATGGAGTGAACGTCGAATCGTCTTGTCAAGGTCGAGATGGAAAGCCTGCCCACAATCATGCCCACCATGAAGGTCGCGAAAGGTAGCGCGCGCAGGGCGACGTCTGCTCCTGCGGACCGCGACAAGACGGCAGACCATTCAAATACAGCGAGCTCCGGTGTGACAGCGCAAAGCAGCCCAAACGCGAGGAGCCAAATCCGAGGAGGTAGTGCACGTAGAGGTCGACGGGCACTTGTAGAACCCTCTTCACGATGTCCATCTTCGTGTGGTTTGAGCAGGAATCGGTGGATGATGAGAAAGCCGGTCAACGTGAATAGCGCAACCGTAATGAGGTAAATCTCGAGTGACGTCAGGAGTGTCGCAATTCCTCCTGATGCGGCCGCAGCAACAGCTCCGATGCTCCATCCAGCGTGTAGTCCGCTGAGAATCGACTCTCTGACCTTTTTTTGAAGAAGTACTCCGTGGGTATTTACTGCGACACCGGTAAGGCCCGCTAAGAAGTTAAACAACGTATTGAGTACGGTCCACAGGGGGGCGTTCGTTACAAATCCGAGAGGCACAAGAGCCACCGTCGCAAGAAGCGCTGTAACCCTCATCACGGGAGATGTGCCAAAGCGATTGATCATGAACGGAGCAGTCATTACGGCGCTGAGTGCACCAATCGGGGCGAGTCCCAGAATGACTCCCCACTGTGCGAAGCTGACACCAAGCCTGTCGATATATTCCGGCACCCACGCAATGGAGCACAAGACGAGGTGGCCTAGCAGAAGAAAGCTG
>CAZPBS010000053.1:0-6486 GCA_964584925.1 uncultured Microbacteriaceae bacterium
CAGCTAACAGCGCGGTGAGGGCGGAGAAGAGCCCAATGCCAATAACCATCAAGAAAGTCGCAATCAGCCTGCCGTCTGCGGTGACCGGGAATTTGTCACCATAGCCAACGGTGGTAACAGAGGCCACCGCCCACCAAATAGCGTCAAAAAAGTTCGAGATGTTTGAGCCTTCGGCGTACCTCTCTGCCTCCAGAACCGATAACGCAGCCGTATAGAGGATGAGCGGAAACGTAACTCCGACAATCGTTCCAACCCGTGATGATCTTGTTTTAAGGAAGGGTTGCAGCCCCCTAAGCACAACGACCACACGCAGAACCCGGAGTGCTCGGAAAGCCGGCAGGAGCAGGGCTAGCAGAGCGAGCCAATTTTCCCGAACGAAGCTAATTGCTCCGGCCCAGGTGAAGAGGTCCTTACCCAAGTGGATAAGCCTCAGGAAAACGTCAATGGCAAACAGCCAATAGATCGCGTCAGCGGCAATCTCGAGTCCGGCGTATATTTCTGCTGGAGGCTCCGCCAAGACTTGGACGCTATAAATGCCCAAGTATCCAAACCCGAGGACCATGTAAAGGTACTCGGCTCTCTCGAATAGCTGACCAAGGTGTTTTCTAAGGTTGTCCAAACTTTCTCCTAGAGCATGCTGGTGAACTGAATCAGTAAAAGCAAAGTAGCAGCAGAACCTAGCCTGTAAAGCCATCTAAAGCCTGGATGCTCAATCCAACGAGTCTCACCGGGGTTGCCTTCACGCCCGATAAGTCCTACAACCGAGACGATGAGAATCATGGTTAGAAGAGACAGCACGAAGATTACGGAAAAGTCTGGGTGGTCTCCCAGCAAGTTCCCAAGAGAGGTTTCTAGGAGAATCTCCAGGCCAAGAATCATGGCCAGACCAGGCAAACCAACTGGCAAAATCTGCCAAATCAGTCGGCTCTTGGGGAGTTTGTGGGCGACAAGGCCAAGCAGAGTTGGAAGCATAAACAGCGCTGAAGCTAACCAGACAACAGGCCCAAATCCCATGAAGGCACTCGCAATGAAGACATAAAAGATGTACCGGAGAATCTGTACCACCACTTTTTGGGCCGCCGGTGGTTCAGGAAGGGTGTCCGGAGCTAGCCTGTCCATTCGCTGAGGGTAGTAACGAGCAGCAAATTCTTCGAAGAGAATTCTCACCGCTATCGCCGCTGTAGCTACGGTTTGGAAAGTAGCGACGTAGTTGGCGGCAGGGAGAGTCAACCCAGTCAGTGCCGGCAACGCCCGAACGATCAGACCTGCTACCCAACCGCCCATAAGAGAGGCGAACAAGACGTCACCTAGACGCGCGCTCCACCCCTCAAAGTCGACCGGAGCCCGTCGGCGGAAGTTACGAATTGACCTCGCCAGAACTATAGGTCCGAAACCGGCAACAATGATTCCTGCGAGCATTCGCAGATCAGTGATTTTTGAAAAGTCGATAAGTGGAAGCGAGCCAAAAAGAAAAACTGCGACGGCGAGCGAGCCAGCAAACGCATCAAATATTCCAAGAACAGTGATGGCCAAGAACAAGATGACAGGGGGATGAATCAACTCCCCTTCATTGAGGCCGAGTGAGGCAATCGCCAGTGAGACACCTAACAGGCTGGGCAGAACCCAGAGTGACCCAAAGACTGCCCGGAAGTAGACACCGTCATTCAACAGCTTTGAAATAAACGGTGATATCCTTGCCACTGCTCGAGTCCAGCGCCGTGTTGGATTATCTAGAAGTCCAATTATGGGAAACGCGAAGAAGGCAAGCTTGTCCCCCCAACGTGGTTCTACTCCCTGGAAAGCATCGACCTCATAGTCCGCAACCGCAAGAGCATCCAGAGCATCTTCGTTCATTTCTGCTCCGCCAGCAGGCCCAGAACCCGAGGCTCCGCCTGCTGCGCCCGCTGAACCGGCAGCTCCTGCACTGCCGGCAGCTCCTGCTGCACTAGCAGCCCCTGCAGCCCCTGCAGCCCCTGCGGCCGCGGCGGCCGCGCCAGCAGCGGCGGCGGCACCTGCTGCAGCTGCGACTCCGACGATTGCGCCAGTAGCGGCAATCAATTTATTGGAGGCGCCGATCGCCTCGGGTGATCCCATCGGATCAAACTCAACAATTACAGAATCATCACCGGACGCTCCAATCGCAGCGTTCGCAATTGGTTCACCGAGTGGTGCGACTTCTATGCTCACCAGATCTGCAATTAGAGAAGCTGCCTCAGCCGCAAAGGCTGCGACAGCTGCTGCGGGGTTATCAACGAACTGTGGGCGCGATGGCTCTGCCACAACCGATTCGACTGCCTCGGGTTGTGGTTCTGGTTCAGGGGTTGGTTCTGGTTCTGGGGTTGGTTCTGGTTCAGGGGTTGGTTCTGGGGTTGGTTCTGGGGTTGGTTCTGGTTCAGGGGTTGGTTCTGGGGTTGGTTCTGGTTCAGGGGTTGGTTCTGGTTCAGGGGTTGGTTCCGGAGCGGGTGCATTGGGGTCTACAAAAGTTAATCCCGTGCCTGAAGAAACAATAATGTTGATCGTCAGAACTTGGTTACCAGGGCTTGTGTCTGCCTCCGAGATTCCAGATGATGCTAGCCATCCAAATGACCATGGGTTCCATTTCAGCGCAAAGCTTGAGAAATTGGGGACGGGGTCGGGGGTGTCCTTATCAATTGTCGAGATTCGGATTGTGTAATTGCCTTCGTTTGCAAATGCCATCTCCGCCATCTCAATGAGGTTAGATGCGAACCCAGCTCTCCCCAATGGGTACCAGTTCGACCCGACTCTCAAAAAGCCAATTGCTTCACTTTCCAAGGAAGTGTCGTTCGAAACAGTCATGGACGCCTCCACGCTTTGGCCCGCGGTTATGCTCACCTGCTCCACCAGCGAGATAGTCTCAGAATTTGATAGAGCGGAGACGTCCGCTGAAACCTGATATTTGGTGAGGCCAGCAGGTGGTGCCAGTATTCTGGCGTCAATTAGGGCTGCTTTGGTTTGGTCGCCAAGAGCTGAGACCCCGGAAGTTGGGGCTGTAAGCGTAAACGATCTGGGGGTGCTGCCCGCCGTCGAGTTCGTCCGCGCTGGCAGTTCAGTCAAGCCGGAGGCCTTGAGAGCTAGGCCCTCATCGCCCACTCTATCCGCGCCATATTCTGCTAGGACTCCAGCAATAGCGTAAAGAGGTTCAGCCACATCGTTTGTGTTTCTCAGGTCATCCAAACGTCCGCTCTGCATAAGGGATGCAAAATTTGAAGAGTTGTTCGGCTCTCCAGCGTTCCAAGGTGAAGTACCTCTAGTCTGAGCAGCGTTGTTGAGATAAGTTGCGACACTGCCGGCCTCTGGCCCGGCCACATGCTGCCAATTCCCGCTTAAAAACGCCGTTGCCAACCAACTCGTTCGTCCGCTTGCGACAGTTTTTACGTGCTCCCATTCTGTCGAGTTTTCAATTGTCACGAGATAACCAGTCAGGCCGTAAAGGGTGAATCCAGCGGCGTCAGACACAGCAGCGGCGTGGCTCATCCACGAGTCCGCGGTATAGGTATAAAAGTGCTCGGTGTCATAAAGGTATCCCGTCGTCGGCCTTAGGTGGAATTCGACCTCGCGCTGAATATCAACCGCGCTCGAAGACGAGATCTGCACGGATCTGAGCGCAGCCTGCCATTCATCGACAGTCGGCTTCGTGCCTGAGTATGTGAGTGTCAAATTCGGTGACGACCAGGCAGCAGAGATGTCGCTATGGGATCCGACAAGTTGGAGAACATCCCCAGATTGCGGATTCATCAGCGTGACCTTTGCGCCTACGAGACCAACGCCATAGTCCGTATATGTGAGGTTTGGCGCAACAGCAACAGGCTTTCCTATGTATGTTCCGAGCGTGCCTAGCGAGAGTGATCCCAATCGGCTCAAAGTGAAACTGCTTGGATCCAGGCCAGATATTGAGATTTCACTGGATGAAATTGGATTTCCGGCTAGGTCAGTGATTCCAGCGATGGCTAAGACAAGGTGATGCTCTCCATTTTGAGCCGATGCATTTGAAATTGTGAAGGAGTATGAGTTTGATCCTTCAATCTGAGACGGCTCGGTGATACTCCACCCGTTGGTTGACCCTGTGTCGTCTGTGGCGATGGAAATGTCTTCGGCAGCAAACCCGTTGATTTCCGAATCGAAACCAATTGTGTAGGCAACAGTCGTCCCTGAAACTGTGCTGACCAGTGAGGTTACGCTCGGAGAGGTCGAGTCCCGTGTCACGACTGTTGAGCTCGCTGTCGCGCTCACTCCACTGACACCCGCGAGGTTGATTGCGCTTTCTGGCTTCAGTTTTAGGAACAAGTCGCCGTCACCTGAACAGCCCTGGGTGGTCACGTTGTAGTTTGCTCCAGAACCAGTAACTATTGGTTCTCCTGCACAGGTCACTTCCGAGGAAGAGTAAGCAAAATCTGAGCCGGTGAGTCCGAACACACTCTGATCAAAGCCAATTGAGAATTCGATATCTGCCTGCCTTGAAATCGCAGCACTTGGTGAAAAGGTTGTGACACTTGCCGAATCCAATGAGATTGTGGCGGAGGCTGTCTCTGAAGTCTCGAGGGAGTTGCCCACCGAATCGCTTACAAATCCGACAGGGAAGGACACTTCAATAGTTCCTGCGACAAGCCCTGAACTTGAGACGCCAATAACAACTGTGTTGCCATTTGCAGCTTGAGATTCGATTGTCCAGGTGCCGGAAGTGCCGGTTATAGCAACTGCGCCTGGGTCAGATATCGTAACCGTCTCGCTGAAAGTAGCGGTCACAAATATCTTCCCCGCATTGGAGCTGTCTGGGGTGAAATCAATGCTTGCAAAGGTTGGGGCAGTCCTGTCAATCACCACCGTGGGAGAAGTCGTCGATGTCGAGACAAGAGCTCGGCCATCGGAATCGGTTAGGGAGGTAGTTGTAAGGGTGATATTCAAGTCTCCAGAAACAGCATCGGAATTTGAAACCGATACCACCCATGTGTTGCCTGAGCCGGTAACGGATTTTGTCCAAGAGCCTGATGTTCCCGAGCTTCCACCGAGGCTCACATTCGCAGCGCTAAAGCCTGTAACAACATCGGAAAACGTCACTGTGAACTCGAAGGCCGTTGTGCTCGATGGTGAAACACCTGGAGAAGTCAACTGGACATTCAATATTCGGTTGATCGGGACGTAACCCAACGTGGCAAAGCCAGCCCCAGAGCCTGTATCGATGGAAAACCCGGCTGGCACAAGAGACTGCCCCTTATTTCCTCCGTCACCACCGGAGTCGTAGACATAGCCATCTGCAGCAGCTCCTTGGTCATTTGCCAGACCCCCGGCGCCACCATGAATGCCGCCTCCGCCGCCGCCTCCACCGCCACCATCCAAGCCTCCGACGTCTTCACCGGCCTCCCCCAGAGACCCGCTTATCGTGACTCCGGACACTCCAGGTTCCCCGAGGCCGTTAGCTGTGTTTCCGCCGCCTCCACCGCCTCCACCGCCAGCGGCAATTGCGAGGTCAACCGAATCGACTCGGAGTAGTGAACCGGCCCCACCACCACCGCCTGACCCTGAGGAGCCCCGGCCCCCTGAATCTCCCCCATCGCCCCCTTGCAAGCCAACACTCGAGATACCACCACGACCGCCAGGCATGAGGGCACCAGTGTTTCCGTTTGATCCCGCTCCTCCTGGATAAATCGAGATTTCTACTCCACCAGAGACACTCATGGTTCCTTGAAGACTGTCGGGAACACCTCCATCACCGCCGAGCGTGCCGTTATCCCCACCCTTGCCACCGGCACCGCCTTGAAGGACTACATTTACCTCTGTCACGCCGTCGGGCACAGTGATTGTCGTCCCGGAAGTATTAGTAAAAGTCCTTTCGCAATATGGGAGCCCGCCGACCGTTGAACTCGTGAATCCATCTAGGCAGATTCCGCTTGCCCACGCATTTCTACTCTCGACTACACCTGCGAAGCTGAGCATGGAAACCAATGCCAGTACAAGCGCAGTCGCCGCTCTCCTTCTGGCTACGAGAGAAAGAGCGTGTTTAGGCACCTAGATCTCCCAGTATCACCTCTAAAGGAAACCTAAGATAGCCACCCTGCCAGCCTAAGTTGGGGCTTCGCCACGCTAGGTCATTCGCCAAAAGGGACGTGGTCCCCCATGAAAACAGCTGAATAAGATCCATACTTAGCTGACTTACCGAGTCACCTGGAAATGCCTTTGACAAGAATCTTCGGATGATTACTGGAATCTCACCCACACCATGTTCGTGAAGCTGGCTACGCACATCCAGCTCAATTTCTCTCGCCCTTCTTGGGTTCCAAGGGGACTTTGGATTTGGGTAATGAAGCATTTCCGAGAGCTGTAACGCCTGCCGATATTTGACGTCTTCGAGTAGGTCAAACAGTGGTACAAACCGGTCCACGTCGTATCCAGCCTTCCGAAGATCAAGGATGTCCGGATAGGAAACAAAACGGTAGAACGGAACGTGAGGTCTGACGGGCTGATACGGGA
>CAZPBS010000054.1:0-6466 GCA_964584925.1 uncultured Microbacteriaceae bacterium
GCGTTCCTTCTCGCATCCTGTGCGGGAGGTTCCGGTGGATCGGCGACATCGAGCGGCGGAGCTAGTAGTGACGCTCCTCAAGAGCTCAACGCTCTGGTGTGGTGTGACCACACCGACCCCGAACTCCTCGCCCCCTTCGAGGAAGCCAACAACGTCACGGTCAACGTGCGCGACTACGAGGGGACCGGTGTTGCACTGGGAATCCTCGAGCAGTCACAGCCCGGAGACTGGGATGTCTTCGTGGTCGACTCGGTCGACGTCCCCCGCGTAGCGGAAGCGGGCATCCTCGCTCCTCTGAGCAAGGATGACTTCGACTTTGACCAGTTCTTTAGCGAGGTTCAGCTTCCTGAGATTCACGAGCTCGATGGCACTCTCTACGCAGTTCCTGAGAAGTTCGGGTACAACACGGTGGCCTTCAACGGCGCCAACGTGGACGCCGAGAAAATGCGCGACTTGAGCTTCCTGTGGGATCCCGAGCTCGCGGGCAAGATCGCGATCTACGACTATTACATCCCCGTGATGGAGTTCGTGGGCCTTGAACTGGGTATCGAACCCCAGAACATCACCGTCGACGACCTGCCTGCTATCGAGGCGCGCCTGGTCGAGCTGAAGGCTCAATCAGCCCAGGTTGGTGACGTTGTGTCAACTCAGACTGCCCTCGCCACCGGCGAGGTCGAAGTCATCGTGGGTGGTGGAGAGTTCTCTACCAGTGTGCTGAATGCCGAAAATCCCGACCTCGACTGGATCCTTCCCAACCAGGGCGGTATCCGCTGGCAGCAGGCCATCGGCGTATTGGCTGACTCTGAGAAGCAGGAACTCGCGACCAAGTTCGTGCAGTACATCGTGAGCCCAGAAGGTCAGGCCGCTTTGGCGACCTCCTCTTGCTACTGGGGCATGCCAGCGAACAAGAACGCGACTCTCACCGACGAGCAGAAGGACATTCTGCGTTGGGATGAGCAGTCCGACTTCATCGCCAACTCCTACCCGTACTACATCCCAGATGCAGACCTCGACGCAGCGATGCTCGACGTCTGGACGAGGGTCGTCGTCGGATAGTGGAACACCAGCGTCGCTGGCAGGGCTGGGTCCTCGTGGGCCCAGCCCTGTTGGTGACGCTTGCACTTTTCGCCGCGCCGATGGTGATGGTGGTGCTCACGAGCCTCTATCGCCGAAGCGGTGGCCTCACCGATCGAACGCTGAGCTTTGATAACTACATTCGTTTGGCGACTGATTCGACGATTCACCAGGCTCTATGGAATTCCATTGAAGTGGTGGCGCTCACCGTCATATTTTCAACCCTCATCGCCTATCCATTCGCCTACATCGTCGCCTATAAAGTTCCCCAAAAATGGCAGGCCCTGGTTCTACTTCTCACCGTGGTTCCTTTTTGGACGTCATATGTGGTCCGCTCTTACTCTTGGCTTCTGGTGTTGGCAAAAAACGGGGTGATTAACCAGACATTGGTGTCCTGGGGAATCATCGCCGAACCCTTCACCATGGCGAACACGCGGTTTGCCACGGTCCTCGCCTTTGTTCATTTCTTTGTCATGGTCTCAACCCTGACGATTTACGCGAGCTTGCGTCAGATTCCCCGGAATCTGGGGCTGGCAGCCCGAGACCTCGGCGCATCACCACTCAGCGTCTTCTTGAGAATTACTCTTCCACTGAGCATTCCCGGCGTAGTTGTCGGCGCCTTCCTCACCTTTGTTCTCGCAATCGGCGACTACATCACACCGCAGATTGTCGGCGGTGGTAATGAGCTTGTCCTCCCGCAGTTATTAATGCTGCAGGTGTCGCGGATGGGCGACTTCCCGTTGGCTGCTGCGATGGCCCTCGTCCTTCTCATCATTGTTGCCGCGGTGTATGCCGTGTCGGCAAAAAACCTCACCTTGGAGCGCAAGAGATGAAGCTTGTGAGAAGCGGCCTCTCGTGGGTATACGTACTGCTGATTTTCGGCTTCATTTTGATGCCGGTGGTGTCACTGGTCGTCTTTTCATTCCAAGCCACAAATCTCCCAGTGCCACCGTTTACGGGTCCTTCGTTGCGCTGGTACGAAGCACTATTTGCCGATAGCCGGATGATTGAAGCCCTTCGTAATTCACTTGTTGTCGGGGTCGTGTCCGGATTCTTCTCCACGGCTCTCGGTTTTCTTGCCGCATACGGGCTCGCCCGTTATCGGCCCCGCGGAGCACGTGCAATCAGAGCAATCGTGATGACCCCCTTGGGGGTGTCTTACCTCGTGATTGGGTTCGGCCTCTCGGTGACGGCAAATGAATTGGCTCTGGGTCGCTCACTTGTGTTGGTGACACTGGGCCACATCATCATCAACTTGCCGCTCGCCTTCGCGATTGTTCTCTCGCAGATGAGGGATGAAGACGAGAATTTGGAGAAAGCGGCCCGAGACCTTGGTGCGGGAGAGTGGACTGTTATCACCAGAGTTGCCATTCCAGTCTTGCTCCCCGGCATCATGGCGGCCTTCTTGTTGTCGTTTACTCTCTCCTGGGACGAATTCATAATTGCCTTCTTCCTCGCCGACTTTGACGTGACCCTTCCGATTGAGATTTGGTCGCAATTGCGAACAGGCCTTGACGCAAAGACCAATGCGGCGGGCACGCTCGTCTTCGCTATTTCACTTGTCGCACTCACGCTGGCCTATGTGCTCAACCGTGCTGTTTCCCAAAGGAGTAGGCGTATATGAACGGTGCAGAACTTAATGTCGTCGACGTGGTCAAGCAGTATCCCGACCACCGGGCGCTCGACGGTGTCTCCCTCACAGTCGAAGCGGGAAGCTACACCGTCATCCTGGGTCCCTCCGGAAGCGGCAAGACGACACTGCTCGCGATCTTGGGCGGCTTTGCCGAACCCTCATCGGGTCATATCGAAGTCGATGGTCAAGACGTCACCACCCTTACCCCTTCTCAACGTCCGACAACCACGGTGTTCCAGGATTACGCGCTATTCCCGCATATGACGGTGGGACAGAACGTCGGATTCGGCCTGGAAATGAAGAAGGTGGGGAAGAAGGCTCGTGTTGAAAGAGTCCGCGAAGTCCTCGAGATGGTGGGCCTGGGTCACACGGCTAATCGCCACATCGCCGAGCTGTCGGGAGGCCAGCGCCAGCGTATCGCGCTTGCGCGGGCGCTGATTGTCGAGCCGCGGGTTTTGCTGCTCGACGAGCCTCTCGGTGCGCTCGATCTGAAGCTTCGGCGGCAAATGCAAGACGAGCTCACCCGAATTCACCGCAGTGTTGGAACCACTTTCGTTCACGTCACCCACGATCAGGAAGAGGCCATGTCATTGGCTGACAACATCGTCGTGCTTCGCGATGGTCGAATCGAGGACATGGGGTCGCCCGAACGTCTCTATCTCGACCCTGCGACCGCGTTCAGCGCAAAATTTATGGGGGACTCCAATGTCGTCTCGGGCACCGTCCGCTCCGATGGGACCAGCGCCGACACGCCCTGGGGTGTGGTGGCTTTACCCGGGAGTTCCATTGCCGGCACCCCAGTGACTCTGTCGATTCGCCCCGAGCACCTGGTTGAAGGGTCATCGGGCGCGGGCAATCTTGGTGAGTGGGAAGTAATGGAGGCGCACTTCCTGGGCCAAAAACACCGCCTTATCGTGAGGAGAGGTGAGCATGAGTTGCTCGTTTCTCTGCCACAAAGCTCGAATGTGCGACAAGGAGATTCGATTGTGCTCGGAGTTGACGCGCACATGGCAAAACTGGTGAAGGGAGACCCGTCATGACAGAACCCATTGGCCCCATTGATGCCAGCAAGGTCCCTCGCTATGCGGGAATCGCCACATTTGCCCGCCTTCCGCGCCTGGAAGAGGTGGGAAAAGCTGACGTGGCCATTGTGGGGATCCCCTTCGATTCCGGCGTCAGCTACCGTCCAGGAGCACGATTCGGCCCCAGCCACGTTCGCGAATCGTCGCGACTCCTTCGCCCCTACAACCCCGCCACGGACGTGAGTCCCTTCGCCGAGCAACAAGTCGCTGACGCCGGTGATATTGCCGTGAATCCGTTCATCATTTCGGAGGCGGTCGACACTATCGAGGCCGAGGCGGCGAAGTTGCTCGCGACCGGGGCCAAGCTCATGACAATCGGTGGCGATCACACGATTGCGCTGCCGCTACTGCGCGCGCTCCACGCTATTCATGGCCCCATCGCTGTGGTCCACTTCGATGCTCACTTGGACACCTGGGACACCTATTTCGGCGTCGAGACCACGCATGGCACCCCATTCCGCAGGGCCTCCGAAGAGGGCTTGATTGACATGACGGCGTCGATGCACGTGGGAATTCGTGGTCCGCTCTACTCCGCCGGAGACCTCTCCGACGACGAGCGTCTCGGTTTTCACGTGGTCTCATGTCGCGACGTGGAACTCAATGGCCTCGACTACGCGCTACAGGCCATCAAGAAGCGCGTAGGCGACCGCCCGACTTACGTCTCCGTGGACATTGACGTGCTGGACCCCGGGCATGCCCCCGGGACGGGCACACCAGAAGCCGGCGGGCTTACCAGCAGGGAACTGCTGGAAATGATGAGGATTTTTGGTTCGATGAACCTCATCTCGGCGGATGTGGTCGAAGTGGCCCCGGCCTACGACCATGCCCAAATCACTGGCATCGCGGCCGCCCACGTCACCTACGAACTGATTTCAGCAATGGCGGCGGGCAGAAAAGCCTAAGGATGGTCGAGTTCGAGGGCGAATGCGCGGATCGGGGCACCATCCGCTCCCTCGAGGCGTATCGGCACCAGCGACAGCCACGGAGTGGGCCAATCCACTCGGGCAACACCGGTGAGATTCTCGCAAATCGGAATGCCCGCCTCCAACAGAATCATGTGGGCGGTGAAATCTCCTGTGCTGCCGTCCGTTTGATCCACCGAGAGCGCATCGATACCGATGGCTTTATAGCCGCAGTCAACAATCCGCTGGGCTGCTTCGGGAGAGAGGTACGGGTGAGAGAAGTAGCGCTCGCCACCCCAGTACTGCGACCAATCCGTTCGAATCATCAACAGGGCTCCCGGTTTACCAGGGTCCGGAATAGCGTCGGCACCAATCACTCCGTTATCACCCACGTCCGCAGCATGAGCGATGAAGGCTGGGCCGACAAACGTCTCCACGGGGTACGAGTCGATGGTCGCTCCGCCGTCGATGAAATGCAGGGGAGCGTCGATGTGGGTGCCCGACTGGGAGCCCATCTGGACGTGCAAGACGTTGAAACCGTCGTGATTAATCGTCGCTGCCGGGCTAATCGATACCGTGGGGTCACCCGGATACACAGGCATCTCGGAGTGAATCGGGTGGCTCAAATCGACAGAGCGCAAAATCTTCATGGAGCCACTCCTTGGAAGAAAAACGGTTACGTCCCACCAACCTACTGGGCAGAAAGGGGCCACTGATGAGTCCAAGAGAACAAGAAATCGAGCGAGTCGCCCACAAGCTGGTTCAGGCATTCGGTGCCCACGACCCACAGCGTTATTTCTCGTTCTTCTCTGAGGACGCCAGCTTTATTTTCTATACCCACCCGGAGGTCCTAACCTCCCGAGCGCAATGGGAGCAGCTGTGGGCGCAATGGGAAGACACCCTGGGGTTTCGGGTGCACTCGTGTCGCTCCCACGGTGGGGTGGTTCAGATGATTGGTGAGAACGCAGCCATTTTTCGCCACCGGGTCGAAACTGCCATCGAAATGGAGGGCGTCACCGACACGGTGTGGGAGCGCGAAACCATTGTGTTCGAGCGAGTGGGCGAGACCTGGCTCGCCGTCCACGAACACCTCTCGGCGGAGGTCACCTCGTGACCGACGTCTTACCCGCCGAATTTGACCAGTCTCTCTCGGGCCTGGGAGAGCGGTTGCGCTCTACTCGGGAAGCACGAATGTTGACCCTCGATGAGGTCGCCGAAGGTGCTCAGCTCACTAAGGGCTACATTTCTAAGGTTGAGCGCAATCAGGCCACGCCTTCTGTGGCGGTATTGCTGCGCATATGCAGTGTTTTGGGGCTTTCCATTGGCGATTTGTTCGATCCCCGGGCAGGCCATGACCTGATCAGATTTCACGAGCGAGAGCCCATCAACTTTGGTGGGGCAGGTTTGGCTGAGTCGCTGCTGACCTCCACCCGGGAAAGACGGCTGCAAGTAATTCACTCGACTATCGAACCGGGCGGAGGTTCAGGTCAAGAGCTCTATTCGCTGCCAAGCGAAGTGGAGTTTGCCTATGTGATTTCAGGAAGGGTGCGTCTCACAGTGGGGACCCGAGACGAAGTACTTCACACTGGAGACGCCATGACGTTTTCACCCAGTGAAGCTCATAGTTTTTCCAACGACTCTGAGCAAGCCCCGGCCGAAATCTTGTGGGTGTTTAGCCCTGCCCTCCCTGCTGGTTGGGATCATGAGTCGTTGTAGCGAGAATTCCGGGGATTGTATGTGCCGGCCGGCAGCTCGTGTCGAGCTCATTACTCCAC
>CAZPBS010000055.1:0-6388 GCA_964584925.1 uncultured Microbacteriaceae bacterium
TCACTCAAGCAAAGAACGTCGCAGGAGGCGTTCTGGCCTTTGCGCCAGAGCTCGTTGTGTCGAGCCCAGCGGCCAGGTGCCTTGCCACTATTCAGCCGCTCCTCGAATTAAACGAAATGCCCATGAAGACATCTCGGAGCATCAGTCAAGACGCCTACGAGTCCACTGGAAAGAAGGCTCGCAACGCTGTGGCAAAGCGGGTATCCAAGGGGATGCCGACAGTTATGTGTTCACACGGACCAGTGCTGCCCCAACTCGTCATGGCGGCAGCAGAGACAGGCCACGGTGGCTCGAACTCGGCGCTCCAGAAGGCGGCGAATCTCTCGGTCGGAAGCTTTAGCGTCATCCACTTCTCGAGGGAGACAGAGAGCCCCCAAATCGTCGCCGTAGAGACCCACGAACCTCCCAAGACCTAAAGAGCCGGACCGCAGAACGCCTCTCGGCGCGAGGCCGCTCGAAGCGGCTAGTGATGGAGCCCGGGGTTACTGCGGCCCGGCATACCCAGTGTATCGAGCGAGTCAGACTCGAAGCTCGGTTAGCCGAGGGTCCCTTTCCGTGCACGGGCAGCACACTTCTCCAGTTCTTCGGCAACAACACTCCACCTAAGTGAGCGAGAGGTGAGATAGGAAGCTTCCCCCACATCGGCGAGAGCGAGTGAGATAGCGCCCGCCGACACCGCGCTGGCAATCGCGGCTGCCCTCTCCAACGCATGGGCAAGATCTCCCTCAAAAGCGCCACGCAGGATGTCGTCTAGCACTTGGGAAAACCCCGCTGCGGTGAGTGGGTCTGGTGCTCCGGCAACAATGGGATCGATAGTCGGAAGATTTTCAACTCCTCGCTGGAAAAGGTCAGCAGTGTCACCTGGATTGTGCTGGATCACGGCCCTCACCAGATACAAACGCCACAACGCCCCGGGAAAGCTCAACGGATGGGCTTGGGACCAGAGCTCTGCCAAGGTATCGAGACCGTGCTCATCGGAAAATCGAACGAGAGCCTCTCTGACACGAGTGTCCTCTGTTGCTTTACCCCTGGAGAGAAGAGCGAGAGCGGTGGCATGAGCGATAGCTGACACATCAGCTGGGTCTTTGACAAGGTCAGCTGGATCAGTGGCCACCGCTTCCATGCGGCTCGCACTCATGCGCACTGGTCGGGAGAAATCTCTGCTCATTCTTCCACCACGCTAGACCACCAGGTTTGTCACCAGCCCTCAGTCTCGGGGGCTAGCCTCGGGGCATGACACAAATCAACCACAACGCCAGATTCATCTTCTTTCTCATCCTCTCTGGCGTTGGGCTCATCACAGCATGCGTTTTCAACGGAATTGCCACTATCAATGGCCAAAACTACATCGATGCGTGGTTTGGGTCAGCAGTGGACTGGGTCCTCTCGCTGGACCTTCTTATTGTCGCCGCTGCGGGATCGGCATTCATGATTTTTGAGGCCCGCAGGCTCGGTATAAAGCGAGTCTGGCTTTACATTGCCCTATCGGGAGTAACGGCCTTCGCCTTTACATTCCCTCTGTTTCTCGCCATGAGGGAGAGGAAACTAGATCACACGGCAAGACGAGGTCTAGATATTCCGAACGATTAGCTCACCATCTTGTTCATATTGCAACTGGCCCGGCTTAACCCCGCCAGCAGTGGATGCCTCGCCGGGAGGAAGCAAGACATAAGTTTTACCTGGAGCCAAGAAGACCGGCTCTCCATCGGAATGCGTCAGCGTGATGGGCTTCCCACTGGCAGGCGCATCAAATCGACCCTCAACCAAATATCCACCTGTCGCCACAAAGGCACGATCTGAGAATCCAGCGACTTGGGCGGTCGGCAGCCCTTCCACGTCGACGTAGTTTGGTGACATGACAATCACATTGGTCGCAGAAATCTGGGTACCATCGGCATCCACATCTGGATTACCGTTACTCAGGAACTTCAGAAAAAGTCCCATAGATTCATCCCACACCCACCGCGAGTCAACTCCTGAGCTGAAGACCGCCGTAAGTGTTTCCACACCCTGTCCCGACGTGACCGCCGAGGACTCTGCCACATCAGATTTGTACTCAAACTGCTGGTTCGGGGCCACGACGTTCGAGTTCAGCTCGACGATTTCCTTCGCTTCGATGTGAAGATTCCACGGCGCAGGTTTTCTGGAGCTACGGAAAAAGTACTCACCCTCGGGTGTGCCTGAGGATGTGTCGTGCTCGACGGTGACAACACCGGCACCTTTAATGATTTCGCGTACGTTGGCGTTGCCCACGCCGGAAAAGACAAATATTCCGCCAATCGGTCCGACAAGGTCCGCATCTTGCGGACGCCCTGACCGCACGGGTCCCACCTCGTCCGGAATCGCGGTGTGAAATACCGCAAGATAGCGGGTAACTCCACCCTCAACGAGTTCTTCAAAAACCAAGTCCGCGGCAGCGATACCAACTTGGGGCCGCCCGGACGACGTGTTGTCAATCTTTACCGCGACACTAGGGCCCTCGACCTCTGCGGAACTGATTTCGACTCCAGTGAGAGGATGGCGGAATACCTCGTCGACGACAGCTTCCTCCTCGACAATCAGAACCTCTTCCTCAATCACCGGCTCTTCCTGCACTGCACAGCCAGCCACAATCAACGAAAAAATTCCGGCACAAACAAGGACTCCGCGAACAGGATTCTTCATAACCTCAGGTCTCGTCTCAAGGTAGGAGCAAACGATGACACTTTATTACAGTTTTGACCTCACAGGCATTGGAGAGGGGTCTGGTCGTCTTCCCCTAAACTAAGCGCGGGCCTCTAGCTCAGTTGGCAGAGCAACGGACTTTTAATCCGTGGGTCGTGGGTTCGAGCCCCACGGGGCCCACCGATTTAGCTGTCGAGACCTAACTTCTTCCTCAGCATCTCCACGTGGCCAGTTGCCTTCACGTTGTATAGAGCGTGCGCCAGCGCACTCTTTTCATCAATAACGAACGTTGAGCGAATAACTCCCATCACCTTTTTGCCGTACATCGACTTCTCTCCGTATGCGCCATAGGCATTGTGCACGGAGAGGTCCTCGTCACTGAGTAAGGGGAAACCCAGGTTCTCGTTCTCAGCAAACTTCTGAAGAGCAGGAAGCTTGTCTTTGGAGACACCGAGCACCACGTATCCGGCCGATTGCAATGAGACCATGTTGTCTCTGAAGTCGCAAGCCTGGGTAGTGCACCCGGGTGTACTGGCAGCAGGATAAAAGTACAGAATCACCTTCTGTCCTCGGTATCCAGACAAAGAGTGCAGCTTCCCGTCCTTGTCCGGTAGAGAAAAATCGGGTGCTAGTGAGCCGGACTCTAAAGGCGCGGTAGACATGAAAACTCCTCGGACAAACTGGGGACTATTGTCATCATGCTAGGGCGTCAATCTGAATTGTTCCTCCCTGAGACGACCCTCATTCCAGCCGTGAGGGAAAGTGTCGCAACTCCTTCTTCAGCGTAGGACCAGGAGGCGTCATCATCATCCTTGACCCACAGAGCCCAGTAGGCGAAAGCAGGGGGCATATCTTCACACGTTTCGAGGTGGGGTTCTTCTCCTTCAACGACAAACGGGTCGCTGGGGGAAGGTAATCCGTTGACACGACATACCCCTTGATCACCGTATGCGACTGTTCCCTCGGTGGTGACACCCGCAAAACCCAAAACCTCCTGGGCAATCGCCTCAGGACCGGAAAGCTCAACGCAGGAAACTTCTTGATCCTCGGCGAGAAGCCCGTAATTCACCACGACAGTAATCCCGTCGCAGGAATCGACGTCACCGAGAGAGAAACCACTCGAGGACTGGGAAGAACACGCAGACAGCACGAGGACTAAGAGGCGACGAGTGGACGGGCAGCAAGCCTCATGACTAATCCTCCGGAGATGGGCGTCATCCGGGGCTCCGGTTCCCCCAGCCTACTGGGCGTTCAGGGCGGTAGTGTCAGACAGCGTAGTCTTCGGCGCCTTGGGGCGCCCTGCCCTCGTCAGGAAGATGAATAGAGGCACGACTAAGAGCCCAACAATGTTGTTAGTTCCCCACTCGACGGGGCCAGCGACATAGAGAGCATCTGCTGGCAAGGCCCCTCCCTCATAGCCCACAATCAATGCCGCGAAAAGGTTATTGGACATATGGGCACCAATGGCGACTTCGAGTGAGCGATCTCGCACTGTCACCCAGGCGAGTGCAAAACCAACAGTGAAGTAGCCGAAAAACGCACCAAGGAAGTCACCCGCAACCTCGGGGTTCAGCATGTGAGGGAGGGAGAATGCTGCCCCGCTGATCACCGACAGAACAATGATGCTCCCGATCCGTTTCCCCACCCACTGGAGAATCCACCCTCTAAAGAAGAGCTCCTCGGCGGTGGTTTGGATGGGGAGAAGAAGAACTCCGACAAGGGCAAAGGGAATAAAGGTCTCCGGCTGGAAATTGAAGCGGTACTGATCAGGTGCTGCCATCAGGCTCACCACAACAGGACCACCAATGAGAATCAACCACACCCAAAAGCCCAGGCCCACACGCCACCAGCGAAAATCCTGAATCGTGGAAAACAGGTAGCGGAGCTTCACCCCGAGAATCCAGCGATAAGCGAGGAGGACTCCCAGAAACAGAGGCACAAAGGTAATTAGGGCAAAGAACAGGAAGCCCCAACCGGGCATCGCGCCGAGCACATCACCACCCTCGAGCAAGATCTCAGGCCTGACTCCGGAGTAGGGAAGAAAGACGAGGCCAAGAACGGTACCCCCCACCAGCCACAAGAACAAAATGACCAGCGTCCCCACCAGCCACCTCCAGCCTCGAACAGGCTGTGGGGTTGTGTACCGCGGGAGTGCCGATTTCTGGGGTCTCGCCATGACAACATTGTGTCAACAAACCCTGAGCAATCCGCTCGGTCTCGAGCTGCCAGCAATGTAAGCCAGAATAGAGACTTCCTGTTTCTAATTTCCCAGCGAGGTCCGTTTGTCATGAGCGACTTACGCGATGACACCCTCTCAGGTTTCCGGCAGATTTTTGGGTACGAAGCGCATGGTCTGTGGTCGGCGCCTGGAGAGTTGAGTCTTCTGGGTGATGACTCGGACTACTCCGATGGATATGTCCTCTCGATTGCCATCAATCGGCGCACCGCAGTCGCGGCAGGTGTTCGTAAGGATAGAAAGCTCAGGGTGGCAAGCACCGAGGCCGACGAAATTGCGGAAATTGCCCTCGACTCGCTCGAACCCGATGCCGTCCATGGGTGGGCTGCCTATCCGCTCGGAGTTGCTTGGACACTGGGCCAATTTGGCGCCGATATCTCGGGAGTTCCAGGTCTCGACCTCTTTGTCGACTCCGATGTGCCGGTCGGAGTAGGCCTTGGGTCGTCAGCAGCCTTGGAGACCGCTATTGCCGTTGCTCTCAATGACGCGTGGCGGCTATCACTTGACACCACCACGCTTGCTCGAGTGACGCAGAGGGCCGAAAAATCTGTGGTGGGAAGGACCACGGGCTTGGGTGACCACATACCCTCCTTTGTTGCCGAGGACGATAGTGCAATCCTTTTCGATAGCCGATCACTGGATTACGACCCAGTCAAACTCGAGCTTGCAGACCAGGATCTTGCGATTCTCGTCATTGACACCGGCGTTGAGCGCACCCAAGCACTCGATGCAGCTCGGTTTTCAGAGCGAGAACAAGCAGTGGACGCCATCGGCGTTCGTTCACTGCGGGACCTCTCGCCGAAGACTCTCCCCCAGCACAGAGAAGGACTCTCCGAGGAGGTCTATCGACGCGCTCAGCACATTGTGAACGAGAACCAACGAGTTCTCGATGCCGTCAAAGCGCTGCGGCGAGACGGTGCTTTCACGCTCGGCGACATCATCCAAGCCTCACACAGCTCCCTGCGCGATGACTACGATGCCTCCTGCCCTGAAATTGACCTTGCCATCGAGACAGCCCTGACCAACGGCGCTCTAGGAGCGCGGATGATTGGGCTTGGCAATTCGGGAACCGTTTACGCGTTGCTGGACGAAAGCGCGACCTCGAGGGTTCTCGTAGGACTCGATGGCGCATTCTCCGAACACGGATTCCAGGCACCCGCCACCTATGTGGTGGGTCCGTCACGGGGAGCACTTAGACACTAAGTCGGAGTTTTTTGGCCGTCGACTCGATGGAGCGACGAGCCTTGTCGGGATTCTCTGAGAGCACTGCTCCATAACTGGGCACAATCTTTTTCAGCGTTGCACTCCACTGAGGAATCCTTTCCGGGAAGCACGTTTCCAGCACATCGATCATGATGGGGGCTGCGGTCGAGGCTCCCGGTGAAGCGCCAAGGAGGCCAGCGATAGTGCCATCAGAGCTTGCTACAACCTCCGTTCCGAATTGAAGAACCCCACCCTTCTGGGAATCCGGTTTGATGACCTGGACTC
>CAZPBS010000056.1:0-6369 GCA_964584925.1 uncultured Microbacteriaceae bacterium
GTGCTCTACCAGCAGAAAGCTGAGCTGGATGCGAAGGAGGACGAAGCCAACGCAGGAAACCTGGAGCTCAAGCGTTCACTCCTCAAAGATTTTGCAGACATCCTCACACTGCAGGACCGCGATGCGGCAACTGCGCGTCTGCGACTCTTCCACGAAAAGTTTGGTGCCATTGGTCCAGTACCCAAAAAGGACGTGCGGTCAATTGATCAGGATGTCAAGAAGTTTGACACCCATGTTCGAACACTGGATCAAGAATTCTGGGCCAAGAACGATCCCGAGAAGAAGGCGCGTACGTCGTCCATGGCTCAGCAACTGCTCGAGGCGATTGCCGTCCTTGAGTCCAAACTCTCCAGCGCTACTGGCAAGGACAAAGAATCCTTGGAGGCCGAGCTTGAGACCAAAAAGGCATGGCTCGCTGTTGTCGAAGGTTAGTTCTCCACATTTTCACTCGCCATTGACACTCCACCGCTGATCTAGTCCATACTCCGGGCATGCACACTCCCCCGGAACACAGCTCCATTTCAGACGGCTACTCCCTCTCGCTCGGAGGACTCTATTGGCCGAGACCGTATTTTCCCTCCCGGACAGAGCGAGCGGTCCTCATTGGGCAATCACTGCCGCACTGGGCGATCCCCACTGGCAATACCGCTGGGTGGATTTGGACGGGTATGGGGTTGCCTACACCCCTCACGGTGCTCAGACCGAGCACGCCAGCACTGTCGCCGCTGGAGCGAGAGCACTGGAGAGCGAGAGAGGTTCGGGATTCTCGCCACACGGTGGTGGAGGTGGCGGGACAAAGCATTCTTGACCCTCTGAGCACAGAGATCGAACTGCTCAGTCATGGGCGAGACATCGACAGCGCGGCAACCCAGATACTTTTTCTCCGCTCCTTGCGCGAACAGGTCGGACAGCCGATTGCAACGCGCATGTCGCAGTCCCAGCGAGAACGCGCCCACGCTGTGCTCCAACGAGTGCGGGTGTTGACCGAGCGTTATCCGGACATCACCCGATATACGTCGTAGACCGCATCAATGCGTCGCACGGCGTTCAGCACCCTATCTAGGTGTGTCACCTCTCCCATCTCAAAGACAAATCGGGATATGGCGAGATGGTTATCACTGGTATTCACCGTCGCCGAGAGGATATTCACGTGGTGCTCGGAGAGCACCCGCGTCACATCCGAGAGCAATCCGGGACGATCGAGCGCCTCAATCTGGATGTGCACCAGAAACACACTTCCCTTGGTGGGAGCCCACTCGACCTCGATCATGCGATCAGGGTCTTGCATCAGAGTGCTGATGTTGCTGCAGTCTTCTCGGTGAACGCTCACACCTGTCCCCCGGGTCACAAATCCGACAATCGGGTCACCCGGCACAGGGGTGCAACAACGGGCAAGCTTCACCAGAATGTCGGGCGCACCTCGCACCAGGACTCCCGATTCACTGACTCTGCGGGGTGAGCGTGACCTACTCGCGGTCTGAAACAGATCCTCATCACCGTCGTCATCGGCCTGGACAATGCCAAGAATCTTTTCAATCACAGACTGAGTGGAAACGTGTCCCTCGCCCACTGCAGCGTAGAGGGCCTCGACATCGGGATAGTTGAGTTGCGCTGCGACACCAGCAACAGACTCTTGGTTCATCAGTTTCTGAAGCGGAAGGTTCTGCTTGCGCATCGCTCGCGCAATCGCATCTTTACCCTGCTCGACGGCTTCCTCACGACGTTCCTTCGTGAACCATTGACGAATCTTGCTCCGAGCCCGCTGAGAGGTGACGAAGTTCAACCAGTCCTGACTCGGTCCCGCGTCGGGGTTCTTTGAGGTGAAAATCTCCACGGAATCACCGCTGGAGAGCTCCGTGTCGAGGGGCACCAGGCGCTGGTTGACTTTGGCCCCCATGGTGCGATGCCCGACTTCAGTGTGAACCGCGTAGGCAAAGTCAACGGGTGTCGCCCCCTTCGGTAAACCAATGACCTTTCCTTGCGGTGTGAACACGTAAAGCTCTTTAGCCCCAATCTCGTAACGAAGCGTTTCCAAGAACTCTGCAGGGTCGGTCGTCTCTGCTTGCCAATCAGACAGGTGAGCCAGCCAGGCCATATCCGTGTCGTGGGACGCGCGTTCGACACCTTTGCCCTGAGACGCCATTCGCTCTTTATATTTCCAGTGGGCTGCGACTCCGAACTCAGCCCGCTGGTGCATGTCAGTCGTACGAATCTGTATCTCGACCGGTCTACCCTCGGGCCCATAGACGGTCGTATGCAAAGACTGGTAAAGGTTGAACTTAGGCGTGGCAATGTAATCCTTGAAGCGCCCGGGCATCGGGTTCCACCGGGCGTGAACCGCACCCAGAGCCGCGTAGCAGTCTCGAATGGAGCTCACCAAGACACGAATCCCGGTGAGGTCATGGATATCAGTGAAGTCCCGCCCTCGATTCACCATCTTCTGATAAATCGAAAAGTACTGTTTAGGCCGTCCGCCAACCTCGGCCTTGATTTTTGCTTTCCGCAGGTCATCCTGCACCGTCTCAATGACGGAATCGACGAAGGCCTCGCGCTCTGGCGACCGGGTTTTCACCAACGACTCGATTTCCATATAAATCTTGGGGTGCAGCACCGCGAAGGAGAGGTCCTCAAGCTCCCACTTCACGGTTTGAATTCCGAGGCGATGCGCGAGAGGTGTGTAAATCTCCAGCGTCTCCTGAGCCTTCTTTTGAGCTGACTCCGGTGAAACAAAACCCCAAGTCCTGGCGTTGTGGAGACGGTCCGCAAGTTTAATCACCAACACCCGAATGTCTTTCGACATCGCCACAATCATCTTCCGCACGGTCTCGGCTTGCGCGTTCTCCCCGTACTTCACCTTGTCGAGCTTGGTCACACCATCAACGAGCATGCCAATCTCGTCGCCAAAATCCGCTTTGAGCTGGTCAAGCGAGTACTCGGTATCCTCCACCGTGTCATGAAGAAGTGCAGCCGCAATGGTGATGGGCCCGATACCGAGCTCTGCCAGAATTTGCGCCACGGCAAGAGGATGGGTGATGTAGGGCTCGCCGCTGTGGCGAGACTGTCCGACATGGGCCTTTTCAGCGACACGATACGCCCGTTCAACAAGATTGACATCAGCTTTCGGGTGGTGCTTTCGCACCGTTTTGAACAATGTCTCCAGGGCGTTATCGGTAGGCGCCCTCGAGAACAACCGGGGAAGCAACGCACGCAAGCTTGTGGACGAAGAACTCTGAACCTCAGTCACTGCGCACCCCCTCTCCCCTGACAGTGTACGAGGGAGGAGGAGAAAACTGCTGGGTCCTAGCGAACCGCGCCAGAGGCGGGTCTGGCTTCGCGAACACGACGACCCTGCTTCTTATTCTCGGGCTCGTTCTCACGCACATGCACGTAGAGCGGAGCTGCGATGAAAATGCTGGAATAAGTCCCTGCGATCATCCCGATAAAGAGCGCCAGGGCTATATCCCGCAAGGTACCTGCTCCCAACAAGACTGACCCGATGAAGAGAATGGACCCGACCGGTAGTACCGCGACCACAGAGGTGTTGATGGACCGGACCAAAGTTTGGTTGACAGCAAGATTGACCGATTCGGCGAAGGTGCGCCTACTCTCCTCGCCATCCTGCGAAGTGTTCTCACGCACCTTGTCAAACACCACGACCGTGTCATAGAGCGAGTAACCGAGAATCGTGAGCAAGCCAATCACGGCGGCGGGAGTTATTTCATAGCCCAGGACACCGTAAACCCCTGCGGTCAGAATGAGATCATGGGCGAGCGCGGTCAATGCCGCAATGGACATCTTCCACGTTCGGAAATACAGCGCCATAACTAACGACACCAGTACGAGGAACACAAACAGACCAATCAATGCCTGTCGGGTGATGTCTTGGCCCCAGGTCGCACCAATAAACGAAGCTGTGACTGCCTCTATGTCCACGGCATATGCATCTGCCAGATCACTACGAAGCTCGGTTGTTTGTTGATCGGTGAGCTGCTCGGTCTGCACTCTGACCGAATCACCACCCACAATCGACACACGAGGGTTGGAGGTCACGCCCGCAACGGAAGTCACCGTGTCTATCGCTGTTTGTTCAGACAATGACGCGGGCGCGGAGATACGGAACTCAGAGCCGCCCCGGAACTCAATGCCGAAGGTGAATCCACCGCGAAGAATGGTCAGCACAATGGCCAGGACGACGATAGAGGCACCGATCACATACCAACGGACTCTGTTGCCCACAAAATCAAAAGATTTCTCCCCCGTGTACAGGGCGTTACCAAAGGTTGTCAGACGAGACATCAGCTCTTCCTTTCCGCTTCGGCTTCTTCAGCAGCTTTTCGCTCGGCAATCGTTTGGCGACGCTTCACTTCACGGGCACTCTTTTTTCGAGCGGTGGCATCGACGTCAACCGGGTCTCTAAATCTTGCTCTCCCGCGATACACGGCTCCCAGTGCGCGCGGATCAAGCCCACTCAAGGGGTGGCCGGAACCAAAGAATTTCGTGCGCCCTATCAAGGTCATGAGGGGCTGGGTGAACAGAGCCACGATAATCAGGTCGACAATGGTGGTGATACCCAGTGTGAAAGCAAAACCTCGCACGTTCCCGACCGCCAAGATGAACAGCACCGCCGCCGCAAGGAAACCCACCGCATCCGAAGCAAGAATGGTGCGGAACGCTCGCTTCCACGCTGCGGAAATCGCGGAGTCAAGGACTCGCCCATCTCTCAACTCGTCGCGAATTCGTTCGAAGAACACGATGAACGAGTCCGCGGTAATACCAATAGCGACGATCAACCCTGCAACACCCGCGAGCGAGAGACGATAACCCTGAGAGTTGGACAGATAGGTGATGACGAAGTAGCTCAAGATGAAAGCCACCGTGAGGGAGAAAACAGTTACGAGCCCGAGTGTGCGGTACTGGAACAGCGAATACAGGACAACCAGGAGAAGACCTATAGCTCCGGCTAGTAGACCGCTCTGCAGCTGAGTGAGGCCCAGGGTCGCCGTGATGGTCTCCGCACTTTGCACCTCAAATCCGATGGGGAGCGCACCGAACTTCAACTGGTCAGCCAACACCTCTGCTGAGAGTTGCGAGAACGATCCGCTGATCTGCGGACGTCCGTCTGTAATGGCAGCAAGTGTCCGAGGCGCACTGATGACGCGCCCGTCGAGCACAATCGCGAACTGATTCTGCACTCCCGGCAAGCCGACGAGACGCTCGGTGACAGTCCTAAAGCTCTCGGTGCCGACCTCATCGAACTCGAGGAAAACGCCCCACTCCGTCGTGACGGTCCCCTGGGGGCCCGGGACAAGACCTGCAATCGCGTCCTCAATGGTCTCACCTCCGACCTCAACTGGTCCAAGAATGTACTTCTGCGCTCCGAACTCGTCGCACGTCACCAGAGGGAGAGTGGGGTCTGCAACATTGGCACCCAAACCGTCGAGCTGGTCACAGGTGAGGTCGTTGTAGGCCTGGTCCACTTCAGAGGTGACCCACGCGAGGTCGCTGGGATTGTCGGGTGTGCGATCGGGCTCAACAAACTCGACACCGTCTGAGACCGCGGTGTCCTCTGTTGTGGCGATTCCCGCGCGCAACACCGCACGGAATTCGAGCTTTGCCGAGGAGCGAATGCGCTCAAGTGTCGCTTGATCGGGGACCCCGGGGATTGACACCACGATGTTGGCACCGCCCTGGGTACTCACCTCAGCCTCGGCAACACCACCAGCGTCAACACGTTGACGAATGATTGCTACCGCCTGATCGAGCTGTTCTTCCGAAACAGTCTGATTTTCCGCAATTTGTGGGGCAAGGATGATCTGAGTTCCACCCTGAAGATCAAGTGCGAGCTTCGGGACCCACGACCCAGTGCCTTGCCACACAGCGAGGGCATTGCCCCCAATAAGCAAAACGAAAATTACGCCGAGCCAGATGAATTTCCTCCAGGCGGAGGACACGGCTGATTGAGAGGCCAAAGCGGAAACTTTCAGTGAGGGTTGGGGCTAGGAGGACTTATCAGAAGCTTCTTCAGCGGGCGCTTCAGCGTCGCTAGTTTCCTCTTCGACAACCTTAGTGAGGGTTTGACGGTGCACTTTGATGGTCACGCCTTTCCCAACATCCAAAGTCGCGACATTGTTTTCGTCGTCCAGCTCAAGAACGGTCGCATAGAGCCCAAATGAGGTCATCACGTCTGCGCCTGGCTTCAGCTTCTCCTGCAGCTCTTCCTGGGTTTTTCTCTGCTTCCGGGAATTGCGAATCATGAAATAGATCAGCATCCCGAGGATGGCGATCATAAACAGGGAGATGGGATCCATGGCGAGCCACGTGCCTTTCCATTGCCTCTAAAGGGTTTTCGCTACCAGGTAACTATAGGTC
>CAZPBS010000057.1:0-6278 GCA_964584925.1 uncultured Microbacteriaceae bacterium
AGCGCCCCATACTAGCCCGGTGACCAGAGCATTCCCTAGTTGAGGATGCCCCGCCCTCCCGCACCGGCTTGATGACTGCCATACTGGTGACTAGGTTCCTGTCCAATGGTGGTCAGGAATTGTTTCCATTCACTACGGATCGTCCGGCACGTACCTGCCGGTGAAGGAGAAAACAATGGCGTCTGTGACGTTTGATAAAGCAAGTCGCATTTACCCAGGAACCACAATCCCGGCTGTAGATGCTCTCGACCTCACCATCGATGATGGCGAGTTCCTCGTTCTCGTGGGCCCGTCGGGCTGCGGGAAGTCCACCTCTCTTCGCATGCTCGCGGGCTTGGAAGAAATCGACGATGGACGAATCCTGATCGGTGACCGTGATGTCACTGATGTTGCGCCGAAGGACAGGGACATCGCCATGGTGTTCCAGAACTACGCCCTCTACCCCCACATGACCGTGGCAGAGAACATGGGATTCGCTCTCAAGATTGCCGGCGTCAACAAGGATGAGCGAGCCTCTCGCGTCCTGGAAGCCGCCAAGCTGCTGGACCTCGAGCCCTACCTGGACCGGAAGCCCAAGGCCCTGTCCGGTGGTCAGCGTCAGAGGGTTGCCATGGGTCGCGCGATTGTGCGGGAGCCCCAGGTGTTCCTGATGGACGAGCCCCTGTCGAACCTCGATGCAAAGCTCCGTGTTCAGACAAGGACTCAGATCGCTTCTCTGCAGCGCAGGCTTGGCGTCACCACGGTCTATGTGACTCACGACCAGACTGAAGCGCTCACCATGGGTGATCGCATCGCCGTCTTGAAAGATGGTGTCCTCCAGCAGGTCGGAACACCCCGTGATCTCTACGAGGCCCCTGCTAACTCCTTTGTCGCAGGATTCATTGGCTCCCCCGCCATGAACCTCTTCGATGCTGATGTGGTCGAGGGTGGAGTTCAGTTTGGAACGGCCACCGTCGCAGTGGACCGCGAGACCCTGTCGGGTGCCACCGGCGACCGTGTCACCGTCGGAATCCGACCTGAGGACCTCACCGTGTCGACCACGGGCACAGGTCTTCAGACGACCGTGGAGCTCGTCGAAGAGCTGGGAGCCGATGGCTACCTCTATGGCAGCACCGAAGTCAACGGAGAGAAGATCGAGATGGTTGTGCGAGTGGATGGGCGTGATCACCCCGTCGCAGGCGACAAGATTGCACTTCTCCCCATCGAGCACCACATGCACGTGTTCGACACGGCAACCGGTGTTCGTCTCACCAAAGAAGCAATTTCTGCCGGGTCCTAATGACCAGGCACTGTGGGGTCACCAGTTCTGCCTGGTGGCCCCACAGCTTTGAGAGGAGACACGAGTGAGCACATCGCTGTCGATCACAGCCTCGGAGATGGCTCCCGAACTTTTTGAGCTTCCCTGGGACATTGCCTTGGAGGATTGGCCTGAAGAGACCATTGCGGCACTACCCAAAGGTATTTCCCGCCACATCGTTCGCTTTATCCACCTTGGCAATCACATTGTCGCGGTCAAAGAAACCACCGAAGCCTTGGCAGTACGCGAATACGAGATGCTGCAAAAACTCGATCGCCTTGATGTCCCCTGTGTGGAGCCCGTGGCAATCGTGTCGGGACGTGTCGACAAAAAGGGTGAGGAGCTTCCTGCTGCACTCGTGACCCGCCACCTGCGGTTTTCCTTGCCCTATAGGGCGCTCTATTCTCAGACGCTCCGCCCTGACACCGCGACGAGGCTCGCAGATGCTCTGGCTGTGCTCTTAGTAAGACTCCACATCGTGGGCTTCTTCTGGGGCGACGTCTCGCTCTCGAATACTCTCTTCCGCCGCGATGCCGGCTCTTTTGCGGCCTATCTCGTCGACGCCGAGACCGGCGAGCTCATGCCCGGCAGCCTGTCGGATGGTCAGCGGGAAAACGATTTAGAAATCGCTCGCATCAATGTGGCGGGTGAGCTCTTGGATCTTCAGGCAGGCGGGCGCCTTGATGAAGATATCGATCCTGTCGCTGTCTCCAACTCGATCATGGATGCTTACCGCTCACTCTGGGATGAGCTCACAGGATGGGAGAGTTTTGACCAGTCCGAACGTTGGAGAATCACCCAACGAGTGTCACGACTGAATGAACTTGGATTCGATATCGAGAACATGTCTATCTCCAGCGAGGACACCGGAGCCTCGCTCCGCATTCAACCGAAAGTGGTGGATGCAGGACACCACACGAGGCGTCTCCTCAGACTGACCGGCATCGACGCTGGTGAAAACCAAGCCCGACGACTCCTGAATGACATGGACTCCTACCGAGCGATTCATTTTCCAGGCGACGATGTCGACGAGGAGATGGCGGCCCACCAGTGGCTCTCTGAGGTGTATGACCCGATCATCCGAGCTATCCCCAAGGAATATCGAGGCAAGCTCGAAGGTCCGGAAATCTTCCATCAATGGCGTGAGCACCGCGCGGCCCGATCACAGGACGAGGACCGCGATGTGTCCCGTGAAGAAAGCCTCCAGTCCTACATCGAGGATGTTCTGCAGCACCGTCGCGACGAGGCCGTCGTCACAGGGCCGCCAACCGAAGCGATCACTCTTCCGAACCCCACCATCGAGCTCAACTGGCGAGATCGGATCTAGGATTTCTTTTTCGCAAGCTTCTGTCGAGAGATTTCATACAACACAACGCTGGCCGCTATTCCTGCGTTGAGTGATTCTGTCTTCCCTGACATCGGGATACTGACAATGACGTCACAGGTCTCCGTAATGAGCCTTGAGAGGCCTTTCCCTTCGCTTCCCACCACAATCAACAGTGGTGTTCCCGCAAGCTCGGTTACCGGGAGACTCGAGTCGGCTTCACCATCGAGCCCCACCACAAAATAGCCCCGGTCCTTGAAGGACTTGAGTGTCTGCGTGAGATTGGCTGCCATCGCCACCGGAGTCCTCGCGATAGCACCAGCGGAAGTCTTCCAGGCGGCTGCGTTCACACCCACCGACCGTCGTTTGGGAACGATGACGCCGTATCCGCCAAACGCAGCCACGGAGCGCACAATTGCTCCAAGGTTCCTTGGATCCGTGATGCCATCGAGGGCCACAAAGACCGGTGCGGAGTCTCCCGCCTCTGCTTTCTCGGCCAGCTCGAGTGGGTGAGCGTAGGCATAGGGCGGAACGCTGAGAGCAATTCCCTGGTGAACCGTGTCCGCTCCGGTCAAGCGATCAAGCTCGGGGCGAGGAATTTCCAACAGCGGAATTCCTCGCTTGTTCGCCAGCGCAATGGACTCCCGGACTCGATCATCCATGTCGATCTTGGTGGCGATGTGAAGGGTGGTGGCGGGGATCTTCGCCCGAAGTGCCTCGATAACAGAGTTACGCCCGGTCACCATCTCCGCTTCCACAGAAATCGGACGAACTGTCCTCTTCTGTGGAGGTGGAGCCGACCCGAAGCGGGACTTCACGGTCTCTAGACGCTCCTTTGCGGCTTTCCGCTTCCCTGCAGGGTGCCAGGAGCGGTCCTCAGCCTTCGGAGTGGGTCCTTTGCCTTCCAGGGCTCGGCGGCCGTGGCCGCCAGTCCCGGAGGTGGCGGGTTTCTTGGCCTTGCGGGCAGAGGGGTGTCCTTTTTTAGCCACGAAGACTCCACGTGCTCCCGGTGGATGAATCCTTCACGTCGATACCTGCTCTCTCGATGGCGTCTCGAAGAGCATCCGAGAGGTCAAAGTTCTTGTCTGCTTTCGCACTCCACCGCAAGGCAATCACGGACTCCACCAAAGAGTCCAATGCTGCGGAGACATCCGCACTACCCGCCGTGGTCCATTCCTCGGCCAGCGGGTCAAGGCCCAACACCTGGACCATAGCGCGAACAGCGCGTGCATCGAGTTCTGCTGTCTCCCTGTCTCCGTTGTCGAGCGCCTGGTTTCCATGGCGGACCCGCTCGTGAACAACTGCCAGGGCTGAGGGAATCGAGAGGTCATCATCCATGGCGGCTTCAAACTCGGCGGGAAGAGCACCCTCGGCACTCTCGATTCCCTCCGCGTGTGCTCGAAGAAGGAAACCTTCGATCCGCTCAAACGCTGCCGCGGATTCCGTGAGGTAACCCTCCTGGAGGTCAAGCTCGGAGCGGTAATGAGCACTGGCCAGTGCATACCGAACGACTATCGGTCGAGCCTGTGTAACCAAGTCAGCAGCAAAGATGCTGTTGCCCAAAGACTTCGACATCTTCTGGCCACCCACCAGAACGAGAGCGTTATGCATCCAGTGGTGGGCGTAGTCGTGTCCTGCCGCCCGGGACTGGGCAAGTTCGTTCTCATGGTGGGGGAAGCGCAGGTCCATCCCGCCTCCGTGGATATCAAACGCTTCTCCGAGGTATCTGGTCGACATGGCCGAGCACTCGAGGTGCCAGCCTGGTCGACCACGACCCCACGGCGCTGGCCATGCGGTGGTCGCAGGCTCATGAGCCTTGTGACCTTTCCAGAGGGCAAAGTCTTCGGGGTTACGTTTCGCGCTGGAGGTGGTCTCGCCTTGGGTGAGGTTCTCCACGCTTTGATTTGTGAGCTCTCCGTAGGGCGCCCAGGAGGAGACCTCGAAATAGACATCCCCCGAGCCATCCTCTGCCGCATACGCGTGGCCCCGGTCTATCAGCGTCTGAATCAGCTCCACCATCGCCGGAATATCGCCGGTGGCGCGAGGTTGGCGTGCTGGTCTCAGAATGTTGAGTGCATCAGCGACTGCTTGGAATTCTGATTCCACTCTCTCCGCAAGCGCCCACCACTCTTCACCAGATTCCAGCGCTTTCTCGAGGATCTTGTCGTCAATATCGGTGACGTTTCGAATCAGCGTGACCTGATACCCCCGGTAGGTAAACCATCGGCTCCAGAGGTCATAGACGAGAGCGCTTCTGAGATGACCCACGTGGGGCGAGGACTGCACGGTGGGCCCACACACATACATCGACACTTCACCAGAGCGCAGTGGAGAAAACTCCACTGACTCGTGTCGTTTCGAATCAAACAGTGTGATGGGCACTGCTTCATGCTAGCGAGGAAGGTGCATCAAGCCAGGGAGGCTATTCGAGGACCACCACTCCCGCTAAACGCGTCGGAGAACAGCCGTGGCAATGGCGAGGAGGCCTTCACCGCGTCCGGTGAAGCCCAAACCATCCGTCGTTGTGGCGGATACTGACACTGGCGCACCGACCAGAGACGACAGTGTCGCTTCTGCTTCGTCGCGCCTTGGCCCAATTTTGGGCGCCTGGGCAACGATTTGGATGGCCACTGAGCTGACCTGAAGGCTGTGGTTCTTGAGTAACTCCAACGTGTGATCGAGGAACACTCGACTGTTGGCACCGGCAAATTCTGGCCGTGCGCTGCCAAAATGTGTGCCCAGGTCGCCCAAACCAGCAGCCTGCAGGATCGCATCCACGATCGCGTGCAGGACGGCGTCACCATCGCTGTGGCCGGAGAGGCCCGGTTCCCCTGGCCACTCCAATCCCGCGAGGTGGAGAGGTTCTGTGGAATCAAACTGATGAACATCCATCGCGACTGCGACCAACGGAGTTGAGGAAGAGCCCAGCAAGGATTCAGCCCGGACAAGGTCATCCGGGTAAGTGATTTTGAATCCTCGGGGATGCCCTTCCACGCCCACAACATCGTGTCCGGCACGTCGGAGCACGGCCGCGTCATCCGTGAATTCTTCAGTGGTATCGGCATAAGCCCGCCTCAGTGCTTCGACATCAAACCCTTGCGGGGTCTGCACGGCACCGAGTCCGTCACGATCAACACCACCCTCTGTCAAGGAGGACTCGACCCTGACGAGAGTGTCAACAACAGGCACGTGAGGGATAACTCCGCTCGCGCCTGCCCCGAGGGCATCCAGCACCCGATCAAAGACGTCGCAGGGCATCAGGGCTCTGGCGGCGTCATGAATAAGAACGTGGGTCGTCTCGGGAGGAAGAGCACTCAGGCCGCACTGAACACTGTCACCCCTGGTCTCCCCACCGACCACGACATGAACAGACTCCATGCCGGTGGCTAATGCTCGCGTTGGTGCTTCGTAACCCTCGGGAACGACAAGAATGAGGGAGTCCCAGCGAGTCCACTGCGACAATTCGGTAAGCGAATGCTGAAGCATCGGCACACCTGCCACTGAGACAAATGCTTTGGGAAGAGGGGAGCCGAGTCTGGTTCCGCTTCCCGCCGCCACAATGATGACTGCGGTGGTCATCTCAGGGCCTTGAACGCTCTCGCTTAGGAGGCGAGGACTTCGTCGAGAACGGTGGAAGCTTTCTCTTCGTCGGTCTTC
>CAZPBS010000058.1:0-6247 GCA_964584925.1 uncultured Microbacteriaceae bacterium
TACGAGGCTTTGGAAACAATAAAATAACGATACCCTGTATCCTATACGAAACGGCGAAAAGTGCGATAGAGTCGTTTCGAAACTGGAGCAAAGTGGCTTCTCTGCTTTGCTCCACACAACAAAACGGAGGAAAGTGGAATGAAAAAGAAGTTCCTTGGTTCGCTCGCTCTTGCGGGCGCGCTCGTCCTCTCCGCGTGTTCTGGTGGAGCCACCAGCGACGGCGGCGGAGGCGACAGTGGTGCCAGCAGCGGTGATAGTGCCGGCGCCCGTGAGTTGCTGATCTGGGTGGACACTGTCCGGGAGCCCGCCTGTCTGTCCTACCAGGAGTCGGTTGCTGGTGAAATCGACGTAACCTGCGAAGTGGTCGGCCAGGAAGAAATCCTTCCCAAGATTCAGCTTTCAAACCAGACTGGACAGGGATGGCCTGACGTTGTGTTCAGCCCCCCGAACAGTGCTGCTATTTACGCTGAGGAGTCAAATGGCTACGCCATGAACCTGAGCGACTACGTAGACCCAGCAATTTTCGAGGCCTACAACACCTCGAACGATTGGTGTCTGATCGACGGTTCGTACTACTGCTTGAAGAACGACCTCGCGCAGACCGTTCTGTGGTACGACACAGTTATCTTCGACGAGCTAGGGCTCACAGTCCCGACCACCATGGAGGAATTCGCAGCTACGGCTCTTGAACTTCAGGGAACGGGTTACATGGCCGGTGCTGTCGGTGACCAGGGCTACTACGCAGGCTACTTGTGGCCCAGCGGTTGTCCTATGGCTGATGTCCAGGACCCAGCTACTGTCCGCATTAACCCCGATGCGCCTGAGTGCACCCGAGTCTCCGACTTGATGCAGCCTCTGGTGGATGCCGGGGTCGTCGATTCACGTTCGGCGTTTGACGCGGGCTTCATTGCTGACGTTGCGCAGCAGACTAAGGTCGCCATGCAAATTGGACCCTCCTGGTGGGGTGAGTTTGTGATTCGTCCCCCAGACTCATGGGCAGTTCCTGAAGGCCGCATTACGGCTGCTGAGATGCCCACTTGGGATGGCGAGTCCACCGCGTGGTCCGGCGAGTGGGGTGGCGGAATTTGGGTCGCCTCATCGCATGCTGTCAACCCACAGGATGCAGCTGACGCAGCGGTGTACCTGGCAACCGACCCCGACATGCGCGAGGACAAGGTGACCTTCCCTGGTTACCAGCCTGCGTTTGAGAAGTGGGCCGCTCGAGTAGGGGCAGATCCTTACTACGCAGCTGACCCCACGGTCGCTATGGTCGCTCAGGCGGCCAGGATCCGACAGGACAACAACCCAGTCCGCTTCGATATGCGAGGCCAGATTGGTGTCCTTCAAACGGAAATCAATGGTGGAGCAACCCTTGAAGACGCTACGCGCACCTTCATGCAGACGCTCATCGAGTTGGCGCCTGGCGTCGGCTACACCGTTGTTGACTAGTATCTAGTTACTCAGCGAGAGAGGGTGTGGGGTCGCTCAGGCGGCCCCACACCCTCCGCTCCGAAAGGATTTTCACCTAGTGCTCAAACACCGTGCGAAGCTCATGGGACGCATCAATGGCATGTTGATGTTCCTGCCCTACTTGGTGCTCTTGGTGATGTTCGCGATTGTTCCCATCGTGATGGCCGCATCGGTTTCGATGGAAAAATCGATGACGAATCCTGATGGCTTGTTCGGCAACTACCTCTTCGTGTTGCAGGACTTTCGGTTTCTTCCGGCAGTCATCAATGTTTCGCTCTTTCTTCTGATTTACCTTCCCGCTATGCTCATCGTCGTTGCGGGTCTCTCACTTTTACTCGATTCGATTCAGTCGCGCTACACGGTGCCCTTGCGCTTGGCCTACCTGGTCCCCGCGGGGATCACCGGATCGGTTGCAATCCTTGTCTGGTACTTCATGCTCGAGCCGACATACTCACCGTTCGCTCCAATTTTTGCGGAATTCGGCTGGACTCAAGGAACAGATATTTTCAACGCCAGTAATCTGATTTACATTTTCGCCTTGATGACCTTCTTTACGGGAGCGGGAAACTGGATTGTGATTCAGTACGGCTCGCTTCAGTCCATTCCAGACGACGTTCTTGAGGCTGCCCGTATTGATGGAGCGAATGCATTCCAAATAGCGTTTCAAATCAAACTGCCTCTGATCCGGAAATACCTGATTTATATGCTCATCCTCGTGATGGCTGCAGGTCTTCAGATCTTTGTCGAGCCCTACCTGATTTCTTCCTCGGTATATCCGGGAATCGCCAAAGATTGGTCCTTGAACCAGCTTGGTTATACCCTCGCATTCCTCGGATCGAACCTTGGGGCTGCCACGGCTCTCTCACTCATGCTGCTGCTTGTCATGGTTGTTCTTGCCCTTATTGTCATCTTCCGCACTGACTTCTTTGACGAAGCTAAGACGAAAATCAAGGAGGCCTAAACCGTGGTTGCGAATCAAGTCACACGCTCGCGGCGACCCAGGAACATCCAGGCTTCAGCAATCCCGGGTAAGGCTGCCGCCTGGATCGTCATGGTCCTCTTTGCCTTGTTCAGCGTAATTCCCATGACCTGGCTTCTTCTTGCTCCCTCGAAGACCCAACCCCAGCTTCAAGCAGATCCTCCAATGTCGTTTGGTTCATTCCAGGGTTACGTGGACGCGTGGAACAACCTGATGTTGTTCCAAGACGGCCGATTAGTGACGTGGCTCTTGAACTCGATTTGGTACACGGGCTTCCAAGTGGTGGTGGCC
Organism: uncultured Microbacteriaceae bacterium; assembly: GCA_964584925.1. GTDB lineage: Bacteria > Actinomycetota > Actinomycetes > Actinomycetales > Microbacteriaceae > Pontimonas. The sequence goes on from CAZPBS010000058.1 coordinate 2,741, forward strand.
AGTGCAGTGGCGATTCTTGCTGGATACGCTCTCGCCGCAACTCGAATGCCTCTGCGCAAGTCAATGCTGATCACAACCCTTATCGCAATGATTGTTCCCCAGGTCGCGTTCGTGTTGCCCCTGTTCGTCGAAATTACGGCTTTGGGAATTTACGACACGGCATGGGCGATTATTCTTCCCGGGACTTTCTTCCCCTTTGGGGTGTTCCTCTCCTATATATATTTCTCGACCACCATTCCGCACGATCTGTACGACGCAGCGCGAATCGACGGCTCGGGAGACTGGGGCGTGTTCTTCCGCGTCGCCTTACCCCTCTCTCGGGGCCTCATTGGCATGCTCGCCTTCTTCAGTTTCCAAGTCAATTGGATTAACTTCTTCCTCCCCTATCTCGTGGTGAATTCGGGAGAGGTTCTGACGCTGCCGGTCGGACTGGGGATTCTTTTCTCCTCGACCCCGGCATTGAACCCTCAAGTGGGGGCGAACGTATTGCCCATTCGAGGACCGGAGATTGCTCTCGCAGGTCTGCTCGTTGCGATTCCCATTCTCCTCGTGTTCCTTGCCTCCTCGAGGCTTCTCGTTCGAGGAGTGCTGGCGGGTTCCGTCAAGAGCTAACCGCACTCCCCGGAACCTGAGGAATCAGGACAGCTCATCAGCCTTTGTTGGAGATTGTCAAACGTGCTCGGATAAGTTGCGAGGCTGGAGGGGCTGGGGCCAGCTTTCCCTCGGCGACCAGGGTGTCTCGTATGTCGGAGTTCGTGAATACCTAGACATTGAGATTGTGAGCTCGACGCTAGCCTCCGGGACCAGATCTATCGCCAACCACGGAGTGCCCTCGGAGAAGCTCGTCGCGGGCTGATTGGCTTCAATAACCCCCGTGATGGTGTGTTCAGCAAATGCTCCGGCTTGAATTACTACGTGCTGCGTGGCGGCCGAAGTATTCGCGAGCGTGAGTGTCGCGCTGTCAGTATCGATTTCAGAGACGAGTGCGGAGACACCCTCGGGCAACCCGGGGCGTTGAGTCGCAGCGTCGTAGTAGCGGAATGTTGCGTGTTGGAATCCGCCGTGGGAGATGTGCATCGGCTGACCCCACTGCAGTTGGACCAGGCTCTCAAAGTAGACAGGGCAGAACTCTTGCCAGGCATGGATTGCGTATCCATCTATTTGCATACTGAGAGAGTCGGGGTAGTCGTTGATTTGCTCAACCTCACCCCAGCGGTCTGGATCACCATCATCCGAGCGCAGACGAGCCAGTTGTTGGTCCAGGAGCCGTGAATTTGCCCGGAGCAGTTCCTCCGGGTAACCCGGACTTCTCCCCGATATGAACTCGTACCAGGGAACCGTGTTGGTGTTGTAGTGCTTGACGCTGAAGGGCTTCTCGGCGATGGTGACTGCACTCCACTCGAATGCCCCTCGTGTTCTCTCGATGCGCGCGCGGTCTTCCTCCGAGAAGGTCTTTGACCACAAGTGAATCGCATGAAAGGGAGAGGCGGGACGGTAGTCAGTCCACCCCGAATCGAAATGTTTGTGAGGGGTATGCCACACACCATCTCGGTCTTCTCCGAGTTCAAAATTCGCGTCAAGTTGCTGGCGGGCGAGTTCCAGCCATTCCTCTTCACCCGTGAGAAGCAGAGCGTTGGTGCATGCATTCGTGGTCGGTTCGATAATGGTGAGGAAACCGTGCGGCCACCTCCAGCCGTAGTGGCCACCCCACCACTTGCCCTCCAGGTACTCTCCAACCTGGCCTGATAGTCCAACATTGTCGGGGAGGATGCCCCCGTTCTCATTCGCTCTCTTTGCCCAGCCCGCAATATAGGTAAGAATCCACTCTCGATACTTTGCATCGCCTGAATACATAAACGCATGGGCCATCTGCCCGGAAGCGTTCATGTTCAGTGGCACATCACCCCGAGTGGTGCGTTCATTCATCAGCGCTACGACTTCGTCGAACACCTCATCGTTGGACCAATTGCACTTTCCGAGCTCAAACGGTGAGGTTTTCATGTCTTCGAATGGCGCGAGGTAGTCATCGAGTACGCCGCGATGCGTGCTGAGGTCCTCGTGGGTTACGCGCAGGCGAGGCCCTCTGGATCCTGATTGAGGCGCCCGAATTATTCCTAACTCGGGATCAAAATTGGGGGCGCGGGGATCTTCACCGGTATACATCTGCGCGAAGCGCTCCGCCCTCATCCTCTCTTTGAGAGACTCAGGTTTTGTGAGGCCGAAGAAATAGTGGAAGAGGTTGGCTTCGCCGTGGTGCATCCAGTCGTAGTAGCCATCGAACTCTCGCTCAATTTGGCCATATTGAGTCCACTGCCATGTGATTCCTTCCCACATCCTCTGGGCGAGCTGGTAGATCTCTTCATCGCCCGTCAGTGAATAAAAGAGCGCCAGATACTGGAACGCCTCGTAAGGGTCATCAGAACCATCCATACCCGGCCACGCATCCCGCCACCGCAATGTGCCGTCGGCCCGCGCATATCGCGCCACAAACTCATGCGCTGCCGGTGTCAGTCGGGCAATCAAGTCTTGTTGAAGATTTGCCCAGTCTGGGATGGTTTCAGAGATCTGGGTGGGGATGTAGCTCTGAATTGATGCCGAATCTGCCATGGGGTGACCTTCTCTCAGGTGAAAAAATCCTATAGCATTTTCCTATGTCTGATTCGCGACCTGCTCCTGTGGCCCTGGTCGTGGGATCGTCGAGTGGAATTGGTTTTGCGGTCGCTCGCGCCCTGGTCGACAAGGGGTATCGCGTGGTGTGCCACGGTAAGTCTCTCGCTGAAGCATCACCAGAATTTGGATCCTGGTTGGCCGAGCATTCGGATGTCGCACAATTTGTCGCGGTCGATTTGCTGGAACACGACGGTCCGCGACGCTTGGTTGCGCAGGCGCTTGAATCAGAGCCGAAACTTGATGCCCTCGTTGTGAGTGCTGCGATGACTATTCATCGGCCGATCGACCAGCTCGACACTGAAGATTGGGCGACGCTCTACCAGCTCAATGTTCAGGTTCCTTTCTTTCTCGCGCAGGCGGCATTTCCCGCTCTCGTCGCGGCACAGGGAAGCGTGGTGTTCGTGAGCTCTACCAACGCTCTTCGAGTTACCCGAAACAACATCGCTTACGACTCGTCGAAAGCCGCACTCACCCACCTAGCGAAGGCTCTTGCTCTGGAGTGGAAGAGCGAGGGAGTGCGAGTCAACGTCGTTCTTCCGGGCGGCGTTGACACTCCGATGCTTGCTTCGTGGCTGGAGGACTACAGCGGTTCGGAGGAGGCCGCACAAGAGGCACGGCAGCGGGGTGTTGAGGAAAGGCTTATCGCGCAGCCCGGAGATATCGCCCAGCCCATTGTGTTCCTGCTTTCCGAGAGCGCTGCCTGGGTCACGGGCGCCACCCTCGTTGTTGATGGAGGACAACTCCTCGAGGGCTAGCGGATGGGATCGCTAGGTTCTGCGATCATGACCGGGAGAGGACCTGTCGGCGGATTAATGCGTTCGAGGTCTCGCGGGTGGG
>CAZPBS010000059.1:0-6056 GCA_964584925.1 uncultured Microbacteriaceae bacterium
AAAGCTAGTCCCCCCGCCAGGCGAACCCATTCCAAACCACGCGGTGACGCGACGAGCCTCGCGCGAGCAACACCCGCCACCACTGCCCACACCATGTCGCTGGCGATACCGATAACGAAGAACAGGCCTCCTAGAATCAGCATTTGGACTGGTGGAGCAAATCCTTCCTGCTCAACAAAAAGCGGAAGTGTGGCGATAAAAAACACCAGAGTCTTCGCATTGGTAATACCCACGATTGAGCTATCCACCAGCGTTTTCCGGGTGCTCACGGTTGCTGCACTGGTGAGTTCAAGTCGCAGGTCTTTGCGGTGCCGGATGCCATCGATTCCCAGATACACGAGGAAAAGCGACCCGACGATCTTCACGATGCCGAAAATGATCGGGGACGAGGCAATGAGAACACCCACTCCGAGTGAGACCGCCACGATCTGCACGCCGACTCCAGCAGCGTTTCCCAAGACACTCTGAATCGCTCCTTTGGTTCCGAGAATCATTGCTCGACCGATCACAAAGACGACGCTGGGTCCGGGAACCACGATGACCACGAGGGAGAGCAGAAGAAACGACGCTAGCGTCGAGCTAGAAGGCACTTCGCAAATATAGACCCGGACGACGCCCCCTCCGGACACAAAAACGGGGCCAGTCCGAAGACTGACCCCGTTTTCGTATTTCTGCGACTTACAAGCGAGCGTCCTCCTCGAGCTGGTAGCCCTCTTCACCGTGGACGATCGTGTCAATACCTGCGACCTCATCCTCACTCGTGATGCGGAAGCCCATGGTCTTCTCGATTGCGAAACCAAGAATCAGAGCAACCACGAAGGAGTACAGGAGCACTGCGAAGGCAGCGATGGCCTGAACCGTGAGCTGACCGAAGTCACCACCGGTGAACAATCCCGTGTCGATGGCGAAGAACCCAAGGTAGAGGGTTCCAATCATGCCGGCGACAAGGTGGATTCCGACAACGTCAAGGGAGTCGTCGTAGCCGAGCTTGAACTTGAGATCGACGGCGAACGCGGACACTGCTCCAGCAATTACACCGAGCAGCAGCGCGAATCCGGGAGTCAGGTTCGCACAAGCTGGGGTGATAGCCACCAGACCGGAGACAGCTCCAGACGCGGCACCAACTGCGGTGGCCTTCCCATCCTTGAGCTTCTCCACGACCATCCAGCCAAGAATCGCAGCTGCGGTGGCGCCGAGGGTGTTGACGACAATCAGGCCGACACCGGGCATTCCCTCAGCGAGGAACTCTGCACCCGCGTTGAACCCAAACCATCCGAACCACAGTAGGGCTGCGCCGAGGAGGACGAGGGGAACGTTGTGGGGCTTGTGAGCGCCCTTCTGGAATACAACGCGTCGGCCAAGCACAATCGCGAGAGCAAGTGCAGCAGCACCTGCGTTGATGTGAACGGCAGTTCCACCCGCGTAGTCAATAACGCCGGGCAGGCCACCCATGAGTTCCCCGAGCTCGAGTATCCAACCGCCACCCCAGACCCAGGCTGCGACGGGGAAGTAAACGAGAGTCGCCCACACACCTGCGAAGACCATCCACGGTCCAAAGCGGGCACGGTCTGCGATAGAACCAGAAATAAGAGCCACAGTGATGACCGCAAAGGTGGCACCAAAGGCTGCCCCGAGGAGATCTTCGTTACCCAGCCCTTCGAGGCTGAAGGCAGCGAAAGGGTTACCGGCGAACTGAAGCGGACTGTCCACAGCGGACATGCTGTAGCCGTAGAGCACCCAGAGAACGCCGACGAGGGCGAGTGAGCCAAAGCTCATCATCATCATGCTGACGACGCTCTTCGCTTTGACGAGGCCGCCGTAGAAGAAAGCGACGCCGGGGGTCATCAGCAGCACCAAAGCGGTGGCGGTGATTCCCCAGGCTAACTGGCCTGAATCCATTGTTGTCTCCCTTGTATGTCTGTCATGGGCGTGCACAAGTGCACGTGACCCCCAGTGTGAAACATCAAGGTTTCTCCGAAAGTGCTCGCGTGTTACCGAGCTATTTCAGAGAGCACGGAAATGTTAAGACTGTGTTTCGGGCTTGTCCTGATAGATGTCGGGAATGCCATCGCCATCGAGGTCGGCGGTCTCTTTGACGTGAACGGACTGATAATGCCGGTTACGTCCTGTGAGAATCAGGGCCGCGATCAATGCCGCCAACACGGATCCCACGAGGATGCCGATCTTGGCCTCATCTCCGAGGACAGTCCCCAAGCCAAAGCTCAGCTCACCAATGAGCAACGAGACGGTGAAACCGATTCCCGCGAGCAACGCGACCGCAAACAAATCAATCCAGGCCATCCCCTTCGGCAGTGATATGCCAGGGATGCGGGTGACGAGGTAGGTGGTGATGAATACCCCAACGCTCTTACCCACCACCAGTGCGACGATAATGCCCAGCGATACCGGCGATGCCAACAGGGTGACAAACTCGCCCACACCGGAGCCAAAGCTCACACCAGCGGCGAAAAACGCGAAAAGTGGAACCGCAATGCCCGCAGACAGCGCCCGGAAGCGATGCTCAAACACCTCAGCCAAGCCGGGATCTTCTGAGTCGGGGTGAGCCAAACGCTCACGCTTAGACCTCAAAACGGGCACGGTCAGCCCTAACAACACCCCGGCGATAGTGGCGTGAACTCCAGAGCTGTACATGAAGAACCAGGCGATCAATCCGATGGGGAACAAGATGACCCACGCGGCCCCCTCGCGCACGTGGAAGAACTCTCGGTAGCGCTGAGCGAAGAACGCGTAGATGGCGACGAACAGCAGTGACAGGAACAGATTCGAGACCACGACTTCTTCGGTATAAAAAATCGCGATGACGGTAATCCCGATGAGGTCATCCACTACAGCGAGCGTGAGCAGGAAGGTCCGAAGGGCCAAAGGCAACCACGTTCCCACGAGGGCAAGAACAGCGAGGGCAAAAGCTATATCCGTGGCGATCGGGATTGCCCAGCCTCGAGCTGCCTCGGGCACCCCCAGAGACTGAGTGATCAGGAGGTACAGAGAAGCAGGAACAATGACCCCTCCGACAGCTGCAACCACAGGCACGAGCGCTTTCCTGGGGTCCCTCAGTTCCCCGGAGACGAACTCCCGTTTCAGCTCAAGGCCAACGAGAAAGAAGAACACTGCCAAGAGCCCATCCGCAGTGAGGTGACCCACACTAATCTTCCAGACAAAATCACCGGCACCCAGCGAAAGATAGGTGTCTCGCAGCCCGAAGTAGCTATCCCCTAGAGGGGAATTTGCAAGGATCACGGCGAGGAAGGCCGCACCCACGATGATGAGGCCCCCGGCTGTCTCGCGCTGCAGAATCCGCTCAATCCACAGTGACTCTAGGTAGCGTTCGCGACCAGATGTGGACATGGGTGAACCTGCCATAGCGGATGGACTCCTCGCGGTACTCGGGACTCCCAGTTTAGGTGACGACCTAGATACTCCCCTGAGGGTTTACCCCGAGTCGCGTGAGGGCAATCAGACGGGAGGTGGCTCGCAAATATTTCTTCCGATAACCACCACCGAGCATGGTGTCGTCAAAAACCTCGTCTAGTGGGAGACCCGTTGCCAGAATCGGAATTCTGGCGTCGTAGAGACGGTCGATCAGGGCAACAAGGCGGAGGGCTTGGGCCTGGTTGTGCAGCTGTGTTACTCCACGCCAGGAGACCGCCGCAAGACCCTCCACCAGCCCCACGAACCGACTGGGGTGAATGGTGGCCAAATGATTGATTACATCAACGAAGTCATCGACCGCAACATCACCCCTGAGCGTCGAGAGCGCGGTGTCCACCTCGTCGGGCGAAAAAACCTGAGCATGACCCTCAAAATCGCGCTTTCGATAGTCCTCGCCGTCGATTCGAACCGTCTCAAATTTGTCTGCGAGTGCCGTGATTTCGCGCAAGAAGTCTTCGGCAGCGAATCGCCCCTCTCCGAGCGCGGCGGGAGGTGTGTTGGAGGTCGCAGCGAGCCTGGTCCCCGACTGCACCAATTCGCCCAGGAGACGTGACATCACCATGGTGTCGCCGGGGTCATCCAACTCAAACTCATCAATAGCGAGTAAAGCCGCACCCTTCAGGTGATCGACAGCACCTCGGTAACCGAGCGCCCCGACCAATGCGGTGAACTCAATAAACGTTCCGTAATAGGTGCGCCCGGGAATGAGATGCCACATCGCTGCAAGGAGATGGGTTTTTCCCACGCCAAAACCACCGTCAAGATAAATGCCTGGTTTAACTCCGCCACGGGCGCTCTTCCCACCGGATCGAAACCACCCGCCTCCAGAAGCGGGAGGACCGGCCACGAAGGCCCGTGCCTTGTTGACAGCCTCGGCCTGCGAGGGATAGGCCGGGTCAGGGACGTAGGAGTCGAGGCTCGCGGTCTCGAACTGTGCCGGGGGAACGAAGTGAGCCAACATGGCGTCGATGGACATCACCGGGTGACGATCGAGAAGCGACGTGATGGGCACCGAGACCTGACTCATTTCTTAGCTTTCCCCGATAGTGTTCAGGGTGCGGTGGAAGACTCATCACAGCGTATCGGGCTTCGCCTGGCGCTCGCACCGCATCACTGAAGGAGTACCGTGACCCTACCCACTGACCCCTCACCCGAATTAGCGGACTACGCTCACCCCGAACGACTCGTCACCACGGAGTGGCTGCAAGAGCACGCGGGCGCGGAAGGTCTTGTCATCCTCGAATCGAACGAGGATGTCCTGCTCTATGACACTGGTCACATCCCCGGCGCCGTCAAGATTGATTGGCACACCGAACTCAATGACCCCGTTGTGCGCGATTACCTTCAGGGAGAGGCCTTTGCCGAGCTGATGTCAAGGAAGGGCATCTCTCGTGGTGACACCGTCGTCATTTACGGCGACAAGAGCAACTGGTGGGCCGCCTACACGCTGTGGGTATTCACACTTTTTGGGCACGACGATGTTCGGTTGCTTAATGGTGGCCGTGACGCCTGGGTTTCTCAGGGACTCCCCCTCACGAAGGAAATCCCCTCTCCCAGTCCCTCGACATACCCCGTGGTGGAGCGCAACGATGCTGAAATTCGAGCGTTCAAGGAAGACGTCCTGGCTCACTTGGGTAAGCCTCTCATTGACGTGCGGAGCCCAGAAGAGTACTCCGGGGAACGCACCCATATGCCTGCCTACCCTGAAGAAGGAGCGCTGCGCGGCGGGCACATCCCGACCGCGAAGAGCATTCCGTGGGCGACTGCTGCGAAAGAGGATGGACGCTTCAAGTCGCACCGCGACTTAGTCACTATCTACCTCGAGAAACAGGGCTTCCAACCCGGTGATGACATCATCACCTACTGCCGCATCGGCGAGCGCTCCAGCCACACCTGGTTTGTCATGAAGTATCTCCTGGGCTTTGAGAACGTCAAGAACTACGACGGGTCCTGGACTGAGTGGGGTTCTGCCGTGAGGGTCCCCATCGCCACCGGTGACCAGCCTGGTGAGGCACCCTAGGGTCTCCTGATGCCAGAGAGTTCCCTGCCGCCATCACTGGCAGCCATCCGCGAAGACTTCTTGGCGTTGAGTGTTCCTGACCGGCTACAACTGCTGCTCGAATTTTCCGACACTCTCCCGGTGGTGCCTGAGGAGCTCATTGATCCTGACGCCTGGGAGCGAGTAGAGGAATGCCAGTCCCCGGTGTTTATCACCGTGGTGACGAACCCCGCGGAGGTCACTGTTCACGCGACAGCTCCTGAGGAAGCACCCACAACCAGGGGCTTCGCGTCCATTCTGGTCCAGGGCCTTCACGGGATGTCTCCCGACCAGGTGCTTGCCGTCCCCCCAGACTTCCCGCTCCAGTTGGGGTTACAGAACGCGGTCAGCATGCTACGGCTGAGGGGAATGTCGGGAATGCTGTGGCGGATCAAGCGCCAAGTGGAGGAAGGTTTAGCCCTTCAGGGCGCGGGCGAGTGAACCTGTACCGGGTCTTGCCGCCTCCGCCCGAGGTTTATGACCTGAGCGTTGCAGACTCGCGCCACGCCGTAGAGCAGCTGTATCAGCCAGAAGGATCTGCGAGCGTGCGCGCCATCATGGTCACCAC
>CAZPBS010000060.1:0-5878 GCA_964584925.1 uncultured Microbacteriaceae bacterium
TAAACCGCAACAAGGGAGCCAACTCCCTAGGACGCGGAAAACGACGCTTCGTCATGAGATGCCTCTCCCGGGTCGGGGAGTAAAGGTGCGGAGGGTGCTCGATGCTGCGGTGACCGCTCGCAGGGACTCTAAGTCGCCATCGATAAGTCCGGCAGCTCGAGCTTGAACAAGGATATTGCCCAGAGCTGTTGCTTCCACAGGACCAGCAATGACCGGAATTCCCGCGTAATCGGCCAAACGCTGACAGAGCAGCTGATTCAAAGATCCTCCACCGACCAACGAAATATCCCGGGGGGTGATTCCCGCCAAATTACCTGCCGTCGCGACAGTCGTGGCGAACGCCTTCGCGAGGCTCTCAATGATCGAAGCCACCATAGCGACCTCACTCGAGGGTGCAGGTTGATTGTGCTGAGATAACCAGTCCGCAATGCGCTGAGGCATGTTACCCGGAGGCATAAACACGGGATCATCAACATCAATAAGGGATACGACTCCGTCGTAATCCTCGGCTCGAGCGACCAGGTCCTCCACGCTCCGGGCATCGCCGTGGTCATTCCAGTGTCGAACACACTCGTTGAGAAGCCACAACCCCATGACGTTACGGAGGAACCGAATTCGGTCATCGACACCGCGCTCGTTCGTGAAGTTTGCGCTTCTCGCAGCATCGCTCACGATGGCGCTCTCCAACTCCAAGCCCACTAAGCCCCAGGTGCCACAGGAGATGTAGGCGCTCTCGTCAGACGACAACGGAGCCGCAACAACGGCGGATGCTGTGTCGTGAGAACCGACCGCAACCACTGACCCACTAATACCGAGCTCTGCAGAGAGAGCGCTCGAGACATCGCCCACCCGGTGACCGGGCTTAATGAGGGGGGCGAATAGATCCCGACGAGCTCCGGTCAATGCGACCAACTCATCGCTCAGTGCCCCCGTCGAAACATCTATCAGTCCTGTTGTAGAAGCATTGGTTTCTTCCATCCACGACTGGCCCGTCAACCAGAAATTGATGAGGTCGGGAATCAGCAGCAACTGCTCAGCTGACCCTGCAGGTCCCTCCCATTGCTCTGCTGCCAGTTGATACACCGTGTTGAAGGGCAAAAACTGCAGGCCATTCTTGCGAAAAAGCTCCTCAAAGGGCGCCTGATTATGAATCGCTGAGACACCCCTGGCCGTTCGGTCGTCACGATAGTGAAAGGGCTCATGGAGCAGAGCCCCCTTGCGGAGGAGGCCGTAGTCCACAGCCCACGAATCAACTCCGATGGACACAATGTCGTCGCGCTGCGTGAAAGCATCACGCAGCCCTTGCCGGATGCTCTCAAAGAGAGCCGTCACATCCCAGTGCAAGCCGTCGGGGTGCTCCACCGGACCATTGGGGAATCGGGAAACGATTTCGTGCTGAATGATTCCGCCCTGGATGTGTCCAGTAATGACTCGACCGCTCGTAGCGCCCAGGTCGATAGCGACGACAGTACTCATCGCAGAAAAGCTGCCGCCACCCCTGAGTCAACGGGGATATGAGCACCGGTGGTGAGTCTCAGATCATGACCGGTCAAGACCGACACGGCATCGGCGATGCTCTCCGGCACAACCTCCTGCTTGAGAATGGTCCGCTGGGCGTAGAAGCGGCCCAAATCTTCCTCTTTCACCCCGTAGGTCTTGGCTCGGTTTGCGCCCCAGCCCGCAGCGAAGATTCCGGATCCTCGAACCACACCGTCGGGGTTGATACCGTTTACGCGAATTCCATACTCTCCCAGTTCCACCGCGAGCAATCGAACTTGATGGGCTTGATCAGCTTTCGTCGCCGAATAGGCAATGTTGTTGGGTCCGGCAAACACCGAGTTCTTGGATGAGATGTAGACGATGTCGCCGCCCATTCTCTGATCAATCAAAATGCGAGCTGCCTCCCTCGACACCAGGAAGGACCCCTTCGCCATAATGTCGTGCTGGAAATCCCAATCCGATTCTGTGGTGTCTAAGAGTGGCTTCGATAGGGAGACCCCTGCGTTATTCACGACAATGTCGACACCACCGAAAGCTAGTACCGCGCGGTCAAGAGCATTCTTGACCGCCTGCTCATTCCGAACATCCATTCCCACACCGATGGCCACATCGGTGGACCCCATCTCGCTCGCCACCGCTTGGGCTTTCGATTCATCGAGATCCGCGATGACCACACACGCGCCATCGCGAGCCAGGCGCTGCGCAATAGCTTTGCCAATGCCCGAAGCTGCGCCTGTCACAAAAGCCACCTTGGTTGCGTGAGACGACGGCTTCGGCAGACGTTGAAGTTTGGCCTCCTCCAGCGACCAATACTCAATGCGGAATTTCTCTCGCTCCGAAATAGGTCGATACGTCGAGAGGGCCTCCGCACCGCGCATCACGTTGATGGCGTTGATGTAAAACTCACTCGCCACCCGGGCTGTCTTCTTATCTGCTCCAAAGGAGAACATTCCGACACCGGGAACGAGAACGATGAGGGGATCGGCACCGCGCATTGCAGGTGACTCTTTCTCCCGATACTTCTCGTAATACCTCGTATAGGCAGCGCGGTAGGACTCGTGCAGCTTCTTCAGCCGAGCAGTGACCGTGTCGAGATCTGCCGAGGGAGGCAGATCAAGAACCATCGGGCGAACCTTGGTGCGCAAGAAATGATCGGGGCAAGAAGTTCCCAGATTCGCAAGCTTTGGGTGCTTGGCGCGAGAGAGAAAGTCGAGGACCTCCGGAGCGTCCGTGAAGTGGCCGACCATGGGCCGGTCCGTTGACGCTAACCCACGGATTATGGGAGCAAGAGAAGCAGCTCGGGCCTTGCGGGCACCCGGCTTCAACGGAACGAAGTCTTTGACTATCCGTCCGAAGGGCTCCTTCTTGCCGTGCGCCTTGATGTACTTCTCAGCAGTTCGGATAATCCACAACGAGTTCTTCTCACACGCCTCGCTGGTTTCCCCCCACGCCGTGATGCCATGCCCTCCGAGGATGCAGCCGATTGCCTCGGGGTACTTCTCCTTGATCCGAGCGATATCGAGACCCAGTTGAAAACCGGGTCTGCGCCATGGAACCCAGACGACTTTGGAGCCAAAGATTTTGGTGGTCAGTTCTTTACCGTCCACTGCGGTGGCAATCGCAATCCCCGAATCAGGGTGAAGGTGGTCGACATGGTTCGCGTCGACTAAGGCGTGCATGGCGGTATCGATGGAGGGAGCGGCGCCACCTTTTCCGTGGGCGCAATAGTCGAACGCCTCTACCATCTCGTCTTCGCGCTCAATTCCCGGATACACATCCACGAGTTGCCTCACCCGATTGAGCTGGAGAACAGCGAGACCCGCTTCAGTCAGCGTTCCAAGGTCACCACCGGACCCCTTCACATAGAGCAGAGGGATATTCGTTCCTGACACAGGGTCTTTGCCCACGCCTTTCGCACTGGTGTTCCCACCAGCGAAATTGGTGTTTCTCGGGTCCGCTCCGAGCCTGCGTGATCGCTGAACGAGATCACGGGCCGTTTTGCTCACTAGGCTCCCCAGCCCATCTGCTGACCACCGACGCGCTCAGCCGCAATCTTGTCCAAATGTCCGCTCTGTCGATAGGCATCAAACGGCTCTGCCGGGAGACCCCTGGACTCACGCCAGGAAGCCAGTGCCGGCCTGACATCGGTGTTGAAGGCGTCCATCAACACGGCGCTTGCGCCCAATACATCGCCGGCCTTCTCAGCCTTATCGAGCGCATCCATATCGACGAGGAGAACTTTTGCGGTCATTTCTTGCACGTTGAGGACACTGCGGATTTGTCCGGGAATCTTGTCCTCGATGTTGTGGCACTGATCGAGCATGAACGCCACATCCGAATCACGATCGAGACCTCCGTTGCGGTAGACCTCGAAAATGATTCGGAACAGCTGGAACGGATCGGCCGCACCCACGATCAAGTCGTCGTCGGCGTAGAAGCGAGAGTTAAAGTCAAACGACCCGAGGCGACCCAGGCGAAGAAGCTGGGCCACAATGAACTCGATGTTCGTCCCTGGTGCGTGGTGTCCGGTATCCAGACACACCTGAGCTTTGTCACCGAGCTCAAGGACCTGAACATACGCGGTACCCCAGTCAGGAACATCGGTGTGGTAGAACGCTGGCTCAAAGAACTTGTACTCGAGGACCATTCGATGATCAGAGCCCAAACGCTCGTAAATGGTCTGCAGTGACTCGTGCAGACGATCCTGGCGAGCACGCAGATTAACCTGGCCGGGATAGTTGGATCCGTCGGCAAGCCAAATCTTGAGATCTCTGGACCCCGTCTCACCCATGATGTCGATGCACTCGAAGTGGTGATCAATGGCCGCCTGGCGCACCTTCTTATCAACGTGGGTGAGCGAGCCAAATCGGTAAATGTCGTCCTGGAAGGTATTCGAGTTAATCGTCCCCAGACGAACTCCGTGATCTTCGGCGTGCTTTTTCAAGTCGGCAAAGTCCTCGACTTTGTCCCATGGGATGTGAAGAGCCACGCTCGGAGCCAAGCCCGTGTATGCGTGGACAGTCGCTGCGTCCTCGATTTTCTCGTAAGGGTTCCGAGGCGTTCCCGCCGTGGTGAAGACCTTGAATCGCGTTCCCGAATTTCCAAACGCCCAAGACGGAAGCTCGATGGCTTGAGCCTCAAGAATGTCGGTCATGGCCGTGGTGAACATCAGCACTCCTTTGTAGCTGAGGTCGTGATGAGGGTTACCTCGTGAGAACAGAATCGGACGTCGGTTCGAACCCGTTCTGCGAGGATAGTCACCACAGACCTAACTTTGAAACGATTCAATCTAGAATTATCTGTAACCTTGTCACAACCGCACGGAAAATGTCAAAGCTTGTAACCCAGAGTTTTGTAACGTTTCAGTAGCGTCGCTCTCTCTCACCGAAACCCCGAGGCACACATGTCGTCCAGTATCAAAGACGTGGCACTCCACGCGGGCGTCAGCGTGGGAACTGTCTCCAATGTCCTGAACCACCCCTCTCGGGTGAGCTCAAAGACCGTCAAGCGCGTCCAAAAATCCATCAACGAGCTGGGCTTTGTGCGAAACGACGCAGCCCGGCAATTGCGGGCTGGAGAAAGCCGAACGATTGCACTCTTGGTGTTCGATGCGGCCAACCCCTTCTTTACGGCACTCGCTCGCGGAGCCGAAGACGCGGCCACAGACGAGGGGTACTCCGTCATCCTCGCGAACACCTCAGAATCACAGGAGCGAGAACACAGCTACCTGGACCTCTTCGAAGAGCAACGAGTTCGCGGGATCCTGATTTCGCCCTATGGAGACGTCGAGGAGCGACTGTCGGCACTGAAAAAGTTTGGAATCCCCTCCGTGCTTGTCGACCGTGTGAGTGAGAAACAGGTTTTCAGCTCGGTCTCTGTGGACGATCACGCCGGGGGCACCATCGCTGCCAACCACCTGTTGGGCCTCGGTCGCACCCGGATTGGTTTTGTGGGAGGACCTCTCGAGATTCCCCAGGTCGCAGACCGTCTTCGCGGAGCTCAGGACGCACTCCAAGCGTCCCCCGGCGCAACTCTGACAATCTTCGAGACGTCTGCCACAACAGTTCTTGAGGGTCGAACTGCTGGGGAGAAGATCAGAGAAATGTCACCGGCCGAGCGACCCGATGCTCTCTTTGCCGCTAACGATCTCGTCGCCATCGGTCTGCTCCAAGCGCTCGTGGCGACAGGGTCACTGCGAGTACCCGACGATATCGCCATCATCGGTTACGACGACATCGACTTTGCAACCTCAGCCATCGTCCCGCTGACATCCATTCGGCAGCCGAGTGCCCTCATGGGGGAGACCGCACTGAAGCTTCTGCGAGAAGAAGCTCTCGATCCGTCCAAAAAACCGCGTCGGGTGGTATTTCAGCCAGAA
>CAZPBS010000061.1:0-2056 GCA_964584925.1 uncultured Microbacteriaceae bacterium
AATTGGGGTTCCTCGCGATTTTGTGGGCCTTCATTTTTGCCATCGTTTACGCCCTGCGTACCGACCTGTTTGGCCCCACGATGAGGCGGATCGAACAAGCCGCCGCTCAGCGCGCGCGCAACGGAGAGGCCAACACCTCCACTTCGCCCCAGGTGCCGAAGGCACCCAGCGGGGACGCTCGATTGCTCGTGGTCACCTCCGGTCCAAAGGCTGGCTTGGAGGTTTCTTTGGAGGGTGAAGACCAGTTCACGATTGGCCGGTCAGCCGAATCAAGCCTCGTGGTGCGCGATGACTACACCTCAACTCACCACGCTCGTCTGATGCGTTGGAACGATCAATGGATGGTTCAAGACCTCGATTCGACCAACGGGACACTGCTGGATGGCAAGAAGGTGGGTATTCCCACCCCGGTCCCCTTAGACACCCCCATCACCATCGGTGAAACGACGTTCGAACTGAGGCGGTAGTCGGCGTGGTCACACCGGTACTCAGCGCCGCGGCAAGCCACATTGGCAAAGTTCGCGCTAGCAATCAAGACTCGGGCGCATTAGGTCATCATCTCTTTGTCGTCGCTGACGGTATGGGCGGTCACGCCGGGGGTGACGTGGCGAGCGCGATTGCGGTGCGTCACCTCGCCGAAATCGATCGGCCCTACGACTCGGTAGACGAAGCACGAGAAGTGCTCTATCGCAGCATTTTGGATGCCGGGGTCGAGCTCACCGAAACGGTGTCCGAACATCCAGAACTCACCGGAATGGGCACCACGGTGAGTGCCATGATCCGCGTCGGCCACCAAATGGTGATTGCGCATATTGGTGACTCACGTATTTATCGGCTGCGCAACGGCGTACTCGAACAAATCACCGCTGACCACACCTTTGTCCAACGGCTCGTCGATTCGGGCCGCATTACCCCCGAAGAAGCAGCCGTTCACCCGCGGCGCAGTGTGTTGATGCGAGTGTTGGGTGACGTCGACGTCGAACCCGAAATAGATACTCACGTGGTTGACACTCAACCGGATGACCGCTGGCTGCTGTGCTCTGATGGGTTGAGCGGATACGTCAGCGAAAGAGAGATCGCCGAAATCCTCGTCAGTGTTGACAACACTGAGGACGCCTGCGAGAAACTGATTTTGGCGAGCCTCGCCGAGGGTGCACCCGACAACGTCACGGTGTTGGTGGTTCGCGACCTCGAGGGAACCGAGACGTCGCCACCGCGCCAACCCATGCTCGTCGGATCAGCAGCGAGCCCTTTGACCTACGAATCAGGTCCGGTAGCGCGGGTACCAAAACTGCCCACGCTGCTGCTCCACCCTCTTCGCGCCCAACCGGTCTTCGACGAACACTTCGAACCCGAAGAGAGTTACCTCGAGGAGCTGATCGAAGAAGACCGTCAACGCCGACGTCGTCGCCAGATTGTGTGGTCGCTGAGCCTGGTCGCCGTCATTGCTGCCCTGGTGTGGGGCGCGGTCGCGAGCTATCAGTGGACTCAAACGAAGTACTTCGTGGGAGAAGACGACGGAATGGTCGTGATTTATCAGGGTGTCCAACAAAACGTGGGTCCCTTCGCTCTCTCGACGCCGGTGGAAGACACTGGCATCGCACTAGACGAACTTCCGCTGTTCTTACAGCAAAGCGTCGAAGGCACTCTTCCCGCAGACACACTGGATGAGGCGCGCACCATCGTGAAGAGGCTCTCTCGTGAGTAGCACCGAGTCATTACCTCCCGCCGCTCCGGTCACCGGCCGGGTGGTGTTGAAGGTGCGCGTTCCCAAACGTCTGCGCAACCTCGAGTTAGGTTTGCTGTTTTTTGCCTTGGGTGTCAGCGCCGTCGCCCTCGCTCTCGTTCAGTTTGGGGCACAAGGCGCTCTCGACCTCCGTGTCCTCAGCTACACCGGTGGCCTGGCAATTCTGACGCTGTTAGTTCACCTGGCGGTGCGCTTCCTTGCCCCCGACGCTGACCCCTTTGTCCTTCCCATCGCCACCGTCATCAACGGCCTCGGCATCACGATGATTCACCGGCTGGACATCGCCGAAGGAATCGTCGGCTGGCAAGC
>CAZPBS010000061.1:2156-5729 GCA_964584925.1 uncultured Microbacteriaceae bacterium
TTCCAGCGCGACTTGGGAACATCTCTTCTTTACTTCGGTCTGTTCCTCGCGATGATGTTCATCGCCACGGAGCGCTTCATTTGGATTGTGGTGGGCGGTGGGTTCTTCCTCGCCGGCGCATTGATTGCGGGAAGCCAGATTGGTTACGTCCAAGGCCGCGTTGAGGGATGGCTCAACTCGTTTGACGCCGATGTGTATGAGCAACTGGGTGGCAGTTATCAACTGGTACAAGGCCTCTTTGGTTTCGCCGAAGGGGGCTTCCTCGGGCAAGGCCTGGGTCAAGGCCAGCCCTATTTAGTTCCGCTGGCAAATAGCGACTACATCGTGGCCTCGCTGGGCGAAGAGATTGGCCTGATCGGTATCTTCGGACTGCTCGCCCTCTACCTACTGTTGGTGAGTCGTGGTTTCCGCATCGGCTACGTCGGCACAGAAGACTTCGGCCGGCTCCTCGCTAGCGGCTTGGCTGTGGTCATGGCGTTGCAGGTATTTATCGTCATCGGCGGGCTGACGCGTTTGATTCCGGTGACGGGTCTGACCACTCCCTTCCTCGCCGCGGGCGGCTCGTCACTAGTCGCGAACTGGATGATTGTGGCGTTGATTATGCGCCTGAGCGATGACACCACAAAGCGCGAGCACACAATTGGGGCGAGCGCATGATCAAGTCTCTGCGCATCAGTGGCGCTTTTGTGCTCGTGCTCTTTATTGCACTCTTCCTCTCAACGAGCGTGGTGCAGGTTCTGGCGGCTAACACGATTTCGCAAGATGACCGCAACGTGCGCAACCTTTATCAGAGCTTTTCCGCGGAACGCGGACAAATTTTTGCCGGAAATGTGGAAGTCGCCTCCAGCGTCCCGGTCGACACCCGGTACCGCTTCTTGCGCACCTACCCCTACCCCGAGCTCTATGCCCCGATTGTGGGTTACTACACGCTGAACCAGGGAAACGCGGGAATCGAGAGCGCTCTCAACCCTCTTCTCACGGGCCAGGCGAGCTCGCAGTTTATGGAGCAGGTCAACGCACTGGTCACCGGAAGTTCGCCCCGTGGTGCCACCGTCGTATTGACTATTGACCACGAGCTCCAACGGGTCGCTGCGGAAGCACTGGGTGATCGCCGGGGAGCGGTTGTGGCCATCGAACCCTCTACCGGCCGGATCTTGGCGATGGTGTCCTCCCCCAGCTTCGACCCCAACCAGCTCGCGAGCCACTCCACCTCGAATGTGCTCGAGTACTACCAGTCAGTGATTGCTGATGACAACGACCCGCTAGCAAACCGGGCCATCGCCGGTGACCAGTATTTCCCCGGCAGTGTGTTCAAGGTGTTGGTCACGGCGGCGGCGTTGGAATCCGGTCGGTACCGCGCCGATAGTGAGTTCGAGAACCTGCCCGAGCTGCGTCTGCCCCTCTCTACCTCGATTGTCACGAACTCGGGTGGTCGGCTGTGCGGCATCGGCGAGACCGTGACCATCGAGACCGCACTGGTGCTCAGCTGCAACGTGCCTTTCGCCGAACTGGGTCGCGATTTGGGTGAAGGAGCCATCGGGGACATGGCTGACGCCTTCGGATTCGAAGCGCGAATCGAAATCCCGCTCTCCGTCACTCCCTCCCGCTACCCGCGAGGAATGGACCAAGCGCAATTGATGCTCTCCTCCTTTGGCCAATACGACGTCCGAGTGACGCCCCTGCAGGTGGCCATGATGAGCGCCGCAGTGGCAAATGGCGGCCAGCTCATGTCCCCGCAGTTGGTGCAAGAAGTGCTCGCCAACGACCTGCGTCTGCTCGAGGAATTTGAGCCATCGGTGTATTCCACACCGATGTCACAGCGCACCGCCAATGAACTCAGCCGCATGATGGTCAACGGAGTCTCCCAAGGCGTTGCGAGCGCCGCCCAGATTCCCGGTGTTCCCGTTGCCGGAAAAACGGGTACGGCAGAAACCGGAATCGGTGAGGGGCGCTCGTTCTGGTTTACCGGGTTTGCCCCGGCCAATGATCCAACGATTGCAGTAGCTGTCGTCGTGGAAGGCGAAAGCGCCGATGGCACAGGAAATAGCGTGGCTGGGCCGATTGCCCGGGCAGTATTGGAGAAGGGGGTAGCCCAATGAGACCCAGCACCGGACAGGAATACGGCGACCGATACGAATTGGTTTCGCGTATCGCCATTGGCGGCATGGGTGAAGTGTGGAAAGCCACCGACAAAGTCATCGGTCGTACCGTCGCCATCAAGATCTTGAAGGAAGAGTATTTTGGCGACCCCGGTTTCCGCGAGCGCTTCCGCGCCGAAGCCCGCCACGCAGCGCTAGTGAACCATGAGGGCATTGCCAACGTTTTCGACTACGGCGAAGAAGAGGGCAAAGCGTATTTGGTGATGGAGATGGTGCCCGGCGAGGCGCTCTCCACCATCCTGGAGCGGGAAAAGGTGTTACCCCCCGAACGGGTTTTGAGCATCATCTGGCAGACCGCACAGGCGCTCCACCAAGCCCACGAAGCAGGTCTGGTTCACCGCGACATTAAGCCGGGAAACCTCTTAATTACCCCTGAGGGTCAGGTGAAAATTACCGACTTTGGTATTTCCCGCGTGACCGACCAGGTACCTCTCACGGCGACTGGTCAGGTGATGGGCACGGTGCAGTATCTAGCTCCTGAGCAGGCGAGTGGCAAACCCGCCTCACCGGCCACGGATATTTACTCCCTCGGCATCGTCGCTTACGAAGCACTGTCCGGTCGGCGACCTTTCCGCGGAGAATCGCAGGTCTCGATTGCGATGGCGCACATCAAAGAGGCTCCCCCCGAGTTGCCCGGCACAATTCCCGAGCCCGTGCGCAAGCTCGTCATGTCCTGCATTGCGAAAAAACCGGAGGGCCGACCTTCCAGTGCGGAAACCCTGGCGAAAGCTGCTAGGGCACTCGAGCTCGGCCAAGTCGATGAAGCCATGTCCTACATCCCCGAACCGGGGAAGGCGGCACCAGCTGATACGGGGGCGAGCGATAAACCCGGCCCACGCGGCACCCAACCCATTCCTGTGATTGATGAGGGCATCCCGCGCAAAGTCTGGGCGATTGCCATCACCGGTGGTGTGGCGCTGATTGCCCTCGTCATTGGATCCATCGCGCTCATCAACGCGAACCTTGAACCTGTGGAGGAAGAGGTTGCTGTCGTCGAAACACCCGTGGTGGAACCGGCGACGCCGTCAGAACCCGATGCGGTCGACGAGACCCCCACGGTGGAGCCGGAGACTCCCGCCGTGGAAGTTCCCGAAGAGCCCCAAATTGAGACAGTCTCTATTGCCGAGGCCGACGTCGTGGGGAAGACCGAAGCCCAGGTGACGGACATTCTTGAGGGGAAGGGCCTGCGCCTCGACGCCATCACCGGCAACATCGCGCCCTCGAAAGACAAAGTCGGAACCGCCTACCGTGTCAACCCGACGGGTACCGTGGCGGCAAACACTCTCATCGCGGTGTACTTCTATGCCCCCATCCCGAACCCACCTGCACCGTCAGCGCTGGCTGTGACACCCGCTGAAGGGCCTTACGCTCCCGACGATGTCATCACCATTAGTTGGCCCTCGTACGCGCAGTG
>CAZPBS010000062.1:0-5706 GCA_964584925.1 uncultured Microbacteriaceae bacterium
GAGGGACGTCGAAGACACCGTGACGGGCGCGCTCGAGGTGTTCAAGATGACCCGGAATTCAGACGGTTAAATCAGCCGTTTTCCGCTGAAACACGATGGAACACGTCCCATTGTGTTCCGTTACCGAAACGAAACGGTGAAAAGTGGAACCGGTTGCCGTTTTGTTGTTATAGTTCCAGGAAGCTCACGGTGCGGTGTAGCCGCGGACGTGGGGATTTATTGTCCAAAAACAAGGAGTACTAATGAGGCACTTCGTACGTCGCCGCTCCATGGTCGGAATTGCAACCCTATCGGTTGCCGCTCTCGCCCTGGCCGGCTGTGCTGCTGACGACAGCGGCGAAACTAGCACTTCCAGTGGTTCGTCTGATTCAGGATCGACCACCCCAGCAGACTGCGACGCGTTTGCTGACTACCTCGGCAACGAGGGCGAAACGGTCGAGATTTACACGACCATCGTTGAGCCCGAGTCCACTCTCTTCCAGGAGTCTTTCCTTGACTTTGAAGAGTGCACCGGAATCACCATTGAGTGGAACGGTGACCAAGCATTTGAGGAGCAGATTGCTGTTCGCGTTGCTGGTGGAACCGCCCCTGACCTCGCAATTTTCCCTCAGCCTGGTCTCTTGAAGGCCTTTGGTGCAGACCTCGTCGCTGCTTCTGATGCAGTTGCGGCTTCGGTTGACGCTAACTACACCGCTGACTGGAAGAACTACGGCACCGTGGATGGAACATTCTACGCAGCACCCCTGGGTGCGAACGTGAAATCGTTCGTCTGGTACTCGCCGAAAACTTTCGCAGACAACGGCTGGGCTATTCCCGCTACTTGGGGTGAGTTAATTGCTCTGTCCGATGAGATTGCTGCCAGCGACTTCGACGGTTATGCGTGGTGTGCAGGTATCGAATCTGGTGCCGCAACCGGCTGGGCCGCAACTGACTGGATGGAAGATCTCATGCTTCGCTTCCAGGATGCTGCTACCTACGACGCGTGGGTTGACAACAGCATGCCCTTCAACGATCCAAAGGTCGCTGAGGTTATTGGTGAGGCCGGAAAGATCCTGAAGAACGCTGACTATGTTGGTGATGTTTCGGCCATCGCTACCACTACCTTCCAGGCTGGTGGCGCCGGACTGGTCGATGGCTCTTGCGCCATGCACCGTCAGGCCTCGTTCATCGGTGGAATTCTCCGGGATGACTTTGGTGCAACCATCGTGAGCCCTGAGGAAACCGATGTCGAAGGTGGAATTACCACCTTCTACTTCCCTGGTGTTAGCGCTGACCAGACACCTGCTCTGGGTGGTGGAGAGTTTGTCGCGGCGTTCAGCGACGCTCCTGCTGTTCAGGCAGTTCAGCTCTACTTGACCAGTGCAGACTGGAACAACAAGAAAGCTGCTTTGGGTGGATGGTTCTCCCCTCACCTTGGATTGGACACAGCCAACGTGGCTGACCCGGTTAACAAGGTTGCGGTAGAAATCCTTCAGAATGCCACCACCTTCCGCTTCGACGCATCTGACTTGATGCCCGGAGAGGTCGGAGCTGGCTCATTCTGGACCGAGATGACCGCGTGGATCGCGGAGGACAAAGCTGACCAGGCTGTCCTCGACGCAATTCAGGCAACCTGGCCCGCAAGCTAGGCTAAGCCCAACGCGAAACACTGTGTGGGGGTTCACTCCTAAGAGTGATCCCCCACACAGTGTCAACATTGGAGTTTAGGCGAGGGGGATTCGGAACTGATGCGTGGATCTGTATGGGACGTTATTGGCCCAAACTTCACTCTCCTTATAATCTCCCTTGCGGCCTTTGCCGCCGCCATCTATGCGCTTTTTCTGATTGGCTCCAGAGCTTCTGTTCGCTGGCAGGGTTGGCTACGGTATGGGGTTTTCTTAGGGCCAGCTCTTCTCCTTCTGCTCGTCGGTTTGATTTATCCAGCACTGCGAACCATCTGGATGTCTTTCATGGACAAGCGAAGTGAAAACTTTGTTGGATTTGACAACTACCTTTGGGCGTTCACGATTCCTGAAATTCAGGTAGTTCTGCGGAATACCGTGCTGTGGGTCATTTTCGTCCCCCTTCTTTCTACTTTGATTGGCCTTTCCATCGCATATATGACCGACCGAATGAAAAGAGCTGGCCTCGTTAAATCGCTGATTTTCATGCCGATGGCGATTTCCTTCGTGGGTGCCAGCGTAATCTGGGGTTTTGTCTACAACTTTGAGCCGAGCGATCGGAAGCCTGAGATAGGTTTACTGAACGCCATCCTGCGAAGTTTCGGGATGGAGAGTCAAAACTGGATGCTGAATGCTCCTCTTAACACTTTCCTGCTGATAATCGTGTTGGTTTGGATCCAAACCGGGTTTGCCATGGTCATTCTTTCTGCAGCGATGAAGAACGTGCCAGACGAGGTAGTCGAGGCCGCAATGTTGGATGGAGCATCCAATTGGAATCGCTTCATTCGAGTCACATTGCCCATGATTCGAGGAACGGTGGTGGTGGTGTTGACCACGATCACTATTGCCACACTGAAGGTCTTCGATATTGTCCGAACTATGACAGGTGGAAACTTTCAAACGAACGTCATCGCGAACGAGATGTATGCCCAATCGTTCAGGCAACTGAATTATGGCCAAGGAAGCACTCTCGCGGTCATTCTTTTCATTGCTGTTATTCCAATTATTTGGTACAACGTGCGACAGCTCAGGCTTGAGAGGACCGAGCGATAGTGACTGATACCAGCCTACGCTTGAGTCCGCAACAGAAGAAACGGGCGAAGGATATATTCAGCTCTCCGATCGCGTCGGCAGTGGCAATTGTTATCGCCGTCTTGTGGACCATTCCAACCTTTGGGCTTCTAATCACATCAATTCGCCCGGAGAAAGACATCAACACCTCCGGATGGTGGGAGTTTTTCATCAACCCGAACGTGTCTTTCGAAAACTACGAGAAGGTCCTATTTGTTGGTACAGGAGTTAACCCTCCCCTTTTCCAATACTTCTTCAACAGCCTTGCAGTAACAATTCCTTCAGTAATTTTCCCGATTACCCTGGCTGTTTTTGCGGCTTATGCGCTGGCGTGGTTTGACTTCAAGGGGCGGGACGCAATATTTTTCACAATTTTTGCCCTCCAGGTCGTTCCCCTCCAGCTCACGCTCGTTCCCCTACTTCAGCTTTTTGCCCAGGGGCTAGTGATTGGAGGTGTCACGCTTATTCCTGAACTGGGGATCACTGGCACCTACATTCCAATTTGGATTGCCCACACCATTTTTGGTTTGCCGCTAGCAATTTTCTTGCTCCACAATTTTCTGCGCCAGATTCCTCGTGAGCTTATTGAGGCGGGAAGAGTGGATGGCGCTAACTGGTTCACGATGTTCACCAAGATCGTCTTGCCTTTGAGCGTCCCGGCGATCGCATCGTTCCTCATTTTTCAGTTCCTGTGGGTATGGAATGACCTTCTGGTTGGTCTGACTTTTGGGGCCGGATCAAAGAGCGTGGCGCCCATGACGGTGCGCCTAGGGGAGATGGTGGGAACGAGAGGCTCCGGTTGGGAAGTTCTCACTGCGGGAGCCTTCGTCTCCATCGTGGTGCCCTTGATTGTCTTCTTTGCCCTCCAGCGTTACTTTGTGCGGGGTCTTCTCGCGGGCTCTGTGAAGGGCTAAGAAACCGAGGAATAGACCTCGCGCAGGAAGAGCGCGCTGTCTTTGGGGGTGCGCTTCTGAGTGTCTGCATCGACGCGAACAACGCCAAAACGTTTCGTCCATCCTTCCGCCCACTCCAAATTGTCAAAGAGTGACCAAGCAAAGTAGCCGCGAAGATCCACGCCCTGGTCCCGAGCATCTAGCGCCGCGTGGATATGCGAGTCGTAGTAGTCCACACGGGGTAAATCGTGGATCCCATCGTGGGTGACCACGTCATCAAACGCCGCCCCATTTTCTGTCACATAGAGCGGCACGCCGGGGAGTCGCTCCGCGGTGGCCACCAGGGTGGTTGTCAGGCTCTCTGCGTGAATCTCCCACCCCATCGCTGTTCGGGGGTTCTTGGGGACAAAGCTCACTCCCGTTATTCCCGGGTACACGCTGTCGCCTTGACCGACAATCTTTCCGGCGTCCTCGCCCGTGGAGGCGACCCTGGTGGGCGTGTAGTAGTTGATACCCAACCACGTAAGCGGTTCCGCTGCCATGTCTAGACCTTGTGGAGTCACGAAAGCCCAGTCGGTGATAGAGGAAGTCCCCTCCACGACATCGTCGGGAAGTCCTCGACCCGCGAGCAGATCGAGAAACATTCGATTCTGAAGCCCATCAATGAGCTGGGCCTGTTCAGCGACTTCGTCATCCTCAGCGATGATTGTGGTGAGGTTCAGAACGAGGCCAGGATTCTTGGCTCCTGCCGCCCGGAGTGCCTGGATGCCGTGGCCGCTTGCCACCATCAGACGGTAGAACACCTCGAGGCTTGCTGCCGCATTCTTCTCACCAGGAGCATGGATACCCGCGGCATATCCCAAGAATGCGGAAACCCAGGGTTCGTTCAGAGTGGCAAAAGTGTCGATGCGGTCACCGAAGTGCTCTGCCACGAGGTGAGCGTAATCGGCGAACCATCTGTCGCTATCGGGGTTGAGCCAGCCCCCCTTCTCCTGCAGCGCGGAGGGGAGATCCCAGTGATAGAGCGTCGCATAGGGAGTGATTCCTCGCTCGAGAACACCATCGACTATGCGGTCATAGGCGTCAAGACCTGTTGCTGAGACACTTCCCGTTCCATCCGGGATGACTCGGGGCCAGGAAAAGGAGAACCGGTAGGCCTTCGCACCCAAGTCCTTGATGAGGTCGAGGTCATCGGGAATGTGGTTCAGATGGTCACAGGCCGGATCAGCCGTGGCGCCATCGAGTACCTTGCCGGGTGTTTCGGAGAAGTCATCCCAGATGCTTCGTCCGCGACTCTGACTTGAGCCCTCGATTTGCCAGGAAGAGGTAGCAAATCCGAGAACAAAGTCGGAGGGAATGCGAGCAGCAAGGTCGTGGGCTCTCTGGATATCTACAGCCATACCCCTCAGACTATCGATGAGACAAAGGTGGTTTCTCATGGTTAAAGCCCAGCCCTACACAATTCTCGAAGAGCTTTCCGGCGGTGTTGAAGTGAGGCACTATCCGGCTCACACACTTATTTCGGTCGATGTGCAAGGTCCGTTTCAATACGCAGGGAACGCAGGATTCCGACCGCTCGTGAACTACATCTCCGGAGCCAACATGGCCCGTCAGCAGATTGCGATGACCACCCCGGTTACCCATGCACCGCAGTCTGAAGCACTCCACACCATCAGTTTTGTTCTCCCCGAAGGAATGACGCCCGAGGACGCCCCCGTTCCTGCAGATGCTGCGGTGAGCGTTGTTGATAAGCCCGAATCGCGGGTGGCAGCACTTCGCTGGCGCGGAGGATTCGACGACCGGCAGGCGTCGAAGGCAGAGCAGAAACTACTCAGCGCTCTCGCTAGTGCCGGGAAGCGCGTTTCTGGAGGGGTGTTTTTTGCTCGCTATGACCCGCCTATGACCCCGATCTTTTTGCGGCGCAACGAAGCGCTGGTGGAGATTTCCTGAGGTTCAACCAGTGCTGAAGGTGTGGCGTGGGGCGTCCCCAGGTGGCACTGCTAACGTTCTCGTATAACTGCATATCGGGCTATGTACTATGCGGGAGAGACACCGGATGTTGCGGTGTCACCGAAGGAGCA
>CAZPBS010000063.1:0-5608 GCA_964584925.1 uncultured Microbacteriaceae bacterium
GTGTAATTTCCAAGGCTGGAAGTGGCTTGGCCATTTTCGCTGCCTCGGCTCTGGTACTCAGCGGATGTGCAGCGGCGACCACCGCTGAGCCCGCCGAGGAAGCAGCTGAAGAGACCACCGAAGAGTCGGCACCGGTTGGTGACCTCGCTCTGAAGATTGGTACTGCGCTGCCCCAGACCGGTTCGCTTGCCTTCCTCGGACCGCCCGAAGAAGCGGGTGTGGCCCTCGCTATGGCTGACATCAACGCAGCTGGCGCAGGAATCACCCTTGACGTGGTTTACGGTGACTCCGGTGACCTCGACAACAAGGCATACGAGACTGAAATCCCCCGTTTGTTGAACGAGGGCGTCTCCGCCATTGTCGGTGCCGCATCGTCCAGTGTGTCGCTGTCGTTCATCGACCAGGTGACCAAGGAAGCCGGCGTGCTGCAGATTTCGCCTGCTAACACCTCGACCACTCTTTCCGACTACGACGACGACGGACTGTACTTCCGTACCGCGCCTGCGGACTTCCTGCAGGGTGAGGCACTTGGTCAGCTCCTTGCCGCCGACGGTCACGAGACTGCTGCGTTCCTGACCCTGAACGACGCCTATGGCATCACCCTTCAGGAAGAGGCAACCAAGGCATTTGAGGCTGCGGGTGGAACCGTTCTCGGTTCTGCTTCGGTCAACACCGGTGACACCAACCTGACCTCACAGGTCAACGAGGTGCTTGCCCTTGACCCCGATGCCCTTGTCGTGATTTTGTTCGACGAGACCAAGACTGCTGTCCCGGAGATTGTTGCTGGTGGGTTCCCCAACTCCAACATGTACTTCACGGACGGTAACCTTGCCAACTACTCGGAGGACTTCCCCGCAGGAACCCTGACCGGTTCGAAGGGAACGCTCCCCGGTCCAACGTCGACCAGTATTTCGGACGACTACAAGCAGCGCGCTGACGCCGTGTGGATGGAGATGGGTAACCCGTCGCTGTTCGACGACGACGTGTGGGCATACAGCACCGAGTCCTACGACGCAGTCGTTCTCGTTGCTCTTGCTGCCCTGGCTGCTGGTTCGACCGATGCCAAGGACATTGCCGGCAAGATGCAGGAAGTGTCCGGTGGTTCCGGTGGTGGTGAGAAGTGCACCACCTTCGCTGACTGTGCTGCCATCATCAATGGCGGCGGAGTGGCCGACTACGACGGTCTCTCCGGTGGTATCGCCTTTGGTGACAACGGTGACCCCACTGAGGCAGCCATTGGTATCTACCAGTACGGTGACGACAACACCTACCTGCCGATCAACTAAGTTGACTTCAGGTAGCTAACCTCGTTAGCAACGAAGGGCCCCGGGGAAACCCGGGGCCCTTTGTGTTGGCCGCTTTTTCTGAGGGGTTAGATGTGACCCTGAACCCTCTCGACTGGGCATTCGCATCCATTCGGAGCGCGCAAAGCGCCCACGCATATGACGCTGAAGCTGGTCAAGCGCAGCACCGCACGCAGTCAGTGGATCTCAGAGGGGGGCGTAGCAACCGCTAAGCGCCGAGTGAACCGAGGTACAGCTCAATCACTTTGGGGTCGTTGAGTAGCTCGCGACCTGAGCCGGTGTAGGCGTCTTTTCCTTGATCCAGCACATAGCCGCGGTCACAGATTTGCAGGCATCGGCGGGCGTTCTGCTCGACCATAATGGTCGTCACTCCAGCCTTGTTGATGTCAGACACTCGCAGGAATGCCTCATCTTGTCTCACCGGCGAGAGGCCCGCTGAGGGCTCGTCGAGAAGCAAGACGGAGGGATTCATCATGAGGGCTCTTCCCATGGCCACCATCTGGCGCTCACCACCGGAGAGAGATCCGGCACGTTGCTTGAGTCGTTTGCCCAATTCTTCAAACAAGCCGACGACGAGGTCAAGACCCTCATCGTATTTATCTGGCTGCTGGTAGACGCCCATCTGAAGGTTTTCTTCGATGGTCAGGCTCGGAAATACGTTGTTGTTCTGCGGGACATACCCAACCCCGCGTGCGACAAGTTTGTCGGCCTTCATTCCGGTGATGTCTTCACCGTTGAGGTAGATGGCTCCGTCACGAACTTTCGACTGCCCAAAAATAGCTTTGAGCAATGTCGACTTACCGGCACCGTTCGGGCCAATGATCCCAATGAGCTCACCCTGGCGTGCTTCAAGGTTGCACCCGTTGAGAATGTTAACTCCAGGGAGGTAGCCGGCGACGAGACTATCGACTTTGACGACCAGGTTTTCATCTGTGCTCATCGGCTACTTCTTTCCATTGGGTAATTCAATTCGGCCAGTCACTACGCCGAGGTCAACATCTTGGTGGCTCCCCAGATAGGCATCGACGACTGCTTCGTTGCGCATCACCTCGTCGGGCGAGCCTTCGGCAATAATCTGACCCTCCGCCATCACGATGACCCAGTCCGCGATATGCCGAACCATGTGCATGTCGTGCTCTACGAACAACACCGTCATGCCTTGTTTCTTCAAGTCGAGGATGTGTTCGAGCAAGGATTCCGTCAGGGCTGGATTCACTCCTGCCATCGGCTCATCGAGCATGACCAAGGTGGGGTTGGACATGAGCGCTCGCGCCATCTCCAGGAGCTTGCGTTGACCTCCAGAGAGACTTGCCGCAAAGTCATCCTTTAGCTTCAACAACTTGAAGCGCTCGAGAATTTCGATTGCTCGCTGCTCGTTCTCATCTTCCTGCTTTTTCCAGAAGAACGGGAAGATGGACTTGAAGATGTTTTCGCCCTGCTGACCCTTCGCACCTAGCTTCATGTTTTCGAGGACCGTCAACAGCCCTAGCGCCTTCGTGAGCTGGAAGGTACGAACCTGACCCATCTTTGCCACCTTGTGCGCGGGAACGCCCGCGAGGTTCGACCCTGAGAATGACCACGTGCCTGTGTCGGGCTTGTCAAACCCGGTCAGCAGATTGAACAGCGTGGTCTTTCCGGCACCATTGGGGCCGATGAGGGCGGTAATCGCGCCACGCGGAATTTCCACGTGGTCGACATCGACCGCAACCAGACCACCAAATCTCCTCGAGACCTTGTCGGCGACGAGGATGGGATCGACTTTCTTCACCCCGGGTGCAGCCTCACCGACATGAAGGCCGGTGGACTTTTCCGGAGCTTTCTTGGGATTGCTATTACTTGACAAAGGTCAACTCCCTCTTATCTCCGACCATTCCTTGCGGTCTCCAGATCACAATCAGCACCAGCAAGATACCGACCAAGACGAATCGCAGTGCTCCCGCCTGGGCGGATGAAAGTCCGCCGAGGAGCCCCACTTCAGCCATAGCTGGCAGAAGTGATCCCAGGAAGGCTTGCAGCACCCAGAACACCACAGCTCCCAGCAGCGGCCCAAATACTGTCGCGGCGCCTCCCAGCAGCAATGCTGTCCAGACAAAGAAGGTGAGGGATGTAGCGAACAGCATGGGGTTAGCGGAGGAGGGGAGGACATACAGCGCCCCACCCAGTCCCGCGATCATCCCACCGACAACCAGTGCCTGCATCTTGTAAGAGAACACGTTCTTACCGAGGGCTCGAACCGCATCCTCATCCTCTCGGATTCCCTTGATGACCCGACCCCACGGGCTGTGGGTGAGGCGCCACACAATCAGCGCCGAAATAATCAGAACAATCAACGCGAAAATCAAGACCCAGAACTGGTTGGCTGTGTAGTTCCAGGGCCCAAAACCATAATCTCCATCAGGGAACGGGTTGATTGAGCGGAAGTCATCGGCGTAGGCCACCAGGCCATCGGCTGAACCAGTGGTCTCGATCCATGTCGTTGAGAGCAGCAAGAGCCGAACAATTTCGGCAGAGGCAATTGTCACAATGGCCAAATAGTCGCCGCGAAGTTGCAGAGTGGGAATACCGAGGATTACTGCAAAAATCGCTGAGGCCACCATCGCCGCAATGAAGGCTCCCCACCACGGGAACCCAAAGGTCAGCGTGGAAATGGCATATCCGTAGGCGCCCACGGCCATAAAGCCAGCGATACCGAAGTTCAGCAGTCCCACGAAGCCGAAGTGCATGGCCAGCCCGAGGGCGGCCATCGCGAATGCGATAGTCACAGGGCTAAACAGCGCCTGCGCGGTGTTGATGAAGATTGAGTTGAAGTCCATCGCCCTGTTCCTAACCTATTCGCTCTCGTCGTCCAAGGATTCCTTGTGGTCGGAAGAGCAGAATCACAATCATCACGACCAGTGCGCCGACGTACTTGAGATCTGAGGGAATGAACTGGGCTGACGTCTCGATCAGAACTCCCACGATCATGGCTCCGACAAAAGCGCCGAATGCAGTACCCAAGCCGCCGAGAACACCCGCGGCGAAGATAAAGAGCAGAATCTTTTCACCCATATCCCACTTCAGACCTGGTCGGAAGTAGGCCCACAGAATTCCTGCCAGTCCAGCAAGACCACCGGCCATCACCCAGACGACCTTAATCACACGGTCTACGTCGATGCCCGACGCTGCGGCCAGGTCAGCGTTGTCAGACACCGCACGGGTTGCTTTACCCATCTTGCTGTTGAGAAGCCACATCGCGAATGCAATGACCACAATCAGACTGATTCCCATACTGATGAGGTCGTTGACGCTGAGACTCACTGTCCGGAAGAGGTTGATTTCCGGAGACCCGAGGGCTCCCGGAAGCTGCTCCGTGCCGCCTCCAAGAAGAGCTTGGGTGAGGTAGCGGAATGTGAGCGACAGTCCAATACTCACGATCATCAATTGGACGATTCCCACGCCACGACGCCGCAGCGGAGCCCACACTCCAGAGTCCAGGCCCCAACCAAATAGCGCTGATAGTGCAACCGCGATGGGGAAGGCCAACAAGAGGGGAACCCCAGCCAACGCGAGGTACATCGTGAACAACGCGCCCATCGTGACCATTTCGCCGTGTGCAAAGTTGGGCAACGAGGTCGTTCCGAAGACCAGGGAAAGGCCAATGGCAGCAAGACCCAACAACAAACCAAAATTCAAGCCGTCAAACACACGCATCAGGAATTGGTCAAATTGGCTGGTCGGATTGCGCTCTCCTTCACCGATGAAGAAGTTCCACACGACGGTGTTGGTGAAACCCCACTCCACAGTCTGGGTCGCGCCACCCTCCAACACGGCGATGCCATCGGGAAGTGTGTCCTCGACCAGCGTGATTTCGTACGTGCCTGACTGGGGAACGCCGATCGACCACTTACCTTCGGCGTCGGTTTCCACTTCGGCGGAATACCCATTGCCCTCGACGATGATTCGCACTCCTTCGAGAGGCGTGCCCTCGTTCTTGACGTTTCCGAGAATCTTGTTCTCGTATTCGTCACCAACGGAGTCTGCGAACGCTGGCGTGGCAGCGAACACTCCCATCACCACGAAGGCAAATGCCAGGAAGAGTTTGAGGAGTCTCGGGATGCCGACAGCCTCCAGAGATATGGAGCTTCTCGATTGAGAAACTAGGGAAGTGTTGGCTATCACTCGCTCACTCCTATACGTCGACTTTGACGTCTGACTTTCTAATTGATGGGAGGCCATTGGCCTCGGTTCTACATTATGCCCTGCTGTTGGGCTCGGGTCGAACCAGGTAGCATTGGTTCACGGTGCTTGTTCACCGTGATTCGTTG
>CAZPBS010000064.1:0-5569 GCA_964584925.1 uncultured Microbacteriaceae bacterium
TTCGCCAAGAGCCAAGACGCCGCCTACGGCGGCCTTCCTCAGTCTGGGACGGTATTCGTGTCAGTCGCTGATCGAGACAAACGCAGTGTGATTCTGCCGATCCTCCGGCTCAGTCAGCTTGGCTTCCACCTCATGGCGACGGAGGGCACTGCTGAGACCCTCGGACGCTATGGAATCTCGGCAGAGGTAGTGCGGAAACACACTGAGGTGTCCGGATCTGGAGAAGGGCCCAGTGTTGTGGACCTTATTCAGGACAACAGGATCGATATCGTCATCAACACACCCCGTGGGCGAAGCGCCAGGGCCGATGGTTACGAGATCCGAACTGCCACCGTTGCCGCAGATAAGGCCCTGTTCACCACGATTGCGCAGGTGGGTGCCGCGGTGGCGTCGCTTGAGCAAAGACCTGACACGCCAGAGGTGACCAGCCTCCAGGACTACCAACGCCGGCGGGACCTCGCTTCCTCGTGAGTGCCGAACATGTTCGCTCAGTGCGCACATTGTGCGTAGGAATTGACCCGCATCCGAGCGTGTTGGAGGCGTGGAGATGCGCTGATTCTGACGCGGGCCTGGCGTCGTTTGTCAGCAGAATAGTTCCAGTTCTGGTCGACAGCGGAGTGCGGGTAGTGAAGCCGCAGGTTGCCTTCTTTGAGCGGCTGGGTGTTGCAGGAATGCGGCAACTCGCCGTGCTCCTCGGAGAGCTGAGAGCGCTCGGAATTGCCATCATTGGTGACGCGAAGCGGGGCGATATTGGTTCGACAATGTCGGGTTATGCCGACGCGTGGCTCGCGCCTGGGTCTGATTTCGAGGTGGACTTCCTGACGGCGGTGCCCTACCAGGGCGTCCGCGCACTCGAGCCCGCACTCAGTCTTGCTGCAGAACATGACAAGGGCGTATTTGTGCTGGCTGCGACATCTAATCCAGAGGCGGGAGACACACAAAGAGCCCGTCGCGCCGATGGCATGAGTGTTGCCCACGGTGTTGTGGATGATGTGTCGAAGTGGGTCCTGAATAATCCGGGCACTCAATCCCGGGTCGGAGTCGTGGTCGGGGCGACAGTGAGTCTCTCTGACTTTGGTTTCGATATGAGTGACTATCCGGGGATGCCTATCTTGGCGCCGGGGTTTGGTTATCAGGGCGCTGAGCTTTCGCAGGCGAGTACTCTCTTTCCGGACACCTCACCTTTGTTTGCAGTAGTCGCACGATCGGTTCTGCTCGCCGGTGAGGCAGGTTTTACCGACGCTGTTCGCTCCGCAGAAGGGGATCTTCACTCGTGAGCCAGGAGTTTGATGCGGCGGAGGCGTCCCGACGTGGTGTCGAAATGCGGCGGGCGAGAGCCACTTTCAAGAAGGCGCTACGACTCGGTCAGCATCGCTTGGTCGAGGTCTATGACAGCGCAGAAAACCCTGCCACTGATCCCGTGATTAGAGGCCTGCGTGTTGAGTGGTTCCTCCGCTCGATTCCAGGTTTTGGTGTGACTAAGACTCGAGAGGTTCTCGAACGCGTCGGTGTGAGCCCGACCGCAACGTTGGGCGGTCTGCGGGTCCGACAGAGAGCGGCTCTCCGGATTGAGGTGCAGAACCTCTACCGACGGTATTTGCCGCACCTGCGGGGAGTCTTGGTGGTGTTGGCAGGACCCAGCGGTGTTGGAAAAGGAACCATCGTGTCGTGGATTACCTCTCACTACCCAGAATTTGTGCTCAGTGTTTCCGCAACCACACGCCCTCAGAGACCGGGGGAGCGCGAAGGCGAACACTATTTCTTCGTGTCACCGAACCAGTTCCAGAGTCTTATTGACAACGGAGATCTCCTGGAATGGGCAATAGTCCACCAAGAGCATCGCTACGGCACACCTCGTGCTCCTGTCGAGGCGTTGCTTGACGAGGGCAAAAACGTGATTCTAGAAATCGATGTTCAGGGTGCCAAGCAAGTAAAGCGGGCCATGAAGAGGTCCGTCTCGGTCTTTGTGGCCCCACCCTCTTTTGAGGTGTTGGCCGAACGCTTAGAGGCGCGAGGAACCGAGAACGAAGCGGAGAGAACCCGTCGGTTGGGCACGGCGGAACGTGAGCTGCGCCGCCAGCGAGAGTTTGATGCTGTGGTGATCAATGAAACGGTAGAAGAAGCTGGCCAAAGCATCGTAGACTTGGTACTTGCGTCACAGCGCGCACAGGCCACCAAGGAGTAGATATGTCGTTACATCGCGATGGAATCATTGATCCACCTATCGATGAGCTGTTGGGCAAGGTTGACTCCAAGTACCAGCTTGTGATTTATGCGGCGAAGCGCGCGCGTCAGATTAATGCTTACTACTCCGACCTCGGTGATGGGAACATCTACGACCACGTAGGACCGCTCGTGCCCTCGACTATCGATGAGAAGGCCTTGAGCATCGCACTGCGTGAAATTAACGAGGGCAAGCTAGTTCTCAACCGTCCAGCGTCCTAAGACGCTGTGTCCTCATCAGAGGAGCAGAGTATGCCTTTGCGGGTGATTGTCGGTGTGGCCGGTGGAATCGCCGCCTATAAAGCTGTCTCGGTTGTTCGAGAGTTTGTACGTCGCGGCCATCACGTGACTGTTATCCCGACAGGCTCTGCACTGAAGTTCGTCGGGTTACCGACTTGGGAAGCAATCTCGCGCAACCCGGTGCCAACAGATTTGTTTGAGGGTGTCGCCGAAGTGCGTCACGTTGCCCTAGGGCAGCAGGCCGATCTCATCGTGGTGTGCCCCGCGACCGCGCACACGCTCGCCTCGATTGCAGGGGGCTTCGCGGGTGATCTGTTGGGGACCACACTCCTTGCCGCGACCGCCCCCCTTGTACTCGCTCCGGCAATGCACACAGAGATGTGGGAAAACCCGGCTGTTCAGGCGAACGTGGAGACCCTGCGCCAGCGGGGTGTCCTTCTCGTAGGTCCTGACTCAGGTCCGCTTACCGGGGACGACAGCGGCGTGGGTCGGATGTCGGAACCGGAGACCATCGTGAATTTCGCTCTGTCGTCTCTGACACCTCAGTCTCTAGAGGGCAAACGAGTCCTGATTTCGGCAGGCGGTACGAGAGAGCCGCTTGACCCGGTACGTTACCTAGGAAACCGTTCCTCAGGAGCGATGGGAGTCGCCCTCGCCGAGGCCGCGAGGCTGCGGGGTGCTCAGGTGACTCTTGTCCACTCCCATGTAGAGGTTCCGCTGCCTCAGGGAGTCGACACCCTTTCTGTCTCTACAGCACAGGACATGCTCGCCGCCATGGCGGCCGCTCAACCCACACACGACATCATCCTTATGGCTGCAGCGGTGGCGGATTGGCGCGCGCGAACCCCCTCACCCCAGAAGCTTTCTAAGGCCGATCAGCCGGAGTATTGGACGCCTGAGCTTGAGCGCACGCCGGACATTCTGGCCCAGCTGGGAGAGACCAAGACAACAGGACAGATTGTCGTGGGCTTCGCAGCAGAAACCGAGGTTGATTCAACACAACGAGAGTCAACCGCCCGAAAGAAGCTCAAAGCGAAGAAGTCTGATGCCATAGTTCTCAACCTCGTGGGTGACCAGGTAGGATTTGGCGAAGTTGAAACAGCAGTGACACTAATTACCGCGAGCCCGCAGTCGCTGACGTTCGAAGGAACAAAATCTTCCGTTGCGGGGCGGCTCTTGGACGCTCTGCCCGAACTCTAGGTAGGGCTCATGAGGTACTTCAGTTCTGAATCGGTCACTGAGGGTCATCCTGACAAGATGTGCGACCAAATCAGTGATGCATTGCTCGACGCGTTTCTGGCGGGGGACAAGAGTTCTCGATGCGCCATCGAGTCGCTGAGCGCCGGAAACATGATCCATGTTGCCGGTGAGGTCACCTCCAACGCCACAGTCGACGTCGAGAAGATCGTGCGTGATCTTGTGCGCTCCATCGGCTACACAGATGTCTCCATTGGTATCGATGCCGATGGCTTTGCGTGGCACCTCTCTCTGGGACAGCAATCGGCGGACATTGCTCATGGCGTCGAT
The DNA here is from genome assembly GCA_964584925.1 of uncultured Microbacteriaceae bacterium. GTDB lineage: Bacteria > Actinomycetota > Actinomycetes > Actinomycetales > Microbacteriaceae > Pontimonas. Next base: position 3,991 of record CAZPBS010000064.1, read on the forward strand.
TCGGCTTTAGAGGCCCGGAGTGGCGGGTCGGTCGATCCCTACGACACTCTCGGGGCCGGCGATCAGGGAATCATGTTCGGATTCGCGACCACCGAGACTGAGTCCTACATGCCCATGCCCCTATGGCTCGCCCACCGTCTCGCGCAGCAACTGTCCGTCGCCCGGAAGTCAGGTTTGGTCCCCTACTTGCGGCCTGACGGAAAAACTCAGGTGACCATTGGGTTCGACGATGGCAAACCTGTCGAACTGACGACCGTGGTGATTTCAACCCAGCATGACCCGGGGGTTGAGCACGACCAGATTGAGGCTGACCTGAGGAAGCATGTCATCGAACCTGTCCTTGAGTTGGTGGATCTCGATGCTTCTCGCACGCGGTATCTCATCAACCCCAGCGGACCCTTCGTTACGGGAGGACCCGATGGCGATGCCGGTTTGACCGGGCGAAAAATCATTGTGGATACCTACGGCGGGGCGTCCCGTCACGGTGGCGGGGCCTTCAGCGGGAAGGACCCCACCAAGGTTGACCGCTCAGCGGCGTACGCGTTGCGCTGGGTTGCTAAGAACGTTGTCGCGGCAGGACTGGCGGACAAAGCCGAGATCCAGGTCTCCTACGCGATCGGGACCGCCCACCCGGTGAGCATCTTCGTCGAGACCTTCGGTACCGAAAAGGTACCGGCAGAGACCATCGAAAATGCGATTGAAACAGTGTTTGATCTCCGCCCTAAGGCCATCATCGAGCAACTTGAGCTGCTGGATACACCCTTCCTCCCGACCGCCGCCTACGGGCATTTTGGACGCACAGATCACGATTTTCCGTGGGAGCGTCTTAACCGTGTGGAGGAGTTGCGCCAAGCTAGTGGATTGTGAGCGATAGTAGGCGAGTAGCACGAGTTGTTCTGGACTCTCGCCTGCCACAGCTCAGTCGGCTGTTTGACTATCTGATTCCTCCAGAGCTGGACGTCCAACAGGGTGTTCGTGTCCGGGTTCCACTGCGCTCTGCCAAAAGGCTGGCCGAGGGCTATGTAATCGAGTGTTCCAGCGACACCGGGCATTCCGGAAAGTTGGCGGCGATTGCAGAAGTAGTCTCCCCAGTTCCCGTTCTTCCTCCTCGCCTCTGGGACCTTGCGAGCGCGGTGGCATCGAGGTCAGCGGGTAACGCTGCGGATGTTCTGAGACTTGCGATTCCGAAGCGCTACGTCAAGGCGGAGAAGGGTTGGTGGCGAGACGGATCAGCCCTTGACGCCCCACAGAATAATCAGTGGGAGGCGCCAGTCCTTGAACCCACAGCACTTGTGGCGTCCGACATGATCGGTTCGGCAATTCGTAATAGCCTCTCGTTGCCCTATGGGATGACGACATCCCCCATCGGCACGGTGGTCCCTCGTTCGCGGGAGTCTGTCGCGCACATTGCGGTTAAGGCGCTGGCCGAGGGGCAATCCGTCATCGTTGTCTGCCCGGATTGGCGAGATGTCGAACAGTGTTGGGCCGTATTACAAGATCTTGTGCCGGAGGATCGAATTTCTCTGCTCGCCGGCGATCAGCCACCGGCTGAGCGTTATGCCCACTACCTTCGCACGCT
>CAZPBS010000065.1:0-5567 GCA_964584925.1 uncultured Microbacteriaceae bacterium
GCATGGCCACGTTCTTTACACCAAGTAAACAAAAGGAGCATCATGAGCGTATTTTCGAAGGCTGGGACTGGCTTTGCCATTCTCGCTGCCTCCGCGCTAGTGCTCAGCGGCTGTGCAGCCGCTGAAGAAGCAGCCCCAGAGACCACTGATGCAGCGGAAACTCCTGCTGCAGCTGAGTCGCTGGCGCTGAAGATCGGTACGGCCCTGCCCGTCACCGGTTCTCTTGCATTCCTCGGACCGCCCGAAGAAGCAGGTGTGGCTCTCGCAGCTGCAGACATCAACGCCGCAGATGCTGGCATCAGCATCGAGGTTGTTTATGGTGACTCCGGTGACCTTGACAACAAGGCATATGAGACTGAAATTCCCCGTCTTCTGAACGAGGGTGTTTCCGCCATTGTTGGTGCTGCCTCTTCGAGTGTGTCCCTGTCCTTCATCGACCAGGTCACCAAGGAAGCTGGCGTTCTGCAGATTTCTCCTGCAAACACCTCTACTACTCTCTCTGACTACGACGACGACGGTCTGTACTTCCGTACCGCTCCCGCAGACTTCCTGCAGGGTGAGGCACTGGGTCAGCTCCTCGCCGCTGATGGTCACGAGACCGCTGCATTCCTGACTCTGAATGACGCCTACGGCATCACTCTTCAGGAAGAGGCAACCAAGGCATTCGAGGCTGCTGGTGGTACCGTTCTCGGTTCCGCTTCGGTGAACACGGGTGACACCAACCTGACCTCTCAGGTCAACGAGGTTGTTGCTCTTGACCCCGACGCCCTCGTCGTCATCCTCTTCGATGAGACCAAGACTGCTGTCCCCGAGATTGTTGCTGCTGGGTTCCCCAACTCCAACATGTACTTCACGGACGGTAACCTTGCCAACTACTCGGAGGACTTCCCCGCAGGAACCCTGACCGGTTCTAAGGGAACTCTGCCTGGTCCTACGTCGACCAGCATTTCCGATGACTACAAGGAGCGCGCTGACGCTGTCTGGACCGAGATGGGCAACCCCTCTCTGTTCGGTGACGACGTCTGGGCGTACAGCACTGAGTCCTACGACGCAGTGGTCCTCGTAGCTCTTGCAGCTCTCGCAGCCGGCTCGACCGACTCGCGTGCTATCGCTGACAAGATGCAGGAAGTCTCCGGTGGTTCCGGTGGTGGCGAGAAGTGCACCACCTTTGCTGCCTGTGCAGACATCATCAACGGTGGTGGAGTGGCTGACTACGACGGCCTCTCCGGCGGAATCGCCTTCGGCGACAACGGTGACCCCACCGAAGCTGCTATTGGTATCTACCAGTACGGCGAGGACAACACCTACCTCCCCATCAACTAAGTTGATTTGAGCTAGGTGACAGTTGTCACACGCGAGGGCCCCGGCGATAATTCGCCGGGGCCCTTCGCATTGGCTTGATAATGAGGACTCAGAAGAATCCGCGCACCGCAAAGCGAACTTTGTGCGTGGCGACTGAGATCTGCGCGACTATGTGGCCGCGCGTGGTGATTCTTTAGGCGCCGAGTGAGCCGAGGTAGAGCTCTATGACCTTCGGGTCATTTAGAAGGTCCCGACCCGATCCTGTGACCGCATCTTTTCCTTGGTCGAGCACGTATCCACGATCGCAAATCTGAAGACAGCGTCGAGCGTTTTGTTCCACCATGATGGTCGTCACGCCAGCCTTGTTGATGTCCGAGACACGAAGGAACGCTTCGTCTTGGCGCACCGGTGAGAGGCCAGCGGAGGGCTCATCTAGGAGCAAGACTGAGGGATTCATCATGAGAGCACGGCCCATGGCCACCATCTGACGCTCACCACCGGACAACGAGCCAGCTCGCTGCTTGAGGCGAGCACCGAGCTCTGAGAAGAGGCTGGTCACGAGTTCGAGACCTTCGTCATATTTGTCGGGCTTCTGGTAGACACCCATCTGGAGGTTTTCTTCGATAGTAAGACTCGGGAAGACATTGTTGTTTTGGGGAACATACCCAACTCCACGCTCCACGAGCTTGTCAGCCTTTAGGCCGGTGATGTTCTCTCCATTGAGATACACGGCCCCTTCGCGAACTTTGGATTGACCGAAGATTGCCTTGAGGAGAGTTGACTTTCCTGCACCGTTGGGTCCGATGATTCCAATCAGTTCACCCTCACGCGCGATGAGGTTACAGCCGTTGAGGATGTTAACGCCGGGAAGGTAACCCGCAACCAGGTTGTCGACATTGACGACGACTTTTTTTTCTTCAGCCATGGCCTACTTCTCTCCTTTCGGGAGAGTGATTCGTCCCGTTACGACTCCAAGATCAACATCCTGGTGGCTTCCTAGGTAGGCATCCACGACGGCTTCGTCCTTCATGACGTCCTCTGGGGGTCCTTCTGCAATGATGCGCCCTTCAGCCATCACGACAACCCAGTCGGCGATGTGACGGACCATGTGCATGTCGTGCTCGACAAAGAGAACTGTCATGCCCTCGGTCTTCAAATCAAGAATGTGCTCCAGTAAGGATTCGGTAAGTGCCGGGTTGACACCTGCCATGGGCTCGTCGAGCATAACCAGGGTTGGGTTGGTCATGAGCGCTCGAGCCATCTCGAGGAGCTTTCGTTGACCGCCTGAAAGGCTGGCCGCGAAATCATCCTTGAGCTTCAGCAACTTGAATCGCTCCAGAATTTCGAGAGCACGCTCCTCGATTTCGGCCTCTTGTTTCTTCCACAAGAAGGGGAAAATCGATTGGAAGAGTGACTCACCGGTTTGATCTTTGGCGCCAAGCTTCATGTTTTCGAGGACGGTGAGAAGGCCTAAGGCCTTGGTCAGCTGAAACGTTCGAACCTGACCCATCTCTGCGACTTTGTGCGCGGGGATACCGGCGAGGTTTTTGCCCGAGAACGACCACGAACCGGTATCTGGTTTGTCGAAACCGGTCAAAAGGTTGAACAGGGTGGTTTTGCCAGCACCGTTGGGACCAATGAGGGCTGTGATTGCTCCTCGCGGAATTTCGAGGTGCTCAACGTCAACTGCGACAAGACCACCAAATTTCCTCGAGACATGGTCGGCAACGAGGATCGGGTCTACCTTGGGCACACCCGGCCGCGCCTCCCCCTGATGCAGGCCGGTGCTCTTCTGGGGGGTCTTCTTCATGGGTTTACTTCCGGACAAAGGTCAACTCCCTCTTGTCGCCGACGATTCCTTGAGGTCTAAGAATGACGATGATGACGAGGAGGAGGCCCACCAACACGAATCGCAGAGCTCCGGCCTGTGCGGACGAGAGGGCACCGAGGAGGCCTGCTTCCGCCATTGCCGGAAGCAGCGACCCAAGGAACGCCTGCAAAACCCAGAAGATAACGGCTCCCAGCAACGGTCCGAATACTGTGGCCGCTCCACCAAGGAGCAAGGCTGTCCAGACGAAGAAGGTCAACGACGTGGCGAAGAGCATCGGGTTTGCTGACGAGGGGAGAACGTAGAGCGCACCCCCCAGGCCGGCGACGATACCTCCCACTACAAGAGCTTGCATCTTGTACGCGAAAACGTTCTTACCCAGAGCGCGCACGGCGTCTTCGTCCTCACGGATACCTTTGATGACTCGACCCCACGGGCTTTTTACCAGTCTCCAGAGAACGAGCGTGGCAAGAGCCAAGACGATGAGGGCGAATATCAAGACCCAGAATTGATTAGCCGTATAGCTCCACGGCCCAAACCCGTAAGTGCCATCGGGGAACGGGTTGATGCTTCGGAAATCATTGGCGTAGGCCACCAAACCATCAGCCGAACCCGTTGTCTCAATCCAGGTGGTTGACAGTAAGAGCAATCTCACAATCTCGGCTGCCGCAATTGTCACGATGGCGAGATAATCCCCTCGAAGTTGCAACGTCGGAATCCCGAGTAGGACAGCAAACACGGCAGATGCGACGATGGTTGCGAGGAACGCTGCCCACCACGGGAATCCGAACGTCAGCGTCGAAATGGCGTAACCATAGGCTCCGACGGCCATGAAGCCTGCGATACCGAAGTTCAGCAGGCCGACGAATCCAAAGTGAATCGCCAGACCCAGAGCTGCCATTGCAAACGCAATGGTGACCGGGCTAAACAGCGCTTGGGCTGTGTTATTCAAGATTGAAACGATATCCATCAGTCCGGCCCCTAACCTATTCGCTCTCGTCTACCCAGGATTCCCTGTGGCCGGAAGAGCAGAATCACAATCATCACCACGAGCGCACCGACGTACTTGAGGTCTGAGGGAATGATTTGAGCCGAGGTCTCAATCAAGACACCCACAATCATGGCTCCTACGAACGCACCAAAGGCTGTTCCCAGACCACCGAGAACACCAGCAGCGAAGATAAACAGAAGAATCTTCTCACCCATGTCCCACTTGAGGCCGGGCCGGAAGTAAGCCCACAGGATGCCGGCAAGCCCCGCAAGGCCTCCCGCCATAATCCACACAACCCTGATTACCCGGTCGACATCGATTCCGGAGGCTGCCGCCAAGTCAGCATTGTCAGAGACCGCTCGGGTGGCTTTGCCCATCTTGCTGCGCAACAACCACATCGCGAAAGCGATGAGCACCACCAGGCTGACGCCCATACTGATGAGGTCGTTCACACTCAGTGTCACGGTGCGGAAGATGGGAATCTCAGGCGAGCCCAGCGCTCCGGGGAGCTGCTCGGTTCCACCTCCCAAGAAAGCCTGAGTGATGTATCGGAACGTCAAGGAAAGGCCGATGCTCACGATCATGAGCTGCACAATTCCCACCCCGCGCGCGCGCAGCGGTGCCCAAACCGCAGCGTCAAGTCCCCAGCCAAAGAGCGCCGAGAGAGCGACAGCAATGGGGAAAGACAGAAGGAGCGGGACCCCGGCGAGCGTCAGGAAAAGCGTGAAGAGCGCGCCCATGGTGACCATCTCACCGTGGGCGAAGTTCGGCAAGGCGGTAGTTCCGAACACCAAGGAGAGACCGATAGCCGCGAGGCCCAGCAACAATCCAAAGTTGATGCCTGCGAACACTCGCATGAAGAACTGGTCGAGCTGGCTCGTGGGGTTTCTCTCACCCTCGCCAATGAAGAAATTCCACACCACTGTGTTGGTGAATCCCCATTCGACCGTCTGTGTCGCGCCTCCTTCGAGAACAGCGATGCCATCCGGGAGAGTGTCCTCGACGAGGGTGATTTCGTATGTTCCAGCTTCTGGAACACCTATTGCCCATTTTCCATCGGCGTCGGTGACTACTTCGGCCGAGTAGCCATTTCCCTCGACAATAATTTTGACCCCGCCGAGCGGAGATCCCTCATTCTTTACGTTTCCCAGAATCTTGTTCTCGTATTCATCACCGACCGTGTCAGCCATCGCAGGGGAGGCAAGAAGAACCCCGGCAAACGCGAGTATGGCGATAAGAAAAAGTTTCAGTGCCCTGGAAAAGAACGTGCTGTCCTCAGCTGTCGCTGAATCCACGGTGCCTCCTGGTGCTTGGGCAACAGACAACCGGAAGCGGTTTCTCTGTGCGTCTTCATTGACACGATCAGTATGGGTCATATTTGTTTCTGTCTTTGCCTCTAACTCAACAGTTCCCCCATTATGCCCATGTAACGCGCTGAGGTCTAAC
>CAZPBS010000066.1:0-5534 GCA_964584925.1 uncultured Microbacteriaceae bacterium
ATGCTTGCGTAATGCTAAGCAGATCCATGATTCTCCCTTGACATGTTTCTGTAGTTATCACCGCCCGCCGCCGCGACGGACCCGTCGGCGGGTGGACGAGGAATATTCCTCTCGCGCGCTACGAATTCCTCACGGTCTCCATAACTCGCGTGCGTAACGCTACCCCCGGGAGGTAATTCTTGCTAGACAAACACTCAATTTAAGCTGGAAGTTTCCTGAATGCGGAACGCATTTCCGCGAAACTTCGCACGAAGCGAAAGGCTTCATTACCGATAAATCAATATTTATGTGGATTTCATGATGACGCGCGGAATCGCGTTTATTAAATTCTCTTTATTTATTTCGACACGCAGAAGGCCGGCTCCCCGAGGGGACGCCGGCCTTCGCAGAGTGACCGTTACTCGTCGTCGGAGGGAGCCTCTGCTTCACCTTCGGCGAGGACAGGGGAGAGCGAAAGCTTGCCACGGTCATCAATCTTGGAGATTTCGACTAGGACCTTCTGTCCGACAGACAGGACATCCTCGACATCCTCCACTCGCTTGCCACCGGCAAGCTTGCGAACCTCAGAGATGTGCAGCAATCCATCCTTACCGGGAACCAGTGAAATGAACGCACCGAAGGTGGCGATCTTCACGACGGTTCCGAGGTATTGCTCTCCTACCTCAGGGTTGACGGGGTTAGCGATAGCGTTCACGCGAGCCCGTGCGGCCTCTGCGCTCTCGCCATCGACAGCGCCAATGTAGACGGTGCCGTCATCATCAATCGAGATGTCAGCTCCCGTCTCGTCCTGAATGGAGTTGATGGTCTTGCCCTTAGGGCCAATCAGCTCACCAATCTTGTCCGAGGGGATCTGAACCGTGATCACGCGAGGCGCGGTCGGTGCCATCTCATCCGGAGAGTCAATGGCCTGGTTCATCACACCGAGGATGTGAAGGCGGGCTTCCTTAGCCTGGGTCAGCGCACCGGCAAGAACGCTGGCAGGGATTCCATCGAGCTTGGTGTCCAGCTGGATAGCTGTCACAAACTCGCTGGTTCCAGCGACCTTGAAGTCCATGTCACCCAGTGCGTCTTCCGCTCCGAGGATGTCGGTGAGAGCGGCGTAGCGCATCTCTCCATCAACCTCGTCAGAGATCAGACCCATGGCGATACCGGCAACGGGTGCCTTCAGAGGCACACCGGCGTTCAGCATCGACAGAGTCGAGGCACACACCGAGCCCATGGAGGTCGAACCGTTGGACCCTAGAGCCTCGGACACCTGACGGATGGCGTAGGGGAACTCCTCGCGACTGGGCAAGACGGGCACAAGTGCGCGCTCTGCCAAGAAACCGTGACCAATTTCACGACGCTTGGGTGTTCCCACACGACCGGTTTCGCCGGTGGAGTAAGGCGGGAAGTTGTAGTGGTGCATGTAGCGCTTGGACTTCACCGGAGCGAGCGAGTCAATCTGCTGCTCCATCTTCAGCATGTTCAAGGTGGTGACACCCATGATCTGGGTTTCTCCACGCTGGAACAGAGCTGAACCGTGAACGCGAGGAATCACATCGACCTCAGCGTCAATGACGCGGAGGTCGGACGTTCCACGGCCATCGATACGAATGCCCTCGGCCAGCACACGGGTGCGCATGACGCGCTTGGTGACCGACTTGTAAGCAGCTGACACCATCGAGTTGGAGCCCTCTGCGAGTTCTCCAGCCTCAACCTTGGTCGCAATGGCCTCCTTGACGCGAGCCTTCAGCTCATCATCGGCAGCCTGACGCTCCTGCTTGTCAGCGATCTGGTAGATCGAGGCGAGCTCCTTCGCTGCAATTCCGTCCACTGCGGCGAGAACCTCGTCGGAGTAGTCAGAGAAGACCGGGTAGTTCTCGATTTCCTTGGCGGACTGGTCAGCCATCTTCTGCTGAGCCTCGACCAGCTGCTTGAGGAAAGGCTTAGCGGCTTCCAGACCAGCAGCGACCACGTCCTCGTTGGGCTTGGTCGCACCGCCCTGAATGAGCTCCCAGCTACCCTCGGTTGCTTCGGCCTCCACCATCATGATGGCAACGTCCTCTTTGCCCTTCGCGTCCTTGACGACACGACCGGCAACAACGATGTCAAACACGGCCTCAGCGAGCTGAGAGTGCTTGGGGAAGGCGACCCACTGGTCACCAATCAGCGCCAAGCGCACAGCGGCGATGGGGCCGCTGAAGGGCAGACCAGAGATCTGAGTGGAGGCGCTCGCGGCGTTGATGGCCAGAGCGTCATAGAACTCATCAGGGGCAATAGAGAGCACCGTGATCACAATCTGGACCTCGTTGCGCAAACCATCCACGAAGGAGGGGCGCAGCGGCCGGTCGATGAGACGGCAGACCAGGATGGCCTCAGTGGAGGGGCGACCTTCACGACGGAAGAAGGATCCGGGGATCTTTCCTCCCGCGTAGGCACGCTCTTCAACGTCAACAGTCAGGGGGAAGAAGTCAAAACCCTCGCGGGCATTCTTCGAGGCACTCGTTGCCGAGAGCAACATGGTTTCTTCATCCAGGTATGCGGCAACCGCACCCTGGGCTTGCTGGGCCAAACGACCCGTTTCAAAGCGCACGGTGCGCTTTCCGAACTTGCCGTTATCCAATACGGCTTCAGCGAACTTGATTTCTGGACCTTCCATTAAGGTCACATCTCCTTATTTTTCTTCGAACATGCCCGACCGAGTGGTCTGGCATGGCGGCACGCCACGTCACAGGAGGGGAGGATGAGTACACCACATACGTGGGGCCTGTTTCTGGCCAACAGTAGAAGTGCACTGTCCCTGGACAGTAGACCACCACCGGTGACCAGCTCCTGACCCACCTACTCCCGTAGAGAGCCTTATTCAGTTGTGTGCGGGTGAGATTCACCTACTGGTTTAGGGTATCGCGATTGTCCCCCAAAAGCGATACCCCGCACCACTGGCGCGGGGTATCGACAGAAAACGGGATTATCGGCGCAGACCGAGCTTCTCGATCAGGGCACGGTAGCGAGCAATGTCGATGCGCTGGAGGTAGCCCAACAGGCGACGACGGCGACCGACCATGAGAAGTAGACCACGACGCGAGTGGTGGTCGTGCTTGTGCTCCTTGAGGTGCTCGGTCAGCTCGTTGATGCGGTGAGACATCAGCGCAATCTGGACCTCGGGAGAGCCAGTGTCACCGGGGTGAGTGGCGTATGTCTCGATAATGCTTGCTTTGGTATCTGGCGCAATAGCCATGTCAGCTCTCCTTCGTCTCGCTGCGCGGCGCCCCATCCGGTGATGAAGCTCTACTCTCCGCGGCCGTTACACGGCACAAACGGCAACTCTAGCTCATGCCGGAGATTCGCGAAAGCACAGTCCGCCTGTTGCTCACAGCTCTCCCCAGCCGTTATCAAGCTGTAATGAACCAGGGATTGACCGGTGGGGCCATTTCTTGCGACCCTAGGGACAAGTTACTCGCCGCTCAGACGTGCCGGAGGCCAAGCCCCGCCCTGGGCGGCGAGGTTCTTAACCGGCGTCCTCAGGTTCGATGGCTGCCGGAGGCAGAGTGATCAGGCCGGTCCCCAGTGTCAGGCCACTGAGTCTCTCGGGAGATAACACCCTCTCCAGCTCCGCTTCGTCCATCAGACCCTGGGCGATGACAAGTTCTCGAACTGTTCCGCCACCGGCAAGCGCCTCATAGGCGATTGCCGCAGCCTGTGAATAACCGATGTAGGGGGTGAGGGCGGTCACAACACCCACGCTGGCTTCCACTTGCTGGTGCAGGCGCTCCTCGTTCGCGGTGATGCCCTCCACGCAGTTGACCCTCAAGGTCTTACACGCGTTGGTGAGCCAGACCACGGATTGCAGAATGGAGGAGGCAATAATCGGCTCAAAAGCGTTGAGCTGTAGCTGCCCGCCCTCGGCAGCCGCTGTCACGGTGGCATCGGACCCAATGATGGCGAAGGCCACCTGGTTGACGACCTCGGGGATGACCGGGTTCACCTTCCCGGGCATAATCGAGGACCCCGCCTGACGGGCGGGAAGGTTGATCTCTCCCAAACCTGCTTGAGGACCACTCGAGAGCAGACGCAGGTCGTTACAGATTTTGGAGAGCTTCACCGCTGCGCGCTTGAGTGTCCCGGAGAGAGTCATAAATACACCCGCGTCACTGGTCGCTTCAATGAGGTCAGGCGATGTCCTGATGTCGAGACCGGTGAGCTCGGCCAGGTGGGCGCGGACTGCTTCGGGGTAGCGGGGGTCTGCGGTAATACCGGTGCCAATCGCGGTGGCGCCGAGGTTGATTTCACACAGGAACGGGATGGTTTCTTTGATGCGGTCGTGGTCTTCGCGGAGGGTTGTCGCGAATCCACCAAATTCTTGGCCGAGTGTCATGGGAACAGCGTCTTGAAGTTGGGTACGCCCCACTTTCAAGATGGTCTGGAATTCTCGACCTTTCTCGGCAAAGGATTCTGCCAGGAGTTTGTGTTCGGCGAAGAGGCGCTGGACTCCCAAAACCATTCCCAGCTTGATAGCCGTGGGATAGACGTCATTGGTGGACTGTGAACGATTGACATCGTCAATGGGATGGAGGTACTCGTATTCCCCCTTAGCGTGACCCATCAGTTCGAGCCCACGATTGGCGATGACCTCATTGGCACACATGTTGGTCGACGTCCCCGCACCACCCTGCACCGCACCGAGCACAAACTGGTCATGCAGCGCTCCCGACCAGAGCTCTTCACACACCTGGTCGATGACGTCTGCTTTCTCAGCGGAGAGCACACCGATGTCTTTGTTCGCTCTGGCGGCTGCCTGCTTGACACGAGCAATGCCGCGAATCAGGTCCGGATAGTTGGAGATAGCACGACGGGTAATCGGAAAATTCACCAGAGCGCGGGCCGTATGGATACCCCAGTAGGCGTCCTGTGGGACCTCTAGCTCTCCGAGTGAATCCTTCTCCACCCTCATAACGACGCCAGAGGCGTCCTCACCGGGGGCCAGTCGGTAGCGCGCTTCACCGTCGGGACCCTCCTGGAGCGATGGACCAGGACCAGTGGTGTGAACCACAGAGGCACCCCCTTTGGTGTTGGAAGGAATAAATCTCTTCGCCCCTGAGTTTAGGAGGTCGTAGGTTAGCGATGAGCGTCGTTACGCTTAACAATCTCACCCGCAAAAGAAGAGGCAGAGCATGTCAGCTGATAACAAGACAGTCGAGTTTTACGGAGCATCCTGGTGTGGCGATTGTGTTCGCGCTCAGGCCCTGCTGGAGCACTACGGAGTTGACTTCACCTATCACGACGTGGACGCGAGCGAGCAGGACAAAGCAAAAGCCATTGAACTCAGTGGTCGCCCCAACATTCCGGTGCTCCTCTTTCCCGATGGTTCCGTTCTCACCGAGCCCAGCAACCCTCTGCTGAACAGCAAGCTGACCGAGCTGGAAATGATTTAGGCGCCCTGTGGGTGCTCTGACTTAGGCTGTGCCCCATGCAGCGCCTCGGAGATGGTTCATGGGTCATTTCGGCCAGTGACCTGGCTGTGTTCGAATCCTGTCCCTGGAGACTTGCCCGGG
>CAZPBS010000067.1:0-5525 GCA_964584925.1 uncultured Microbacteriaceae bacterium
CACGGTTGTTGATGGTGTCCTTCCAGGTCAGCCACGGGTGGCTGGTGGCCTGAAGGGAGATCAGGATGGCCTTGAACTGCTCGCGGGCACCGATTTTCTTGAACATGTTCAATTTGCCGGCTTCTGCCATCTCGACGTACTCGGCGTAGCGCTTGGAGAACTCAGCGCCGTAGAGCTCGTTCAGGTCAGCAACCTCGAGTGGGTCAAAGAGGTACCAGGGCTCGTCGTTCTCCACGCGCTTCATGAACTCATCCGAGATCCAAACGGCGGTGTTGGCGGTACGAGTGCGACGGTAGGGGTCACCGGAGTTCTGACGCAGGTCGAGGAACTCGGGGAAGTCAAGGTGCCAGTTCTCCATATAGAAGCAGAGCGCACCGAACTTCTTGCCACCGCGAGACACTGCGCGGAGCACGGAGTCGATGGTGTGCATGAAGGGGATGGGTCCAGTCGATGTGGTGTTGTTGGAGCGAATCGGGGATCCCTGAGCACGGAGCTTGGTCACGGCCAGGCCGATTCCTCCGGTTCCCTTGGTGAGCCACATGACGTCGCGGGTGGTCTTCGCGATGTGCTCGATGTCATCCTGCATTTCCATGACGAAGCAGTTGGCGAGCTGGGGGTAGCTGGTTCCACCATTAACGAGGGTGGAACCGGCGGCCAGGTACTCGAGCTTCGACATCTTCTCGTAGAACTTGAGGGCGTGCTCGGTGGGGTTTTCCTCGTTGAGGGAGAGACCCATGGCGATACGCATCCAGAAGTACTGGGGAACCTCGAGGGGGTCACCGTTGCGGCCCTTGATGCCGTAGCGGTTGTTCAGGGTCACGACACCGATGTACTTCAGCAGTTCGTCGCGGGTGGGCTCCAGGGCGGCTGCGAGAGCGTCAAAGTCGAACATCTGGGTGAGGCGCTCGTCCAGCAGACCCTCCTCAACGCCGCGGCGGACGTTCTCCTCGAAGTGCTGGACGTGGAGCTGCTTGAGCTCTTCCGGCGATTCGTAGTCACCGAGAACACGCTTATAGATGGTCTTGACGAGCAAGCGGGAGGCCAAGACGTCAAATGCAGGGTCATCCTTGACGTTCTGCAGTGCAACCTGAATGACAGCCTCGTCGAGTTGCTGGGTGGTGATGCCATCAAACAGCGTCAGTTCGAGCTCACTCGCGATCTGGGTCACCCAGGTAATCGAGTCGTCCAGCCCCTTTGCTGCGTCCTCGATAGCCAAGTTGATCTTGTTCGCGTCGTAGGCTTCCCGATCGCCATTGCGCTTCACCACGGTGATGTTCACAGTTTTCTCCTCATTCTTTGGCCCAGGGACCACAAATCACGTTCTTTTCTGTTGGTTTTCTATCCCCGGTGGTGCTCAGAGGGCACTTTTTCCTTCGACAGCTTGACCACTATATATGGCACTTCTGACAATTCACATACCCCACATGTTGTGGGCGTGTCCTCCACACCTGTGGACAACTTTGCGCAGTTTTCCACAGCCCTGGGGAGACTTTTTCCGCCCTCAGAAGCCACTGTTTCAGCGACCACTGACACTCTGGGGGCGGGCGTAAGCTGAGCTAGTTGTGAACAAATACGCCGATCTGTTGAAAACTCCCGGAGTGGCCAGAATCATCTCTGCCCAGCTCACCGCGAGGCTCCCCTCGGGAATGATCTCCCTGGCGTACCTGCTCCACATCGAGCAGATCTTCAACTCCTACGGGCTAGCCGGTTTAGTTCTCGCCGCAACCAGTTTTGGTCAGGCTCTCGCAGGACCACTCACGTCACGGTGGATGGGTTACTGGGGGATGCGCCCCGTCATCATTCTCACGATCATCGTCTCGGCTTTCAGCATGGCCGGCATAGCGTTTGTCGCGATGCCCATTGGTGCCTACATTGCTGTCGGCTTCATGGGTGGTCTTGCGACACCCCCGATTCAGCCCGCCGTCCGCACCATCTACCCCACCATGGTGACTTCCAAGCAACTGACCCCGCTGTTTTCTCTCGACGCCTCCGCGCAAGAAATCATTTGGATCGCGGGCCCCGTCGTCACCACCTTCATCGCCACTCAAATTTCCACCCAGCTCGCCATCATCGTGGCGGGTGGCTTCCTGATCCTCGGCGGGCTCTGGTTCCTCTCCTGCAAGGAACTCGGCGAGGTCAAGATTCCGCAGAGTAAAAACAAGATGGGCGTTGTCCTGCGCAAACCCGCTGTCGTGCTCGCCACGGTTGTGGGCTTCTTGCTCATCGGCGCTGCCGCTGCGGTAGAGGTGGCAGTCGTGTCCGTGTTCGGTCACGGTGGCCCCGAGGCCGGCATCATCCTCTCGATCTGGGCTATCGGGTCCATCATTGGGGGGCTAGCACTCGGAGGCCTCGCGATTGGGCCCTGGGCGCTCGCCGCCCGCATGCTCGTCGTCTTTATCGGCATCGCGATGGCCGGAGCCATCCTCGACTTCTGGTGGATTGCCTTTGCCTTGCTGATCGCGGGAGCGGGGATTGCCCCCGCGCTGGCTGTCATGTTCGCCATCGTCTCCTCGAGCGTGAAGTTCTCCGACACTGCAGAGGCTTACGGTTGGATGGGCTCAGGACAGTTGGTGGGCGCTGCCTTGGGATCAGCGGTGGCGGGGTTTGCCATCGATGGATTCGGGTCAGTCGGTGGTTTTGTCGCCGCGAGTATCTTCGCGCTCCTCGGATTCCTGGTGCCAGCGCTCTTTAAGAGCGCTCACCCTGACCTTCGAGGTCGTGACGCCATGCCACTGCCCGACACAGAACCTGTCCAAATCATCAAGCGCTAGCGGGACGAACTACAGAAACAGCACCGGAACCATCGAGGCCACCAACGCCACGGCCATCACCGCAGTAAACACCTTTTGTGAACGTTGAGTCCGAAGCAAGCGCGCCAGCAGCGTTCCCACCACGACCCAGAGAGTGGCGCCTGGCATGGTGAATCCAATGAACATGGCCAGCGCAATCAGGACGCTCGCAGCACCGAGCTCCACGGGAACATAGGCCGTGACAAACGCGGCAATCACAATCCAGGCTTTCGGGTTCACCCACTGAAACAGGGTGGCCCGCCAGATGGTGGTGGGTGTCCCACCCTCCTCCCCCGGTTGAGGAAGTGCTGCGCGATAAATCCGCCACGCCATGTAGAGGACGTAGGCGAAGCCTGCGTACTTCATCACCTCATAGACGGCGGGGTAGGCGGTAAAGAACGCCCCTAACCCCGCGCTCATGGCAATAACCATCACCGAGAGGCCGATCACCATCCCGACTAGGTGAGGCAATGCACCTTTGTGTCCGAATCGTGCCGAGAGAGTCAGCAAAACCGTGTTGTTGGGACCGGGGCTAACCGACGTAACAAACGAGTAGATCGCCATCAAACCGAGTAGTTGCAGATCCACTCCCACAGGATAGGCCCCTACACTTCCGGGCATGAGCGCTCCGTGCACCGTCTTTGTGCGACTGACACCATTACCGGGCAAGCGCGAGTTCGTTCGCGCTCTCATCCTCGAGCTGATCCCCGAGATTCGGGCTCTAGACGGGTGCGAGGAGTATCGACTTTTCGACGCCGTCGATGGTGACCTGATGCTCTATGAGCGCTTCACCACCCGAGAGCACTGGCAGGCGCACTTTGGCGCACCCGCCATCATTCGACTAAAGGCCGAACTCGCGGATGCTGTAGTGCTCCCGGTGGAGCGCCTAGAAGCCTACGAGGCTTAGGGAACCGGGTCGCCCACAGCGCCCAGGAGATAGCGCTCCAGTGTTCCTTGGGCAGAGGAGGACCCCCCATGTTGGCCTTGAAACTGGCTGGTTCCATCGGTGCCACAAAGGCTGACAATGCGACTAGCTCCACCTGGGTGGGAGTCGATCCACTCGGTCAGGTCATAAACATTGTCGCCAATGATGGCCCAGCAGCTTGCGGGCGAGTTGTTGGAGGCAACGGTCTCGAGGCCAAGAACATCGCTGCCATAACTCGCTCCGGTGCCTCCATCTGGCTCCACCGGAATCATCTCCTCCGCGTCCATCTCGGTGACCGCAGAGTCGGTGCCCTCAATCCGATCCGACCAGGTCTCCTCCGCACCGGAATGACCGGCGAGGACTGTGATGACCACCGCGATGATGCCCACGACGACAATGACGCCACCGATAACGGCGGCTATGACTTTTCCACGAGATGATGCCATGCGCGCCACGATAAGCCAGATAACTGAAAGAACTGCGAGAGCCACCGCAACGGGAGGAAGCATCTCGCCCCATTCAGAGTGTTGACCAGCGGATCCCACCCGAGCTTCAAGGGCCTCACCGGATTGCTCGGCGATGATGGCCGTGATCGCTCCAAGAATTGCCAAAACCACTGCGGGGTAACGATAGTGCGAGCGCAGCCTCGGGATCGCAATCACGAGAATCAAGCTCAGAACCGCCAGGGGGATAACGATGACGACCGCGTGCGTGATGAACACATGGACCGGTAGCCCGGTAATCAGATCAAAAGGACCAGTCGAGGCAGGCGCTTGCGGCATGGCTCAAGTGTAGAAAGGGCAAATCTGTGGGCACTGTGCGACACCTCAGCATTTGCCAAGAACCCCGATAAGTTAGGGAACTGTGAAAAACAGCGCAGTGATTCCCCCTTCCCGGAAAATACGAGGCAGCCTCGACATCTCCATGGGACTTCTCATCATTGCCGCCTACATCGATCTCATCTCAGGTCAACTGGCGGAGGGCACGTTTACCCCTGGCACGCACTACGCCTATCTGACGAACCAGACCAGCTATTCCAACATTGTGGTGTTGATAGCCGGGGGCCTTCTTGCCTGGTCTCGAGCCGTCGACACCGTCCTCTATGCCACGGTTCGCGCCAATTTCACTGTCTACGCCGTGGTGGTGGGCTTGGTCTATAACTGGTTGTTGCGAGAACCTGACCACTTCGGTTTCCACAACGAGGTCACGCACGTCGCTATCCCGATCTACCTCTTGGCGGACTGGATTATCCGCGCCAAGCGGCCACGCATTGGCTGGAACACAGTATGGATTGGGGCGTCCTACCCCCTGGCATGGGCTCTGATCACCCTGGTTCGAGGCCAATTTGTGGACTGGTACCCCTACTTCTTTCTCGACCCCACCGGGTCACTCGGCTGGGGAGGAGTCAGCGCCTACATCGTGGGCATCACCGGAATTTTCCTGGCCGCGATTGCCGGTGCTGTGGCGATCAACCACCTCCACCAGCGCACCTAGGGGAAGCTACTGGGGGCGCTTTCGCCACCAGGTAAGGCCATAGATCAGGGCGGCAATCACGAAGATGCTGACATAGAGCTCCCAAACATCCGACCAGATCGAGAGGATGGCGAGGGTTCCCAGCACCAACAGCACGGCCAACCATACGAGGTGGGCGAGCAGAGACATCTCTAGTCCTGGTCCGGCTTCTTCCGGAGCGAGGAGAACACCCCGAAGAGCCCGTAACCCAACAGAAGCACTGTGGCGATGGAGGCAAGTAAAGGATCAGCGTCGAATGCTTGCTCCCGAATCGTCACCCACAGGGCAATGGAGAGCAC
>CAZPBS010000068.1:0-5466 GCA_964584925.1 uncultured Microbacteriaceae bacterium
ACTATTGAAACTTTTGCTGAACACACGGCCGACGAGGTTGAGGCGAGGGTCCAGAAAACTCAGAGCGCTTTTGAGGCTCTGAGAGAAACCAGTTACGCCGAGCGAGCCGTGTGGATGAAGAAGGCCGCAGACATCATGGAGTCTGAGGTTTCGGACCTGGCGCGGATGCTCGTCATTGAGATGGGCAAGCCGATCGCTCAGGCCGAGGCTGAGGTCCTCAAGTGCGCAAAGAACATGCGCTTCTACGCCAACAACGCCGAGAAGTTTCTCGCTGATGAGCCGCTGGAAGACCCAAGCGCCGTCAACGCGTCCTCCGCGTATCTGCACTACCAACCACTGGGAGTGGTTCTCGCGGTCATGCCATGGAACTACCCACTGTGGCAGGTCATCCGTTTTGCTGCTCCGGCTTTGATGGCTGGCAACACGGGCCTCCTGAAGCACGCCTCGAACGTCCCGCACTCGGCCCTGTACCTCGATAGCGTTTTCACCCGAGCGGGCTTCCCCGATGGTTCCTTCACCACAATTCTGAGCGGTGCTGGCCCGATCGCCGGATTGCTCAAAGATCGCCGCATCAAAGCTGTCACTTTGACGGGCTCTGAGCCGGCCGGGCGCGCTGTGGCCGCTCAGGCCGGTGCGCACATCAAACCTGCTGTGATGGAGCTTGGCGGATCGGACGCATTCATTGTCATGCCGTCTGCTGATCTCGATAAGGCGACGACCGTCGCGGTCAATGCGCGCATCAGCAACAACGGACAGTCCTGTATCGCGGGCAAGCGCTTCGTGGTGCACGCGGACATTTACGACGCATTCGTCGAGATGTTTGTGGCCAAGATGTCCGCGCTCGTAGTCGGCGATCCGCTAGACCCCGCCACACAGGTTGGCCCTTTGGCGACCGAGCGTGGACGCCAGGAAATTGCGGACCTGGTGGACGACGCACGCGACAAAGGCGCGCGGATCCTCACTGGAGGCGAAGCTCCCGATATGCCCGGCTGGTTCTACCTGCCCACCATCGTCGACGATCTGAAGCCCGGTATGCGATTGGTCATGGAGGAAGCATTCGGACCCGTCGCAAGCGTCTACAAAGTCTCCTCTCGTGAAGAAGCAGCAGAAATCGCCAACCAGACAACCTTTGGCTTGTCCTCAGCACTCTGGACCGAGGACGACAGCGATACCGAGTTCTTCATCAAATACATCGAAGCAGGGGCTGTGTTTGTCAATGGCATGACCATCTCTTACCCCGAGCTTCCCTTTGGCGGCGTGAAAGACTCTGGTTTTGGTCGCGAACTCGGAGCCCCTGGAATCCGCGAGTTCTGTAACTTTAAGACGGTCTGGAAGGCATAACGATGGCGCGGGTCGGCTTCCTGGGGCTGGGCTCGATGGGCCAAGCGATGGCTCAACGCTTAATCGACGCCGGACACGATGTCGTTGTCTGGAACCGCTCCGCCGGCCCGAGGGACGAGCTCGCTTCGCTCGGCGCGACCGCAGTGGAGACACCGGCTGAGGCGCTGGCTGTCGATCTCTCGGTCTCCATGCTTGCCAACGATGTCGCTGTGGATGCCGTTCTGTGTGAGGACAATCTGCCCTCACACAGAATCGTCCACGCCAACATGGCCTCGGTCAGCCCCGACATGGCAAGGCTGCTCAGCGCGCGGTTCGAACAGGCAGGACACGGCTACGTGGCCTCACCGGTTCTTGGCAGACCCAACGTCGCTGCCTCGGGCGGTCTCAACATCTTGGCCGCCGGTTTGACCGACGACATTGTTCTGCTGCAACCACTGTTTGATGCGATGGGAACCAAAACGTGGCCCTTGGGTGAGCTCCCCCACACTGCCAACGTCGTCAAGATTGCCGTGAACTACAGCATCATCCATGCCCTTCAATCTCTCGCGGAATCCATTGCGATAGCCACATCAGCCGGCGTGAAGCCTTCCGACTTTGTTGAGGTCTTGACCTCAACCCTCTTTGGTGGGGTCGTGTTTACGGGGTATGGCAACCTGATCGCCGAGCGGAACTACACCCCGGCCGCATTCTCGTTGGAGCTAGGCCTCAAGGATTTGGGTCTCGCCGAAGCAACAGCAGAAGAGGCCGGCATCTCACTTCCCACGAGTTCTCTCCTGCGCGAACTGTTCGAGACTGCACTGGCTGACCCTGAGCTTGCGGACAAAGACTGGTCAGCAGTGGCTGAGATCACCCTCAACCAGAACAAGAGTTAGGACGAACACCATGAGAGTTGCCTTCTGTGGAGCAGGTGCTGTGGGGGCGTCCCTCAGTGCAGACCTCATCAACGCTGGCGTTGACGTCACCGTCATCGACCCGTGGGCCTCCCATGTTGAGGCAATTCGCTCGTCTGGGCTAACCGTGAATATGCCCAGTGGTTCCGAACACACTCGCTTTCACCCCCTCCACGTCTCTGCGGTTGCTGAGCTGTATGAACCCTTTGACATCGTCTTCAGCGGGGTGAAGTCCTACGACACCCGTTGGGTCGCTGAGCTGATGAAGCCACTGATGGCTGGGGACTCCGTCTTTGTGGGGACCCAAAACGGTATGACAATCGACGAGGTTTCAGAAATTTTGGGACCCGAGCGCACCGTGGGTTGTGTCGTGGGAATTGCGGCGAACATGCCAGAGCCTGGGCTCGTTAATCGCGAGGTCACCAGGGAGGGAACCTGGCTCGCTGTCGGTTCGGTGGAAGGTGCGATCACGAAGCGAGTGGAACAGGTGCACGAGCTACTGTCCCATGCCGCCCAGGTCGAAATTACTCAGGACATCCGCTCCGCGAAATGGATGAAGCTTCTTGCGAACATTCCAGAGATGTTACCCTCCGGCATCTTGGGTGCCCCACTGATGGAAGCCGCTAGGGATCCGGAGGTTCGCGCTGCCATGGATCAGGCCTCTCGTGAGGCGTATGCCGTTGCTCAGGCTCTCGATGTGACATTCATGCCCTCACTGGGTATCGCAGCCTCGGACGTGCCCGATTCCGATCAGTACGCCCTGGATTTGCTCGACGCGGTACTGGCCAGGTTCTCTCAGCCCACGACGCGGGTCGCGGTTCTGCAGGATTGGGACAAGGGCCGTCGAGCAGAGCTCGACGCTTTCAGCGGTTATGTCGTCAAGAAGGGCCTCGACATCGGCATGCCAACACCGGTCAACCAGGCCATTCTCGACATCGCCAAGCGCATCGAATCTCGTGAGCTCACCCCGTCATGGGAGAACAAGGCACTCCTGGTCGCAGCAGGGCAAGCCTAAGCGAGTCCCGTCATTGAGCCCCTAGTAGGGGTTTGCGACAAAAAGCTCCTGCGCTGGGAATCGGGTAAGGACCTGTGCTCCCGTTTCTGTGATAACGACTTCCTCCTCGATTCGGGCAGCAGATATGCCATCCGGAGCAGGGCAATAGGTCTCCAACGCAAACACCATTCCTGCCTTGATCTCGACAGGGTGTGACATCGAATTGAGACGAGAGATGATGGGTCGCTCGTGGAGACCCAATCCCAAGCCGTGACCGAACTGCAGACCAAAGGCCTCCATTTCGTTGGGGAAACCAAACTCGGTGGCCTTCGGCCACAGTGCCGCGACCTCGTCCGTACCCACACCGGGACCGACCTTGGCGATAGCTGCATCCATCCACTCGCGAGCCTTCGTGTAGGCATCGTGCTGGGCAGGAGTAGAGCTACCTACCGAGAAGGTCCGGTAGTAGCAGGTGCGGTACCCGTTGAACGAGTGGATGATGTCAAAGAACGCTTGGTCCCCTGGACGGATGATCTTGTCCGAGAAGTTGTGAGGGTGAGGGTTACACCGCTCCCCTGACACCGCGTTGATGGCCTCAACCTGGTCAGAGCCCATCTCGTAAAGACGCTTGGCTGCGAGAGCAACAATCTCGTTCTCACGGATCCCGGGCTTCAGAACATCAACGATGTCTTGATAGACGCCGTCGACCATGGCCGCCGCCTGCGACAGCAGCATGATCTCGTCGACTGACTTGATGGAGCGCGCATCGAGCATGTGCTGCTGAATATCGACAACCTTCAGCCCCTGGGCCTGCATTTCAAACAGGAACGCTGGCTCGACAATGTCGACACCGATGGGGTCATTGACAACACCTGCATCAGTCAACATTCCCTTGATTATGGTCACGGCCTCTTTCATGAGGCCAACCTCGGGGTGAATAGCTCCCCTCAGTCCGAGCATGCCGGCGTGAGAGTGCCCCTCGTGAATCCAGGGAGAGAAAAGTCTGTGGTGTTTGGCCGCGGAACCAAAGTCCCACATGTGAGGCTTGCCATCTGGCATGAGGAGCGCGTAGCGAGACATCTTGTCACCGAGCGCTCCACCAATCCAGGTTTGGGTGGTGTAGCGGATGTTATAAAAGTCGAAGAGCAAGAAAGCTCCACACTCACTGGCTTCCAGAGCCTTCATCGCCCGGCTCAACCGGTAATCGCGCAGCCTGTGGAAATCAACCCTCTGCTCGTAGTCGACGCCCATAGTGCCGTGAGCGGGGATCTGACGGTGAGCAAAATCCAAAGCCGGGATGAGGGGGGCTGGAGTGAATTCGGAGGTCATGAGTCTTTCTTTCCCAGGGTTGCTGGGGCTACAGCCGCAACAGCAACAACATCAGTGGAGTGTTAAGTGGTGTCCTAGTCCGCACTGGCGTCTTGGGGAGGGCATAAGCCCTCCCCAAGCGCACAGCAGGTGATAATCCGCTAGCGGTTTACCACTCAGGTGCTACTGAGGGGTCAGTAGCGTTGTCGATCGTCACCTTGGGGTTAGGCATGTAGAGAACCGAACCGTCGTCGTCGCGACCAAGGCTGGTGTCACCGGTCATTGCCCGGTAGATACCAACAACAGCGTTCTCGCCATCCCATGAGGAGGACTGGAACACGGTTCCATCGAGCTCACCGGAAATAACCAGTGGGTTACCGAGGAAAGTGTTACCAATCGAGGTGATGAAGAAGTCCTTGGGGTCGAGCCCACGAGCCTTCAATGCATCGATACCACCGGCGATCATAGAGTCGTCAGCAGCGTACATACCCTGAACGTTCTCCACGCCCACAGCGGTCAGCATCTCGGATGCTGCAATCTGTGACTCGTCCTTGTTCCAGTTACCTGGCTGCTCGGCGAGGATGGTGACGTTGGGGCAGTTAGCCGCAATGGTCTCCTTGAATCCGTTTCCACGGAGGGTGGCAACAGAGTTACCGGTCAGACCGTTGATCTGAATGATGCCAACCTCGGCACCATCAACGAGCTCACACATCATCTCTGCAGATGCTGCACCCTGACCGTAGCTGTCGGTACCGGAGTAACCGTATGTCAGAGGAGCGTCCTCGGGGTTCACGTCAGCGTTGGTGATCCACACGGGGATACCAGCAGCGTTAGCGGCCTCGAGGCAGGGACGGATGGCGTCAGCCACAGCCGGCCAGAGGATGATGCCGTCGGGCTGGGCAGCAACAGCAACTTCACATTCGCTGGCCTGCT
>CAZPBS010000069.1:0-3904 GCA_964584925.1 uncultured Microbacteriaceae bacterium
GCTGAGGTCAGCACAAGTGTGAGTGAGCGGGTGAGTCCGGGCCACGTGTTGTCATACAACAGGCTCCTGAATGCTTGAACAAACTGGTGCATCGGGTTGAAGCGCATTGGGTACTGGGCCCACTCGGGTAACTCGCGTTCAATTAGATCAGGGGTGTAGACGATAGGCGTGGTGAAGAACCAGACCTGCATGACGATTGCCCACAGGTGGCCGAGATCCCTGAAATAGACCGACAGGGTGCTCAACGCAAGGGCAAATCCCGCAGAGAACACGGCGATGAGAACGACGAGAACCACGAGTGGAGCTAACCAGGGAAGGACCATGTTCCCTGCAATTAGGAGAACAACCGAGAGCAGGGACAACTCGATAGTGAATTGAACGATGGCGTGGGCGACATTCGAGAACACCAAGACTTCGCGGGGGAATGCGACACGCCGTACAAGACCGGAGTTGGAAGACATGGACGACATACCCATCGAGTTCACCAGCGAGAAGAAGCCCCACGGTAAGAGACCGCAGAGCAGGTAGAGAGCGAAATTTTCGAGGCGCGAGGGATCTCCGACCGGAGCTGAACCGCCGAGCAACACGCCAAAAACAAAGCCATAGATCGCAACGCTGGCTAACGGGTTGAGCATGGACCACGTCCACCCAAGAAAGCTCCGCCGGTACTTCGTTCGGAGTTCTCGCTGCGTGAGGCTCCACAGAAGCTCACGCGACGCGATGACGGAAGCGATGCGATTCATGATCTCCGAAGCGTAGTGAGCGTATTACTCGCAACGTTGCTGCACGAGTTGGCACGATTTACGACAGACTGTGAGTTGATGTCAGATGTCGCTGTTCGAACCGACGGACTGTGGAAGAACTTCCGCCTCTATCACGAACGTAACCAATTCCTGAAAGCGGCGATCCTCCGGGGTCGCCGCGCCAGATACGAGGAGTTCTGGGCGCTGAAGGACGTGTCGTTTGAGGTGCCCACCGGTTCGACCTTTGGCGTCATCGGACACAACGGGTCCGGCAAGTCGACACTCCTCAAGACCCTCACGGGCATCCTGGTGCCCGACAAGGGGTCAGTGTCAGTAAATGGACGGGTGTCGGCTCTTCTCGAACTCGGCGCTGGCTTTCATCCTGAACTTTCGGGCCGTGAGAACGTCTTTCTCAATGGGGCAATTCTCGGGTTGAGGAAGCGTGAGATCGAGAGCAAGTTCGATGACATCGTCGAGTTCGCTGGCCTTGAGCAGTTCATCGACTCGCCGGTGAAGAACTACTCAAGTGGCATGTTTGTGAGATTGGGCTTTGCTGTGGCCGCGAACGTCGAGCCGGACGTACTTCTTATTGATGAAGTGCTGTCCGTCGGCGATGAGGCCTTTCAACGGAAAAGCGCGGAACGAATCGAACAGTTCAGACGAGAAGGTCGGACAATCGTTTTCGTGTCACACGGCCTCGGGCAGGTTGAACAGCTGTGCGAGACGGTTGCTTGGCTTGACCATGGGCATGTCAAGGCCATCGGGCCTGCGGCAGAGGTGATTGCGGAGTACAGAGGCGACAGTCATGAAGCGGTGAAGGACCCTAATGAGATCGGTTCGCGGTGGGGTAGCGGTGAGATGCAGATCTCCAAAGTCGAACTACTCACTAGCCACGCTGAACCTGTTGAGCACCCGCGAACACTGGATCCCTTGATTATTCGTGTCCACGTGATTGCTCATGCTCCCATCCAAGACACGGTACTCGTTGCCAAGATCGATCAACTCGGGGGGCAAACCATGTGGCAGTCATCCACACGACGCAATGGTGTGTCAATTGGGCGTATCGAGAACAGCGCAACGATCAACCTGCATTTCCCGTCGCTCCCCTTGCTTGAGGGAACCTACGAACTCACGCTCGCAATCACCAATCAGACCGAAATCCAACCCTACGACTGGTGGGAGCGCCGCATACGGTTCGACGTCCGTCAATACGGCAACGCTGACCAGGGCGTCGTGCACATCCCAACCGAGTGGACAGTGAGCGGAGCCGCAGAAATCGTCCAGTTGGGTTAACTTGGCGCCTACGCTCAGACTGTGCCACCGGAAATCAACCTAGATGTGCGGGTCATAAGCCCCGACGTTCGGTACGCCGACGGCTCTGAACAGGAGTTAATTGGGATTCTTGAGTCGGCTGTCGATCGGTCATCGCAGTCCGATGAACTTGCATCGCTAATTCACGACTGGCCAACGAGATACCACCTCTCTCCGCTCCGGTCTCACCTATTCAGCCCATTGACGGTGGGGCCGGGGGACCGCGTGCTTGAGGTCGGTTGTGGGACCGGTGTGAATGTGCGGGTCATGGCTGAACGTGGAGCGAGTGTCGTTGGCATTGAAGGGACCTATGAGCGTGCGCTTGCAGCTCGCATAAGGACTGCCGAGTTCAACACGGTAGAGATTCTCGCTGGGGATATTGCTGACTTCGTTGCTGATGACCTTTTCGATGTCGTGCTTGTGATCGGCGTACTTGAGTACACGCCGTCTGGGATGGCATCGATAAACGCGCCGCAGGAGTTCCTCGACCGCTGCGCTTCATTCCTAAAGCCCGACGGTGTGTTGGTGCTTGCGATCGAGAACCAATTTGGTTTGAAGTACCTGCTCTCCTATCCAGAGGATCACTGGGGAATCCCGTGGGTCGGACTTGAGGGCTACCAAAAGGGAGAAACGCGTACGTGGTCGCGCCCGGTGCTTGGTGGCCTGCTGACGTCTGCAGGATTCGTGCACCAAGAGTGGATGCATCCCTACCCCGATTACAAACTCCCGACGGCCGTGGTTCGCGAGCAACTTTTTGACAACGGGAACGGACGTGAACTCGTCAAAAAGCTGGTGCGACGTCCAGTTGTTGACCATTCCGGCTCGCCGTGGCTAGTGAGCGATCCCCAACTTTCATTCTCAGAGATGGTTGACGGTGGATTTGGACGCCTTGTACCGAACTCGTTCCTCGTTTTTGCCTCGGCCGATGGCAGCGCACTGGCCCGTCGAGTCGCCGAGGGCGAAGCTTGGCTCGCTTCAGGCATGCGTCGTTCAGACTTCCGCACCACACGCCGTGTCGTCTCCCGGGATGGCCGGTACCAGATGGAGCAAGTTTCGGGGCCCGACAAGGCAACACCCAAAGAATCTGAGTGGCTCCTAAACCGAGGGCATGAGGTATCCACGATCTACGCGGGTACGCCACTCGAGGACCTTGTCGTCCGATGCATTCTGGACCGCGACAGAGACTCGCTCGGTATTCACGTGCGTTCGTATCGGCAGTTCCTTATCGACCGCTGCGACAGCGTTGGTGCATCAAGTGCTCGAGGTAATCCGTTTTCGCCGATTGGAAATGAAATGGCCGTGAGCGGAGAACTGCTCGATTGCATACCTCAGAACTTGATCAGCTCCAGTGATGGGCAACTGCGCCTTGTGGACCATGAGTGGGTTGCTGCGGGAACATGTTCCTTGGATCTGATTTTCCTACGGGGTCTTTCCGCGCTTGCGTATCGGTTGATCGAGACAGGGACTGCTGCAGAGTTGCTTGAGCGTCGGCTCGTCACCACTTTCTCAGTTGTCGCCGAGTTGTCTGCTCTAGCTGATGTGCACTTTGACGCGGAAACAGCTGACCGGCTCTTTGGCGCGGAGTTTGACCTTCAGCAAATAGTAGATCCCGGATACAAGGGGGAACGCTCGGCCTATGTATCTGCGCACCTCACACCGTCTGCACCGTCAACGAGTCGGGTGCCGCTTCTCAGGATGTTGAGAGCTGTCGAGGATCGTGAGCGGCTTGTGGGTGAGCTTGCGGCGGCTGCGGTTGATCGGCAGTTGGTGGATGAGGATCGTGAGCGGCTTGTGGGTGAGCTTGCGGCGGCTGCGGTTGATCGGCAGTTGGTGGATGAGGATCGTGAGCG
>CAZPBS010000069.1:4004-5236 GCA_964584925.1 uncultured Microbacteriaceae bacterium
GGAACATCTCCGACAAGAGCTTGAAGCGCTCAAGTTGAGCAAAGCCCTCAAGATCGGCCGGCTCATCACTTGGCCGTTGCGAGCGCCGAGGATGTGGTGGCGGTCCGCCCGTCAAAGTTGAGGGGGGTCAAATTTGGCCGTTGTTACCATCACCGTCGCCTTCGGGTCCTCTCCGACTTTTGACCGCATGCGGTCGTCGCTTGCCCGGTCGGTGCGTGACAGGCCGGTGTCGGTAGATGTGTCGTCGGCGATCGTGACCCAGCCTGATCAGTCAGGAGCAGTGGCTCATATTGGCGGCATGGCTCTTTGGAAGCGGATCATCTCGTTGGGCGAGAACCTCGGATTCGCTGCAGCCAACAATCTGGCTGTCGCTGAGACATCGTCTGAGTTCATTGCTTTCTTGAATCCTGATCTAGAGCTCACCGAAGGCTGGCTTCCACCGCTACTGGCCGCTCTTGATGACCCGGCAGTTGCCATCGCCGCACCGGTGCTGTTGCACCCGGAAGGTCACGTCGATGAAGCTGGCCAAGCTGTGTTCTCCGATGGTGGATCTCTCGCCATCGGCGGCTCACAGTGGCTCGACGGACGTGATAATTACCCGACGGTGATGTTTGACCGTGATGTCGACTATGCATCAGCGGCCTGTTGGGCGATGCGGCGCAGCGTGTTCAACGAACTTGGCGGGTTCTCCGCCGACTATTGGCCCGCCTACTTCGAAGACAACGACCTCGCCCAACGCGCCCGTCAAGCCGGCTATGTGACCCGATTGGTGACATCACGCCCGGTGATCCATCACCACGAAGGCGCCTCAGCCGAGCGACTTGCCATCGCCGAACGCTCACGGGCCACGTTCGAACGCAACTGGGCGACGGTGCTCACCACCAAACCCGCTCAATCACTGCTCGAGACCGCCCCGCGATCGGTGCGCGACTGGTACTGCGAGGAAACGACCATCGTCACCGTCACCGCCGATGAGATACCAGAACTCGCTGCCCGTGCGGCCAGCGACCCACGCAATCGCTATACAGCGGTGCTCACTGACGGTACGAATCCCTGGCCCCTGCGACAGCGCTACCGGTCAAGTGGACTCGAAATTCTCACCGAACACCCTCACCGGTAACCCGGTGCATCCGCTGAACGCGTTGCCATTGCTGAACGGTCACGCGCCGTATTTGAACGCACCTGGGCCGACCTGCTGCCCACAAAGCCAGACCGGGCGTTGCTCACCAGCG
>CAZPBS010000070.1:0-5144 GCA_964584925.1 uncultured Microbacteriaceae bacterium
TCTCCCGGCAAGACGTTCAGTGTCCATAACTTCTCTCTCCTCGTTGAGCTTCACTTTGGGGTATTACATGGTGTGGGTTGGGTATCCCGAAAGTACCAAGTGTTAACTCTCAGCTTACACTTGGAGGCTTGCTGTGCGCACGGAGTGCACTGAGAATGACACCTTGACTATTTCGCATACTCATAGTCGTGCGCCCTAAGCCAGCAATGCCAGCGGGTTCTCGATGAAGTGTCGGAAGGCTTTCATCCACTGAGCCGCCAGCGCGCCGTCGACTGCGCGATGGTCCGCTGACAGATTGACGGTCATCACTGTGCCCGCAATGAGCCCGCCCTCTTTCGCGAGAACTGCCTCGCGAGCAGCTCCGACGGCAAGAATTCCTGACTGTGGTGGATTGAGAATGGCCTGGAACGAATCCGTGCCATACATTCCCAGATTGGACACCGAGAAGCTTCCGCCCTCGATTTCCGCCTGGGAAATCTTTCCCTCTCGAGCCTTTGCCGCCAGACGGCTCACCTCAGCATTGATCTGGGTCAAACTCATCGACTCAACCCCTCGAATGACAGGAGTGAGCAAGCCACCTTCAACAGAGACCGCAACTGCAATATCGGCGCGGTCGAAGTATCGAAGTGCGTCGTCCGTCCAGATGACGTTGGCGTCTGGTACTTCAATGAGCGCCATAGCGACGGCTTTCATAACCCAGTCATTGACGGAAATCTTGACTCCGGTGGACTCATTCATCTCCGCTCGCGCCTGCAGCAATTTGTCGACCCGGCAGTCTGCTGTGACGTAGAAGTGGGGCACTGTCGTCTTGGACTCCGTCAAACGTCGTGCAATAGCACGGCGCATCCCGGTGTGAGGTCGGTCGGTGTAACCAGCCTCACCTGTGACATCGAAAGGTGTGGACGTCCGCTGCAGCGGAACCTCCGTGACAGCCTCGGTGGCGCCACCCGTGGCAAGGAAAGCTTCAAGATCTTTCTTCACAATGCGGCCCCCCGGACCTGTCCCCGTCACCAGGGAGAGATCAATACCTGCCTCGCGCGCGCGCTTTCGGACTAGCGGGCTGACATAAATGCGTCCCGACGTCGGTGCCGCAACGGCAGGAGCCTCCGGGGCGACTGCACCAGGAGCAGGCGCCGACACCGCCTCAGGTGCGCTCTCCGCGGGGGTCACCGAGCCTCCGGCGGCAGCGAGTGCCGCGTCAACGTCATCTGCGGTCTCCCCGGCGGCCGAAAACACGGCAATCGGTGTACCGACCTCGACACTTTGCCCTGGCTGAATGAGGACGCGAGCCAGCATCCCCTGCTCTTCCGCCTGATAGTCGACATTGGCTTTCTCGGTCTCAATTTCCGCAAGAACATCCCCCACGGCCACTTCTTGACCCTCGGAAATCATCCATTTGGCGAGGACAGCTTCCGTGGCTCCTGCGAGAACCTCCGGCATTCGGATAACGCTTGCCATTAGTGACCCACCCCTGAATTCACGCGGACCTGCTCGAGACCAGCCACAATGTCCTCGACGCCGGCGATTGCGGCTGCCTCGAGAACCTTCGAGATACTCGGGGAGGCTTCTCCCCCACTGACACGAAGGACGGGCTGATCCAGGTGGTCAAAGAACCGGCGCTGGATTTCATCCGAAAGCCACCCTCCGTAGGAGGTGCCTCGGGCGCCTTGCTCCACAATCATGACGGCGTTCGTCTTCGTGATACTGGCCTCGATGCTTGCCCAGTCCACGCTTGCTTGGTCAAGGAAACGCAGATCGATGAGCTCAGCGTCCATCCCCGTCTGGGTAATCGCCTGGTGTGATTTCTCCACCATCGACAAATAAGAGAGCACAGTGAGTTCGGAACCCTCCCGAACCATTCGTGCCGCCCCAAAAGGAATCTGGTAATCCAGATCCCCGGAAGGAATCTCACCCTTGTCCCCGTAGAGATCCACGTGCTCGATGACGAGCACGGGATCTTCACAGGCCAACGCGGCATTCATCATGCCGACGTAATCGTGAGCAGTGGAGGGAGCCATGATTCGCCAGCCGGGAGCTGTGGCGAAGATTCCTGCGGGATCCATCAAGTGTTGGGACCCGTATCCGGTACCCATTGCCACCTTGGTTCGAAGCACCAGTGGTACCGGTGACTCCCCGCCAAACATGTGGCGTGCCTTGCCGATCTGGTTGAACACCTGGTCGGCAGCAACCCAGAGGAAATCGGGGTACATGAACTCGACAACGGGACGGAAACGACCATCGAGGGCCATTCCTCCCCCGAGCCCGACGAAGGCGTTCTCACTAATCGGGGTTCCCAGCACTCGACCCGGGTACTTCTCCGCCAGCCCCTTTGTGGCACCGTTGGTGCCACCCTTCAA
Source organism: uncultured Microbacteriaceae bacterium (assembly GCA_964584925.1). Lineage (GTDB taxonomy): Bacteria > Actinomycetota > Actinomycetes > Actinomycetales > Microbacteriaceae > Pontimonas. Next base: position 2,358 of record CAZPBS010000070.1, read on the forward strand.
GCGGTGAATGTCCTCCCCCAGAAGCACAATCCTCGGGTCAAGCTCCATGCGACGATCCATGACCGCCGCAACGGCATCCACAAAACGGACGCTTTCTGTAGCGCCCTGATACTCAGAAGCCTCCACAGTCTTGGCACCCGAGAGCTCCATCAAATCGCCTCGAACACCGACATTGACGAAGTCGGGGCTTGGCCACAGGTCCGGCTTGATGCGTCGCACCCCGGCTTTTCCGTCCGGGTCCTGCTCCACCAACTCGGCTGCAGCACTCGACATCGCGGTTTGGGCCCGAAGACGCACACTATCGACCTGGTCTTGGGTGATGAGGTCTCGAGAGATCATCTCGGTCGCCATCCGCGTGAGCGGATCACGCTCACGCCACGCTGCTTCCTCTTCTTTGCTGCGATAGCCAAAAGCCGACCCTGGGAAAGCGCCGTTTTGGTGGAAGAAGCGATAAACCTCAGCCTCCACCACGACGGGACCCTTCCCAGATCGCGCAATATCGGCGGCTTTCTGCATCGCGAGGTGAACAGCTAAGGGGTCCATGCCATCAACGCGCAGCGAGGGGACACCGAAGCCCACCCCACGACCCGAGAGGCGGGGTTCCGCAGTTGCTTCCTCCACCGTGGTGGAGACCGCGTACAGGTTGTTTTCGATGAAGAACACCAGCGGTATGTCCCATGCCGCGGTGAGGTTCATGCTCTCCAGCACCGAGCCAATGTTGACGGCGCCATCGCCAAAGTACGTGACCGTCAGATCGTCAGTGTGGGAATGCTTCTGCGCCCACGCGTTACCGGCGGCCAGAGGAACGCCACCACCCACAATCGCATTGGTGCCAAGGCATCCAGCCTCGTGCCACTGCAAATGCATGGAACCGCCGCGGCCTTTGCAGAATCCCTGGGCAAGCCCCAGGATCTCTGCCAGCGTCTTCTGCAGTACTCCCTGAATTTCAGGAGTTACAGGGTTGGATGCATCGAAACCGTGCGGGGCAACATAGCCCAGCGCTTTGGCCAGGAACTGGTGGTGCCCACGGTGTGAACCGTTGATGGAGTCTGTGGCTCGAAGACCCACTATGGAGCCCACTGCTCCACCCTCTTGTCCTACGGACGAGTGAGCGGGCCCATGGACGAGTCCCTCACCGGCGAGTTCGAGAACTGTTTCTTCGAAAGCACGAATGAGGTGGAGCTGCACCAGCATGGTGTGCAGAAGGGAAGGGTCAGCGCTATCCCAGTCAGATTTTTCGGAGCTGACTTCAACCCACTGCTCCAGCGGGAGGAGTTTTTTTTCTTTCGCCACAGTGGCCTTCTTCCGTGTCGTGCGCGTGGTGCCATCGCGCATCTCCCGTCATTGGGATTGTTGCCACGGTACACCAGATAGTATCCAATGTCACCTCATTTGCCGAAAAATAGGTGGAAATATGTCGAGAAAAGCACCATACTGGATGCAATCAGTCCACCACAGAGGAGTTGGGACATGCCCTTACCGGGAATGCGGGGAACCGATCACATCGGCTTCACGGTGCCAGACCTCGACCAAGCCGAGCGCTTCTTTGTGGACATCATTGGCTGCCAACGCGTTTATGCGCTCGGTCCCTTTCAGCGCGAGGACGACTGGATGGAAGAACAACTCAATGTTCACCCCCGGTCGGTCATCAAGGAGAACCGCCACTTCCGTTGCGGACATGGGACAAACTTCGAGATCTTCGAGTGGATAACTCCCGAACCACCAGCACCTCAGCCGCGAAACTCCGACCTAGGCGGACACCATCTCGCGTTCTACGTCGACGATCTTGACCTCGCCATCGACTACCTCAGGTCAGAGGGTATCGAGGTCTTGGGCGATATTGTTATGAGCAAGCAGGGCGCTGCGGGGCAGCGCTGGATTTACTTCCTAACGCCGTGGGGAATGCAGTGTGAATTGGTCAGCTACCCCCAAGGCAAGGCGTATGAAGCTGAAAGCGATGTCGTGATGTGGAACCCAACTAGGCCGGCTGACTAGCGCATGGCTGAGGTCACTCCCACTACCCGCGATGGCTCCGCGAGCGCACGTATCGCTGAAGCTGTGCGACGCGCCATTCTCTCAGGAGAGCACCAACCCGGCGAGCGGATCGTGCAGGAGGAACTTGCCGAGCGATACGGTGGCTCAAGGATTCCAGTGCGAGAAGCGCTCCGTCAGCTCGAGTCAGAGGGCTTAGTACGACTCGTCGCCAACACCGGAGCGTGGGTACAGAGCTTGACCATGGCCCAGTGCTCGGAGGTGTACCAGACGAGAGAGCGCCTCGAGCCTCTGTTGCTGCGACACTCGGCGGAGCATCTCACCGACGAGGTCGTCCACACTCTTGATGGCTTAGCTCAGAGGATGGAGGCGTCAGACGACATCGAAGAATTTCTCGAACTCGATCGACAGTTTCACTTCGCCACCTATCGAGCCGAAGGAACGTATGTCCTGCGGGACCTCGTCACAAGGCTCTGGAACACCACACAGCCATACCGACGCGCCTACACAGGACTGGTCGATAAGGAACACATGCGGATCTTCCACGACGACCACCACATGCTGGTGAGCGCTCTGCGGGATGGAGATATGAAGCTCGCTGAACAGATCGTGGCCATCCACATCCGTCGCACTCGAGTGAACCTGGAGCGACACCCCGAAATTTTCCCCGATACCGACCCCGACCAGGAATAGAGAGATACACGATGACCATCGCAGTTGTTAACCCCGCCACCGGCGAGACTATTGAAACTTTTGCTGAACACACGGCCGACGAGGTTGAGGCGAGGGTCCAGA
>CAZPBS010000071.1:0-5140 GCA_964584925.1 uncultured Microbacteriaceae bacterium
GCGGTTGTTGGGGGTGTCGTCTTTGGAGGAACTCGAACCCAGACACGTCAAGCAGCTCCGTCGCTTGATCGAGCGCGGTTAGCCAGATGCTCGTTCGCTCCACGACGCGGGGAATTGTAACGATTCACATACAACTACGTCCCGGTGTGACAAAGACCCTAGGAATCAATTAGTGTTATCTCTATTGAAACGATTCAAAACACGAGGTAAGTGCAATGGTGCTCTCTAGCCCCGACACGGGACGACCCGTCCTGGAGATGTCGCACGTTGCCAAGTCCTTTGGTGGCGTCAAGGCTCTCGTCGATGCAAGCCTCACCCTCTATGCCGGAGAAGCTCATGCCCTGCTTGGGGAAAACGGAGCAGGAAAATCAACACTGCTGAAGACTCTCGCGGGAGTTCACAGGGCTGATGCGGGAGACATCACACTCCACGGCAAGCCTTTTGAGCAAGGCAGCACCAAGGCGTCGATCGAGCAGGGTATTGCGGTCATCTACCAGGAGCCGAGCCTGTTCCCTGATCTGACTCTCGCGGAGAATGTCTTCATCGGGAGGCAATTGACCTCGGGCGGACTTGTCGATTGGCCCGCAATGGAGCGTGAATCCCGAGAACTCTTCGCGCGCCTGGGAGTCAATCTCGACCCTCATCAGAAAGCGCGAGGAATTTCGATTGCGGATCAGCAAATTGTCGAAATAGCCAAAGCTTTGTCCACCGACGCTCGCGTCATTGTGATGGACGAACCCACTGCAGCACTCTCCTCCAAAGAGGTCGAGCGACTGTTCTCGGTGGTGAGAAACTTGCGCGAACAAGGCAGCGCCGTGGTGTTCGTGAGCCACCGTTTGGATGAAGTCTTTGCGCTGTGTGACCGGATGACCGTGATGAGGGATGGTTCGACGGTGGGCTCGGCACTTATCGCCGACACCTCGGAAGTTGACGTTGTTCGGATGATGGTGGGTCGCGAAGTGTCAGAACTCTTCCCTAAGCTTCCGCCCAAGATTGGCGATGTTGTTCTTGAGGTCAAGGGTCTCAGTCTCGAGGGTCAGTTCTCCGATATTTCTTTTGAAGTGCGCGCCGGAGAAATCTTCGCGCTCGCCGGGTTGGTGGGATCGGGTCGCTCCGAAGTCATCAGAGCCGTGTTTGGCATAGATCGCTACGACTCTGGGTCAGTGGTTCTTAACGGTCAGCCTCTGCCCCCCGGTAAACCGGCTGTCTCAATGGCATCAGGCATCGCTCTCGTTCCGGAGGACCGTCGTCAACAGGGTCTGTTCATGGCGTCGTCCATTGCACGAAATGTTGCCGTGACGTTGCTCAAGAAACTGAGCTCGTGGATTCTGTTGCGAAAGAAGAGAGAAGAGTCAACGGCGGAGACTTGGGCTGAGACCCTACAGCTGAAATTTGCCACTCTCGCAGATCCTGTTGAGCGTCTTTCGGGGGGAAATCAGCAAAAGGTGGTGCTCTCAAAATGGCTCGCGACCGAACCCCAGGTTTTGATTGTCGATGAGCCCACCCGAGGAATCGACGTCGGAACTAAGGCCGAGGTCCACCGACTGCTGTCGCAGAAAGCTCAGCAAGGAATGGCCGTGCTGATGGTGTCGTCGGAGTTGCCTGAGGTCATGGGAATGGCGGATCGCATCTTTGTTATGCGCGAGGGCATGCACATGGGGACTCTGGACCGGGATGAAGCTGATCCCGAGAAGATCATTACTCTCGCAACCGGCGGGGTGGTGACACGGTGAGAGCAATAACGAATGTGTTCCGCGCCCGCGAGATGCCTGTGTTCTTGGCACTCGTGGTGGTCGTGGGGATTGCGGGAATTGCGAATCCCGCGTTCCTGAGCGCTGCCGGAGCAATCGACATCCTCTTGGGAGTTGCGATCGTTGCCATCCTCGCCGTGGGACAGACCTTCGTGATCGTGATGCGCCATATCGATCTCTCGGTGGGCTCCCTCATCGGTTTTACCTCGTTTATCATCGGGGATCTCTACGCGCAGGGTTATGGGCTGTGGGGTGGTTTAGCAGCCGCTCTAGGTGTCGGTCTGATCGTCGGAGCAGCCAACGGTTTCTTGGTGGCCTACCTCAAACTGCCAAGCCTTGTCGTGACCCTGGGAGCCCTCTATATCGTCCGAGGAGTCTTTAACGACTACGCCTTCGGTCGAACCATCACTGCCGCGATGGTTCCGCCCGAGGTGGCCTGGATTGGTCTCAACCGTCTGGGAGGTATTCCCTACCTGTTCCTCATTGGTCTCGCCTTGGTCATCGTGAGTGGGTTGGTCATGAGGAGGGTGAAGGCCGCTCGCGATTTATATGCGATTGGGTCCAACCCGGCGGCCGCAGAACTCGCGGGTATTCCTGTTGCTCGTCGGGTGTTCGGAGCGTTTGTTCTCAATGGTGCCATCACCGGCTTGGCAGGAGCGGTCATGCTGGGTCGGTTTAATGCCGCCAATGCAAATTCGGGTCTGGCGCTCGAATTGCTTGTGATTGCTGCGTGCGTCGTGGGCGGAGTCACTATTGCGGGAGGGTCAGGGTCGGTGTGGGGAGCTTTCCTCGGCGCCATTTTGTTGCAGGCCATCACCCGCACTATTGGTGCGTTGGGAATTCCGCAGTTCTGGCAGCAGGCCTTCAATGGGGGACTCATCATTCTGGCTATCGCGTTCGATAAGTACCTCAATAGCCGGGTGAAGACGACGACGATTATGGGGTCACAGAATGATTAGGTGGAATCTAACCTGGGATAAAGGCGTCGGGCTCTTCCTGATTTTTGCCGTTCTGTTGGGCTCTCTGCTTTCCGATAATTTTGCGAACGCCAGCAACTTGAGCTTTGTTCTTCGTGACGTCACAGAATTCGCCATTATCGCCTTGGCGATGACCTTCCTCATCATTTCGGGGGAGATTGATCTGTCGGTGGCCTCGACCCTGAACTTGAGTAGTGCGAGCCTAGGTTTCCTCTATCGAGCGGGAGTGCCCTTCGAAGTGGCCATCGTGGGCGGACTTCTGGTGGGACTGGCGTGTGGACTCTTCAATGGCTGGCTCGTGACGAAGCTCGGTCTTCCCTCACTTGCGGTAACCATCGCCACTCTGGCGTTGTATCGAGGCCTGAGTTACGCGTTGCTGGGTAATCAGCCCGTCAACGAGCTGCCTGAATTCTGGATCGGTATCGGATATGGACGCATCCCCGGAACGTTCCTGCCCTGGTCCACGATTTTGCTGGTCGTCCTTGCTGCCGTGGCATGGTTTGTCCTCCACCACACCCGATACGGACGCTGGACTTTCGCCATCGGTGTCAACGCGGAGGCGGCGAAGTTCAGCGGTATACCCGTACAGCGCACGAAGTTAATGCTGTTCGCCATGACCGGCTTGATGTCTGGTGTAGCGGGGGTCGTGTACACGCTGCGGTTTGCCAGCGCATCACCTGACGGCGCTGTCGGTTACGAATTGAGCATTATCGCCGCCGTGCTCTTTGGCGGAGTGTCCATCGCGGGTGGAATCGGAACGATGTGGGGGGTTATCGCTGCCGTGCTCTCCCTGGGAGTAATCCGATCTGCCCTCCAACTTGCAGGATTTACGGCGAACTCGTTGCTGATTGTCAGCGGCGGGTTGCTGTTGATTTCAGTTATCGCACCAAAGGTAACTGAAACCTTGCGCAACCGCACTCGTGCGGAGAGCAAGGACAACACCAAGAAAACCATTCGAGAGGTGGGAAATGAATAATCGACTATTTAAGTCGGGCGCTCGTGCATTCGCTCTGAGCGCAGTTGTTGCACTCGGTATTGCCGGGTGTGCCAGCACACCAGAAGCAACGACCACCGAGGAAACGTCGAGCTCGACAGAGACGACGACGGAGACTGCTGAGTCATACCGCATCGCCATCATGCCGAAGGCCATCAACATTGGTTACTTCTCCGCATGGGATGAGGGTGCTCAGAAGGCCTGTGAAGAACTCGGTGCAAGCTGTGACTACATTGGACCCAACGAGGCCACCGGCCCCGCCCAGGTTCAGTTCATCAACCAGGTAATCCAGGAGGGCTACGACGCTCTCGTTATCTCCGCTGCTGACCAGAACGCCATCGTTCCGGCTCTGCAGGAGGCTGCTGCTGCAGGAATCACCATTGTGACTTCTGACGCTGACGTCGCTGCTGAGTCCGCTGACGCCCGTCTGGTCTCGGTCCTTCCTTCCGCAGCAGACCGCATTGGTACCGCTGAGGTTGACTGGGTTGCCGAGGAAATTGGCGAAGAGGGTTGTGTCACAATTCTTTCCGCTGCCGCTACCGCTGCAAACCAGAACGTCTGGATTGCCGCCATGGGACCCTACCTTGAGGCCACCTACCCCAACATGTCTTGGTGTGGTGGAGACCTCGAGTCGGCAACCTTCTACGGTGATGACGACGCCACCAAGTCGGTGGAGCAGTTCAACGCCATCCTGTCGCAGTACCCTGACGTAGCCGGCATCATTGCCCCCACCACCGTGGGTGTTCTGGCCGCTGCACAGGAGAAGAAGGCCAAGGGTGCTTCTGTCGCTGTGACCGGTCTGGGTCTGCCTTCTGAGATGGCTCCGTACATCGAAGATGGCACCATCGCCAAGGTTGGTCTGTGGAACCCCATTGACCTGGGTTACGTTGCGGTCTACGCAGCTGTTCTCGGCATGAACGGTGAGTTCGACGGCTCCGTTGGATCCACCTTCTCCGCTGGTGAGGGAAGCTACGAAGTGGTCGAGGGTGGCATTGCCTACCTCGGTGACCCCTTCACCTTCACCATCGACAACATTGCCACCTTCAAGGAGATTTACTAATTTCCTGGTAGCTAGCTAGAAACCTCGGGTGGTAGTCATGACATGGGCTACCACCCGAGGTGGTTAACGACACAGAAAGGCAGCATCATGCAGCGCGTGGGTTTCCGTCTAAAACTGAAAAAGGACCTCCTCGACGAATACGTGGAGCGCCATCGCTCTGTCTGGCCCGACATGCTGGAGGCACTCTCCGCGACGGGCTGGACCAACTACTCGTTGTTTCTCGATCGCGATGACGCCACACTTTTTGGCTACTTCGAGACCCCCGATCTGGACGCCGCCCGCGCGGGAATGGCGGCCACGGAGGTCAACGCGAGATGGCAGTCCGAAATGTCTCACTTCTTCGAAGAGCTCGATGGCC
>CAZPBS010000072.1:0-4950 GCA_964584925.1 uncultured Microbacteriaceae bacterium
GCTTGACCTCTCGATTCCTTGGCCCACAGATATCGAACTGGCGGAGGATCCCGTGGCGAGGGCGTGGCAGCTTGCGGGCATCGCACCGCTCGGAACCCTCGACCATCAAGATTTGCTGGAATCGGCTGACGTGTCGACCCTCCTCACGGAGGTTGAACAGACCGTCACGGCCGCTCTTGAGGTTTTTAAGATGTCTCGAAACGAGGAAGGCGAGGACTAAGGTTTCCCTCGTTGTTAATCCATGGAGGGACCGTGAGATGGCTTTAGCTTTGCCTGACAGATGGGTATGGGATTCGTGGTTCGTATGGGACGGTGACGACTGCCACGCTTTTTACCTCTGCGCTTCTAAAGGGCTCAAAGATCCCGAAGAGCGCCACAGAGCACCATCTATTGGTCACGCGGTTTCTCGCGATCTCGTGAAGTGGGAGATTCTCCCCGATGCGTTGGCTCCAACTCAGGGTGAAGGATTCGATTCGTGGACCACCTGGACTGGTTCGGTCATTCGGGCAGATGATGGCTCGTGGCTGATGTTCTACACCGGCTCTTCGAGGGAAGACGGAGGAATGATCCAACGAATCGGAGTTGCGACCTCAGACGACCTCATCACGTGGGAGAAACGCACTACCCCCGTCATCGAAGCAGATTCCCAATGGTACGAAACGCTTGAGCAGGGAGATTGGCCTGACCAAGCGTGGAGAGATCCTTGGGTCTTTCAAAAACCAGGGAGCTCCTCATGGACGATGTTCATTACCGCAAGACACCGTCATGGCGACCCAGCGAGGCGAGGTGCTCTGGGCGTTGCTCACTCAGACGACCTTGTCACCTGGGCCGTGCGCCCGCCACTGTCCGAACCTCACCATGGTTTTGGTCAAATGGAGGTCTTCCAATACGCCGAGGTGGACGGGGTGCCTATTCTTTTGTTTTGCTGCGGATGGCGAGAGCTTTCTCCGGAGCGGCTGGCACAGTGGGGAAAGGTCGACGCCACCTACTCAGTCGTGGTGGCGTCCCTCGAGGACTTCATTGATTTCAACTCTGCGCGACCCATCCTCGATCCGAGTGTTTATGCAGGGCGCCTCGTGCAGAAGCCGACTGGTGAGTGGTATCTCATCGGCTTCACGGGGTATCACGATGGTGTGTTCGTGGGTGAGTTGTCCGACCCCTGCAGAGTGTCGGCGACAAGAGAATCCGGGCTTATAGTTCTGTCCTAAATTCAGACCTGTCTGCAGGTCACCCGCGTGCCCTCTTGGTTTATTCCAGATTGGTAACACGCTTCAATCAGGGTTTGAAAAGTCTTCCCTCGCCGGTAGAGTAACGACATTGTGCAATTGCGCAACCGGTTCCATGATCTGGACAAAGGAGAACAGATTGATTAAGAAATGGTTGGCTGTCGCTACGGCAGCTGGGCTGACAATCGCATTGTCGGCATGTGCGGCTGATGCCGACAGTGACACCTCGAGTGCACCCGCCTCAAGCGGAGACAGCGCTGCGTGTGAGTCTGTAACTGAGGTTACGTGGCTCAACACCATCAAGATTGAGATTCGCGATCAGTTCCTTGGAGCAGTTGATGAGTACAACGCGTCCCAGGAATGCTACGAAATCGTTGTTCTTGACTACCCACAGGGTGAGCCCTTCTTCTCTGTAGTGACTCCCCTTTACGAGTCCGAGCAGGCGCCAGTAGTGATGACTGCTCTACAGGAACTCCCTGACATGGCGGACCGTGTCATGGACTGGACTGGTTCGGACCTCGCTGCACTGGCTGCTCCTGGATCACTCGACGGAGCAAACATCGGCGGCAAGCAGGTTGGTATTCCTGTTACCGCTGAGGCCTTTGGGCTTCTCTACAACAAGGCCGTTTTGGACGAGGCTGGGGTTGATCCCACGGCTATCCAGTCCCGTGCCGACCTTGAAGAGGCATTCCAGGCTGTAGAGGCAACCGGCCGTTCGGCCGTGCACTTCTCAGGTCTTTGGTGGTCACTAGGTGCTCACTTCAGCAACATCTACCACACCACCGCTGCTGAGGACCTCGAAGGCAAGCTGACCGTTTTGGACGGCCTTGTTGACGAGACTTACTCACTGATGGATGACCCCAAGTTCATTGAGTGGCTTGACACCTTCGACCTAATGAAGGAGTACTCGATTGACTCGGCATCCATCGCCGACACCGACTACGACCAGGGCGTTGAGAACCTTGCCACGGGCGAAGTTGGCTTCTGGTTCATGGGTAACTGGGCCGAGCCCAACTTGCTCCAGACAACTCCTGAGGGATCCTTTGGTGTGATGCCGATGCCTACCGGCGCAAACGCTGGTGACTACGGCAACGACTCCATCTCAGTTGGTGTTCCCTTCTACATCATGATCGACGAAACTCAGTCGACCGAGGGAGAGCGCGCAGGCGCAATTGACTTCCTCAGCTGGCTGCTGACGACCCCAGAGGGTCAAGCTCGTTGGGCTGGTCCCATTGAGGAAGACGGCATGAACTTCATCCCGATGTACGAAGGCTTCACCGTGAGCCCGAGCACGTACATGTCGCAGGACATTGCTGCATACATCGCCGGGGGTAAGACCCTCGAGTGGATGAACAGTTACTATCCCGCAGGTCTGCAGGATGTCTACGGTTATGAAGGTGGACAGCCTTACTATGACGGCGTCGTCGATCGCGCCGGCTATGCAGAAGTGCTGGAAGGCGCATGGGTTGGAGCAGAGAAGAGTTGGCGATAGTCGCCAGTTCACTCGGCTTCGGCTGACTTAATGGTTGCGTGGCCCTAGTCGCTAAAATGGCTGGGGCCACGCGCCCTTAGAAATCGAAAAGTAGAGGACGATGAAGTCTGAAACATCAAAGAAGAGTTTGAAGAGCTTTAAACGTTTTGGCATTTTTGCCGCCTTACCTCTAGCTGTTTTTGCGCTGGTGCTCATCGTTCCCTTTCTGAGAGGCATCTTCCTCACATTCACAAACTGGGACGGTTTTGAGTTTGACTCCTTCGTAGGACTCGATAACTACGTGTTGTCGGTTCAAGATGAAGCGTTTTGGTCAGCGATGACGATGACCTTCGGATACGTCATCGCTTCACTGATTCTGGTCAACCTCGTCGGTTTTGGTCTTGCGCTCCTCGTGACGATCCCCATGAGGGCAGCAAATGTCTACCGAACTTTCTTTTTCGTGCCGAACCTCATCGGTGGTGTAATTCTTGGCCTCATTTGGCAGTTTATTTTTGGAGAGGCGCTTCCCTCGATATCTAAAGCTTTTTCACTGCCGATATTTAATGACAATTGGCTCCTGTCGCCGACCACGGCATTCTGGGCGATGGTTATCGTCACGGTCTGGCAAATGGGTGGCTACATGATGATTATTTATGTGACTGGTCTCATGAGCATTGAGAAAGACGTTCTGGAAGCTGCCATTATTGACGGCGCCTCTGCACTTCGAACACTGCTATCCATCAAGATTCCGCTCATGGCTTCGGCATTTACTATCTCGATGTTCTTGACGATTAGGAATAGCTTCATGGCCTATGACTTGAACCTTGCACTTACAGGGGGCGGGCCGTACCGAACTACCGAGCTCATTTCCTTGCATGTGTTCAAAGAGGCTTTCGGGTTTGGAAATTTTGCCACCGGCCAGTCTCAGGCAGTCATGATGTTCCTGGTTATTGCGGCAGCAGCACTCACCCAAGTTGTCCTGAGTAAGAGAGCTGAGGTTCAGCGATGAAAAAGTCACGCAATATTCGTCGCGGATTCGCGATCGGAGGTGGGATTCTTGCCGCCATTTATGCTTTCCCCTTCTTTCTCGTGCTTCTCAACTCCTTCAAAGAGAAACGCGACATCCGCAATAACCCGTTGTCTCCGCCTCAGGACTGGCTTTTCAGTAATTATCTCGAGGCTGCGGAGCGAATGGAATACTTCCAATCGCTGACCAACTCAATTGTGGTGACAATCACTAGTGTGGCGGCGATCATTGTCACCTCGTCGATGCTTGCCTATTACCTTGCGCGCACTAAAAATAAGTTCAGTTCGGCGACCTTTCTTATTCTCGTTGCCTCGATGATTGTTCCGTTTCAGGCACTCATGATTCCGTTTGTCGGATTGTTTGGTGACTTTGGGATGTTGAATTCGCGAACCGCATTGGTCTTCTTCTACGTGGGTTTCGGCGTTGCTCTATCGACCTTCCTCTACCACGGTTTCATCTCCAACATCCCCTACGAACTCGACGAGGCGGCTGCAATGGACGGGGCATCGGACTTTATGATTTTCCGCCGGATCATCTTTCCAATGCTCTCTCCGGTGACCGCAACGGTTGCCATCGTGAACGGTCTGTGGATTTGGAACGATTTCCTACTTCCCTCGCTGGTTCTCACGCAGGATTTGAGGACTCTGCCGCTAAGAACCTATGTGTTCTATGGAACGTATACTTCGGATTACGGCCTGGCGATGGCCGGATTGGTGCTCTCGGTGGCTCCCATTGTTTTGTTCTATTTTGTGATGCAGAAGCAGATCATCTCTGGTGTGTCGGCGGGGGCTGTCAAGTAGCAGACCGAAAGGCGACGAGAGCTACTCCACGAGGCTCGTTGTCCCTGGGCCCTTCCAGGCAGCTCCTCCCGGGCCCAGAATGCCCATTAGGTTCGGAGATCTTCGGACCGGTCCAATTTCCGTTGTTTCCCGACTCAGGTTCGGAGGGTAGGGTCTACGAGCCAAGGAGGTTAGAGATGGTCGCATCCCAGCCGTACACAATTTTGGAGGAGCTCTCCGGTTCTGTTGAAGTTCGGCACTATCCCGCCCATACCTTAATCTCCGTGGACGTGGCTGGGCCCTTCCAGAATGCGGGGAACGCGGGCTTTCGGCCGCTTGTCAGTTATATCTCGGGTGCCAACCAAGCGCGTCGACAGATTGCTATGACCACCCCCGTTACTCACCTGCCACAGTCTGAGTCCCTCCACACCATCAGCTTTGTGTTAC
>CAZPBS010000073.1:0-4914 GCA_964584925.1 uncultured Microbacteriaceae bacterium
GGCAACGGTTCCTAACGTGCTCGCGGTCTTCGTGGAGGCTGGGTCGTTGGTTGCAGACACCAAAGAGCGGCTTGCCTTGGCAGGACTGAGTGAGAGTGCGCACTTTGAACCCCTTCGGGAGCCAGAAGTTTTTCGCTCCATGATGGGCCTCGCTGATGTGGTGGTGGTGACCCCCCGAACAGATGGAACCTCCGTGACTGTCCTGGACGCTATGGCTCTGGGGGTTCCAGTCGTGAGCTCTCTCACCGCTGGTTCTGCGGAGTGGGTAATGGAGGGCATTACGGGGTGGACATTCCCGGTGGGCAACGCGGACGCACTTGCCGCAGCAATCGAGCGCGCTCTGACTGCTAGCAGTGAGCACGCGGCTCTCATGACCACGCAAGCGAAGAGGCTCGTGGGAGAAAAGGCTGGCTGGGAGTCCTCATCACAGCGTCTTGCTGCGCTTATCCACAGGTTCTTGGGTAATCACTAAAACTTCGTAAGTTAAACCCCCACATGAGTGTTTGGCGCTCTAGGACTTGACGTGGGGTAATTACACCGGTGTAATTGTGGAGACCTGATGTCTGAGGCCGGACGGCGGCGGTAAAGGAGCCCACGTGAGCGAGTATCGGAATTCTGTTCCCGATAACTGGTTCGTAGACCCGGTAAGACTAGGAATCCCCGGAATCCGTCGCCCCGAGGACGAAGAAGGAGCCCTCGCCTGGCAGGCCGATGCTCTCTGCGCTCAGACCGATCCCGAAGCCTTCTTTCCAGAAAAAGGTGGCTCCACTCGGGATGCCAAGAAGATTTGTTCAGGCTGCGAAGTCAAAGCTGAATGCCTGGAGTATGCGCTGAAGAACGACGAACGCTTCGGAATTTGGGGCGGGTTGTCAGAGCGTGAGCGTCGTCGTTTGCGCAGACGCGCGTAGCGGAGCCTCATGCGCGCCAGCATCACGGCGATTCTCGTAATTCGCCAAGGCGGAGAACACCTCACAGAGAGTTTGAGAGCTCTCACGACTCAAACCAGGCCCATATCTCGCCTCATTCTCGTTGATTCCTCCGCTGACTCCACGCTCGGACCCCAGATCGATGCAGCACTCGAGGGCACTGCTTTCTCCTGGACCACCGTCAGTGTGCCCTACTCCGTTCGATTTGCCGAGGCGATTGAGGAGGGTATGGTCTCTGCCTTCGGTGAAAACAGCTCAATCCCGGACCCAGAGTGGGTGTGGTTGCTCCGCGATGACTCCACCCCCAGCGATTCAGCACTGGAGAGGCTCGCTGGGGTTGTCGAGAGCGCACCGCTCATCAAAATTGCTGGACCGAAGCAGCGTATGAGCGACCAGCCTGGTGTGATTCGCGAAATGGGAGAAACGATGAGTCGTTTCGGTGAGCGCATGGCGCTCGCAGAGCGTGAACGTGATCAGGCTCAATATGACCGCCTCAGCGATGTGCTTGCCGTGGGTGAGGTCGGGATGCTCGTGCACGCCGCCACCTTGCGCCAGCTTGGCGGCTTTGATCCAGGCCTCAGCCCGCTCGATGGTGGGCTTGACCTCTGCGTGAGAGCACGCTTGGCCGGGCACAGAGTCGTCGTTGTGCCTCGATCCGTTGTTCACGTCGGTGCGGGTCCCGCGGACTGGAGTGCCAGGAAGAAGCTCTCAGGCGTTCGGGGGCATTTCCTTGCCAGACGGGCGTGGCTCTATCGTCGCCTCGTCTACGCACCACTCTGGCTCGTGCCCGTGCTGCTGGTGTGGGTACTGCCCTGGGGCCTGGCCAGAGCCGGAGCTCAGCTGTTCGTGAAGCGACCAGACCGTATGGCCTCGGAGGTTCTCGCGGCTGTGGGGGCGCTCGCCCAAACGGGGTCCATCCTGAGGGCTAGGGGGGTGTTGTCGTCGCATCGCGTCACCACCTGGGCCACCATTGACTCTCTGCGGCTCGATCCAGTCGATGTCCGCAAACGGAAATCGATTGCCAAGGAAGCGATTCTTGCCACCGAGGAAGAACGTGCTGCTAGGAACCCTCAGCCACCCATATTCCCTACTCTGCCCTGGTTGGTTCTCACTCTCACCGCTGTGTCGGGACTCGTCTTTGGTCGATGGTGGGGAGCTGATGTCCTCCTAGGGGGAGGCCTTGTCCCTCTTGCAGAAAGTGGCATGGGTGTGTGGGACAACGCATGGGCCTTGCCGACACTCGATGGTGTTTCCCAGGGCACCCTGATTCCTGCCGATCCTGCAGCAGCCCTCTTTGCCTTTTTGGGCACTATGACGTGGTGGAACCCCAATCTCGCGCTCGTGGTTCTGTTCGTTGCGGCAATTCCTTTAGCGGGTGCCATCGCGTGGTGGGGTTTCTCGCAGCTGCTGAGCAAAGCGTGGACGACGACGCTTGTGGCCTTCCTCTGGGCGGTCAGCCCTCCTCTGTTGCTGGCGCTAGCTGACGGGCGAGTGGGAGCCGTCCTGTCGCTACTGGCCCTGCCTTGGTTGTTGGGAACTCTGATGACTGCGCACGAATCGTGGCAAAGAGTGGGGCAGGCATCATTGGCGACTGTTGTGGTCACCGCAGCGACACCCTCTCTATGGCCGGTCGTCGTGTTAGCCCTAGTTGTGGTCGCCCTCTCCCGATCGCTGTCCCATCCGGTCCGCATGGTCGCCGGTGTGATTCCGGTTGTTGTGGGTCCCGCTGTTTTTCTTTCTCTTCCGCGATTTTTCGGGTGGTGGGATCAGGTTGGTGGCCGTTGGTGGGACAACTGGGGTGTGCTCTTTGCGGATCCTGGCCATGCATCCCCATTTAGTCAGGCACCGTGGTGGTCAGCCCTGTTGGGCTGGCCAGAGCCTCTCTCAGAGTCTGTGTCGGACATAATGGGCGTCTCGTCGGGGAATCTTGCCATCCTGATTTTCGCAATGGGACCACTTCTCATTGTTCTTGCCCTGTTGTCTCTTGCTCTGGGGCAGGCGAGAGCGAGTCTTGTTTTTGGATTGTTAGTGGCGATGGGCCTTGTGGCTGCGACGGTGGCGCCGTCCCTGTTCTCAGGCTTTCAGGGAGCAGACGCAGTTTTTGTCTGGCCAGGTGTTGCCGTGGGAGTGCTCGTTCTCGGACTCTTGGTGGGCGCTGGTTCCGTGTTGGATCGTGTCGACTTTCACGACTCCCTGGGCAACGCTCTTCGAGGGTTTGGTCCAGGAGCGGCGCGGATTGCTGGTGTGTCCCTCGTCCTGACCGGGTTTGTTGCCCCCGGACTCATGGCTGTTCAGGCGTGGTCAGGGAATGTCAGCGTGCAACCTGTTTCTGCGCCTCGAACATTGCCGGCCTTTGTCGCAGCAGAAGCGGCTCAATCACCCCAAGTGGGCACAATCGTCCTCACGGCCACCGAGGATGCTTATCTCGTGACTCTGGAGCGAGGTGGGGGTGTGACTTTGATGGAATCCTCGACACTTCTTCGAGGTCGAGACACCACCCTTCTGGAGCGCGATGAGGACTTGGCAAGGCTTGCCGCCATTCTGGTTCGACCCAGTGCCGCTGACCCAGCTCCTCTTTTTGACAAGTACGGAATCTCTTTCGTCCTCTTGAGAGATTCTGCAGACGGCGAGGCGGCGCTCTCGCTCGCTCAACGACCAGAGCTCGTGAGTGCTAGCTCTGTTGATTCGGGTCAGCTCTGGCAGGTCAAGGATCCAGGCCCAGCGATTGTCGCGCCACAGGCCGCGGAGGTGGGACTAGCGGGGCAATGGTTCCTTGGTTTGTTGACCGTGGCCACGATTCTGGCGGTCCCGACTGAGCGTCGCTCCCGAGGAACAAGTCGACCTATTGATGATGCGGTTCCGACGTTGGGGGAGGAGACATCAGATGACCTCTAACCACATCCCTCAACACGGCGCGAGAAACCTTGCGAGCAGGACAGTTGCGTCGGTGGTGGCGACAATCGCGTTGGTGATCGGTGTGCTGCTCTCGGTGACCGCTGTTCCTGCCGGAATTGTTCGAAGCTTTGATGGCCCAGTTCCAGATATGCCTTTGGTCGAGGTAATGCCGGCAGAGCCGGATCGAGTCTTGGTCTGTATGGGTCCTGGTTTGTCGTTTGGGTCTGCAAGCTCTGAGCCTGTGGCCTATGGATCACCCAGTGAAGCTCTCGCCGGTGCGAACCCCACCACCTCCGCGCTTTCCAGCACCACAGTGCTTGACGGATTGTCTCTCGAGGGAGCGCTCAGCACGACCTACCCGGTCGTCGTCTCACAGGCAGCGGCAGAGGGCCCCCTTGCTGCCGTTAGCTACCAGAGCCTGGCAAACCTCAATGTACGGGGGCTTGCCGTATCGGAGTGCCAGGAGCCTCGCACCGAAACCTGGCTGGTCGGTGGAGACACCACGACCGGTAGACAAGCGGCTTTGTCTATCTCCAACCCAGCAGATGTTCCAGCAACAGTAAATATTGACATCTGGGGGGCCACTGGACCAATCTCCTCGCCTCTTGGCCAGGGCATTCTGGTGCAACCCGGAGCGCAAAGAGTTCTCTCGTTGGCAGGCCTGGCGCCCAGTGAAGCGTCCCCTGTTATTCGCATCACCAGCACAGGCGTGGGAGTAGTGGCAGCACTTCATGCTTCGATCGTGAGAGGTCTCCTGGCAGATGGGCTCTCGATCGTGACGGGTCAACCGGCGCCTGGTACGCAGCGCGTTATTCCCGGGGTTTATCTTGCGCCCGAGGACCTCCTCGGTCCGATCAAGGGCAAAGAGGGCTATGTCGATGTGGGAGGAGCGCTCCGATTACTCTCCCCAGAGAACGATGCGTCAGTCAGTGTTCGAATACTCAGAGCCTCAGGTGCACCGACAACAACGCGTGTAGAGCTGGTGGCAGGGCAGGTCGTCGACCTCACCCTGGATGAGTTGGGGAACGGTGACGTGGCCATCCTTGTCGACTCCAATGAGCCCGTCGTGGCAGCGGTGCGCCAGAGCGTTGGT
>CAZPBS010000074.1:0-4824 GCA_964584925.1 uncultured Microbacteriaceae bacterium
CTCGCCTACAGAAGACCCGGGGAAACTCGACCACTTATGCTACCAACCAGCGCTTTAGGCCTCTTACTCCGCTAAGGAAATAACACCGTAGTTCCAGCCCTTGCGCCGATAGACGACGCTTGGCATGGAAGTCTCTTTGTCGATGAACAAATAAAAGTCGTGTCCCACGACCTCCATGTAATCTACGGCGTCCTCAGGGGTCGTGACGTGGGGCTCAAACACTTTCTTACGAATCACCACCGGGCTTTCAGAAGCCTGCGAATCATCAGTCTCCTCATCATCGGAAATCACCGCAATGCTGCCCGTTGCAACACTCCGCAACACTTCAACGCTCGCCGGAGTGATGTCGATGCCAGGGAAACCACCAGCACTCAGTTCGCTGAGAGATTCAGGTCGTTGACGGCCGTGGTGGACCATCTTCTTGTCCTTCGCTCTGCGCAGACGTTTGATGAGGTGGTCTAGCGCCTGGTCGAAGGCCACGTACTTGTCCGGTGATTTAGCCTGGGCGCGGATCACCGGGCCCTTGCCCAGCACCGTCAACTCCACAATGTCCTCTGATGCACCACCGCGACTCGAGTTCTCACGTGAGACCTTGACTTGAAAGTTCTGAGCTCGTTCCGCGAGCGCAAGTACTTTGTCTGCTTTCTCGTCGACGTAATCCCTAAACCGATCCGGAATTGCGACTCCATGAGCTGCGAGTGTGATGTCCATGGGACCCTCCTTCAAATCTGAGGCGCCTGGCGCTGGTGATGAGGTGTCTCTTCAGCGTAGACCTCTTCAGCGAGTCAAGAAAAGTTGTCTCGGCCAAGAGCCTTAGCGCTGGGTCACCAGCACACTGGCCCGCTCACCGGTGGATTGCCAACCATTCCCGCGCGGCTGATAAATCAAGCCATCCTCGGCCAACAGGCGGAGTCCTGAGATTCCACCCACCCCTCCCACGAGTGTGACCGGTCGGAACGGTCGACCCAGCGATGATGATTGCCCGCTCACATCAAAGACAACAACCTCGCCTTGGCCGGTGGCATCATCGGCGAGCGCCACCGCAATCCGGGAGTCATCGATCCAGGCCGCATCGACTCCTTGCCCAGGAAGTGGTCCCAACTCGATGAATTCTCCCACTGAGACTGGCTCACACTCATCCGAGCGGGTGATGGCTCCGAGCAAGACCCTCACTCCACTATCGGTCTGAACGAGAGCGAGTAAGCGGGTGTCATCACGCGCTAGTTCAAAGGACACCAGCGAGGCATTGCTACCGATGTCCAGCGCCAAGGGCACGGTCCCGCCTTGGGGGGTAATGATTTGGGCCATCTCGGGAGAAGACTGGCTCGTGCTCGACCAGACAAACCCGCAGTTATCGATAATCCCGCGCACAAGCCCTTCCCTTGGGTCGATGACGACTGGCTCTCGACCCGGCTCGAGACTCCAGAGACCATCACTCCGCGTCGCCAAAGCCCGTTGGTAGGCCGCCGAATAGAAAAGCTTCTGAGGAATGAGTGACGCTACAGCCGTGGAGAGACCGTCGACTTCCTGGACTACTCCCCCCTGGAGATATCCAAAGCGTCGATTGCTCAAGACAAGGCTACGAGAATCTCGGCCACTGACGAGCGTTGGTCCCTCCTCCCCGAGTGGACTGATGACCAAGTCGTTCTGGTTGACCGAAATTCGAGCAGACGTGATCCCCTGGACTTGCGCCAAGCTCACCGAGAGTTGAGTCAGCATCCGCGCGCGGGTGATCTCGTCAGCGGAAAGAACTCTCGTCGTTAGGTCCACACTCGCCACACCATCGACCACAGGAATTGGGGTGAGGGCGAGCTGGGTGCCTTCGGGAAACGCAGACACCGTCGCCCCTTGGTCAAGCCAGAAGGAGGGCGGCTCAAGCAGAGCTCGCACAATCTTGGACGACACCTCCCCCCTGGTGGCAAACCAGCGCAGATCGGGCACGAGCTCTCGATATCCAGCAGAGAAGTAATAGAGACGATAACTTGCAAAAGCTTCCGCAAAGGCAGCTTCGGTCAACACGATGCCATCAGCTAGACCACTGATTCGCCATTCGTCGTCTTCCAGGATTAGTCGAAAATCGAGTGTCTGGGAGCTCACTGCGGCGCTCGTCGACAAGCGGCCAAGCTCATCAACACTGGCGATGACGGGAACCACATAGTTTGCGACGGTGCTCGATTGAAGTGACACCGCTGGCTCGCCTCGGCGTATGAGCACTGATGCGTTGGGGTTCCACCCCTCTCTGGCTTCCCGTGAAAGGTAGCTCCTGGCAACGCGATAGTTGTCTTGGGCGGCTGTACCGGCCGCAATGAAACCCGCAATAATTGCCTCCGGCGTTGCCCCCGTTGAGGGTCCCGGTGGCAGGAAATCAACATCAGAGGCATCAACACCACTGGTGCGAGCAGTCGAATTTACGGGCCCCGAACTCGGAATCGATGTGCATGCCGCAAGAAATGCTGCGAGCAAGGCGATGAGCGGGGTGCGAACCAATCTCATGTCAGGGCACCTCGCGCACTGTCCTCTTCAGCGAGATAAGAGTCGATGGCATCGCTCTCCGGAGGCAGCGGTAGGGGTGACTCTCGCCATTCAGCAAGCGGTGTTCGGGGAATGGTCAATCGGAAACAACTTCCTTCTCCCTCCCTACTCCAGACGTCGATCTGGCCACCGTGGGCAAGCGCATCTTCGCTAGCAATTGCAAGCCCCAAACCCGTTCCTCCGGTTGTCCGTTGGCGGGAAGGATCTGCTCTCCAGAACCTGTCAAACACTCGGGCAACTTGATCTGGGGTCATTCCCACTCCCCAGTCACGCACGGCAATGGCGACAGCGTCTTCATGAGAATCGACAAACACCACGATGGGTCGACCTTCTCCATGATCGATTGCGTTGCCCACGAAGTTCAAGATGATGCGACGAATACGACGCTGATCCACTTCACTCTCGCCGTAGCCGCCTCGAACATCGACGACCAAGTTTGAACCCTTTTGGGTCGCGAGCGATCCCAACTGATCCAAACAGTCTTCGACCAACGCGACAATGTTGACCTCATCAACTTCGAGCGCGACCGCACCTGCGTCGTAGCGACTCATTTCCAGGAGGTCAGTGAGCATGATTTCAAATCGCTCAATTTGAGTAATGAGGAGCTCCAGAGTGCGGGCATTCTCCGCGCTAAAGGAGTCACGTTGCTCGTAAAGAACATCCCCCGCCAACCGAATAGTTGTCAATGGCGTTCTCAGCTCGTGAGAAACATCAGACACAAAACGCTGTTGGACTTTGGACAGAGTGGCCAATTTCTCAATTTGGTTCTGCATACTGTCGGCCATTTTGTTGAACGAGCGGGCAAGAACAGCAATCACGTCCTCACCCTGTTCGAATAAACGCTCCTCCAGGAAACCCTGAGCGAGACGCTCCGCTGTTTGCGCCGCTCGGCGGACCGGTCCGATTGCCAGCCGCACTACGAAGAAGGTCACCACTCCAATCGCAACGACCAGCGCCAAAGAACCAGCGATCAGGGTTTGCTGAATCAGGGTGAGGGTGCTCTGCACATCCACCAGGTCGTAAACCAAATACAGCTCATACTGACCAGCACTCGGAACCTGGAGCGCTACAGCGCTCACAAAACCGGGGCGCTGCTCCCCCTGGACATCGAGCAGGACTGATTGATAGTGAATTTGGTCGGGGTCTGCCACGAGTCGGGAGCGAAGCTCGGTCGTCACCACAGAGAGATCCAGCCCGGCAGTGGAGGTTGAGGTCATCGTTTGCGCTGTGATTTGACCGGGGGTGCGCAAAATAGCGAACCCGCTGCCCCCAGGGCTCGATTGCGCCGAGCGAATCGCGGTCTGTGCGGAGGTGTTCGCGGTCTCAATATCGATGGTTCCCGCAGGTGTCACCGAGTTATCGAACAACGATTGGGCAGTACTGGCCGCTCTCGCCGTCTCACTGAGAATCTGGTCACTACGACCGGTAAACAAACTATCCGCGATGGTTAGCGACATGTAGCCGCCGATTAGGGTCACCGCGAGTCCAGAAAGAGTGACGGTAATCGCCACCGTCCGAGCGAGAAGCGACAACCGCCATGCTCTGATCGGAGCCATTACTGCACGAAGAAAGGCCTGCCAGGCCGCCTGCATCATGAGTCTGAGACAGCCTGACCTACAGATTCGCCAGCGCGATAGCCCACTCCACGGACTGTTTGCACGATGAGCGGGTTGTCCGGATCGATTTCAACCTTCGCGCGCAAGCGCTGCACGTGCACGTTCACGAGCCGGGTGTCGGCTTTGTAGTGATATCCCCACACCTGCTCGAGCAGCATTTCCCTCGTGAAAACCTGCTGGGGCTTGAGCGCTAGTGCAAGTAGGAGATCAAACTCGAGCGGGGTTAGATTGATTCTGCTCTCCCCTCGCCTCACCTCGTGCGCGGGCACATCGATGGTGACATCTCCAACAGAGATGATGCTGGTCGCTCCCTCAGAAGTGGGCCGCAACCTCGTGCGAATCCTGGCTACCAATTCCTTGGGGTTAAACGGCTTCACCACGTAGTCGTCAGCCCCGCTCTCGAGACCTTTCACCACGTCAGTGGTGTCGCCCTTAGCGGTGAGCATAATGATGGGAACACCGCTAAATTCTCGAATTCTCGTGCACACCTCGATGCCATCGAGGCCTGGAAGCATGACGTCCAGCAGCACAAGATCGGGCTTGACCTCAGTAATTTGGGTCAAAGCTTCTGTTCCATCAAAAACCTGATGGGGAACGTAACCCTCGCCCTTCAGAACAATGGAAATCATCTCGGCAAGCGCAACGTCGTCGTCGACGACCAGAATCCGAGCTGTCA
>CAZPBS010000075.1:0-4785 GCA_964584925.1 uncultured Microbacteriaceae bacterium
CGGGCCTCCGCTGAGGGGGGTGCTGCGCTGTCTCCGGTCAAGCACCCGATGGTAGGTGGCGCTGGACGCACCGCGAGAGATCCGCTTAACCCCAGGTCGCCGACAACTGTCATCTCGCACCCACGATTCTTGCCGCCATGCACCTGGCGGGTCCTCAGGGCAAATCAAGATCACGCCCAAACAACAACCTCCGCACATCACGAGTTAAGACCGAACAGCACCGCCTCTCCGCTCACCACTCCGTCCTCAAGCAGGACCCGAAGTGGCCCGAACTCTCATCAAACGCGCGAACTACGGCTCCGAGGTGACGCCGCGAGTTAGAGTCTCGAGGCATCTGTCGAGATGCCTCTCGTATTACAATCCTTTTCCGAAAACTGGAATGACATGACTCTTCTTCGAGGCCCCGTATTCACCGTTTATGTGCCGTTCACGGATACCGACGAGCTTGATCTGACGAGCTTGCGTCGCTACGTCGACTTCCTTCTTCACTCCGGAGCAAAGCAACTTTACTTAATGCCATACAATGGCCGCTACGGACAATTGCGCGCGTACGAGTGGGCCATTCTTGCACGCGAATTGGCTGATCGCGTCGCCTATGTTCCCGGCGTCACACTGATCATCGGAGAACGTCTTGATGGCCCCACTTACGCACGAATAGAGGAGTTTAACCAGTTAGACCTTCCGTCTAGTGTGGTGTTATCAACGCTTCCAAATGAGCGCTTTTTTTCTGTTGATCAGTACGCACAGCACTTCTCTGCTTATAGCAACATTGACCGACCCATCCTAGCCCACCTAATGCCAGTCATCTCCGGATACACTGGCATCACAGCCGACCTCACCCTCGATGTCTACAGCACCTTGGCAGAGATGAAGCACATCGTTGCGATCAAGGAGGATCACAAGTCCATCGAGCACTTGCTCGAGGTCTCACGGATACTTCCAGAACGGATTTCACTAGCAATAGCAGGACGGAAACGTCTTCTACTCGAATTCGCGCAACTCGCTGGGACAGATTTCGCGTATCTCAACGGCCTTTCTCTCGTCGATCCCTCCATCGCGTTCACTTTTTGGCGCCTCTTGGAGGAGGACATGGACACGTGTGATCAATTTGTAGCGAGTATTGATGACCCCTTCTGGGACCACGTTGTCAACAAGTATGGATGGCACCGGTGTAATCGCGCTCTTCTCGAGGTGGCCGGCTTCGGGCACCGAAGAGAGCGACTACCAATGGTTGAACTCAACGAAGATGAGTTCAATGATGTACGAGATTTTTATCGCTTGACGCAACTGGAAATACTTCAATGGATCTAACACTTGTCATCCCTGCTCGCTCGGGTTCGACGCGTATGACGAATAAGAACATCGCGTCGTTCTGCGGACTTCCACTAACGGCGTGGACCGTCCTGCAAGCCTGCCAACTGGGCGCCACACGAGTAGTTGTCTCGAGCGATTCGGAAGAGTATCTAGAGATAATTCAGGGCGCTGTGGATGGCCTGATCACTCCTAACTACGTGGATTTTTCCCGACGGGATCGCAGCGAAGCAAAGTCGTCATCTAAAATTTTTGACGTTCTAAGAGCATGGGTGCATGGAGGGAAAATTGCAACAGAGTGGTTAGGACTCATGCTTCCTACAGCACCGATTCGGATCCGAGCGGATCTTGAGAGGCTCTTGTCTTCCTCCACTTTGGATGGTCACGCACGATTTTCCTGCGTGCCCTATGAGTTTCCTATTGACTTTGCGTTCAGAATTCCCGTCGACCAAGATGAAGGTACTTGGCAGCCGTGCTTAGACGGTTCACCGATGACAACAGGCAAGACACAAAGCAACAGTCTTGGTCATGCATTCCATCCAACTGGAACATTATTTGCGGCCCGGTTGAGTCACTACACCTCCCGTGAATTGAGCTTTTACCCGAACGCGATACCGCATGTAGTGTCCGCCGTCTCGCGCTTTGATATTGACACCTTTGAAGACTTCGAGATTGCGGAAGGGGTATCTTCTTCTCTCGGGATGGACCCAGGCAACCCGTTCGGAGTTCAAGGTCAAGATGATTGATGTAATTGTAGAACTTGGAATCAATCATGATGGCTCGATTCATCGAGCTAAAACATTGGTCGAGGAGCTTGCGAGGCGTGGCCTTCGAAAAGTCAAGTTGCAGTACCGGAATCAAGACCGACTTTGGTCAATGGGACGCGTCGAAATTGGAGACGAAATTCTCAAGGCGGAACTTAGACGTACTCACCTAAGCCCGTCTGCTCTTAGCGAAATAGCGTCTCACGCTCGCAGCCTCGGAATGCAAGTCGGCATCAGTTTTTTTGATGCCGAGGATGTTGAAGACTTCTCGGAAAATGCCGCGTCTTTTGATTTTTACAAGGTTCCGTCGGCGGAATTGGCAAATTATTCGCTTATCGACTGCCTTCTCGACAAGGGACCACTCGTGCTTATTTCTACCGGTGGGCATACGGACGAAGAAATCTCCAAATCTTTGTCCCGCATTTCCAACCGAACGAATTGGAATGCGCTGCACGCCGTAATGAATTATCCGACCGTTGCGCACAATGCCCAACTCGGATTCATCTCGAGGCTTGCTCACATGACCGGTCGCCCCGTGGGATATTCGAGCCATGATGAGAACGTAGCGATTTGCTTGCTTGCCGCCCAATCTGGCGCATCCATTATCGAGCGACATTGCACGTATTCGATGGCAGCCGAAGGACTCGATCACTCCTCTAGCTCACTCCCCGAAGAAATCGCCCAGCTTCAGAGTCTCCTCGATCAAATGCCCGTCCTTTTCTCAGGAAGTGGCGGACGTATCGTGAATCAAGGTGAGCGAATTAATCTTCAGAACCTAGGGCGGTCTCTCTATGCTCGAGAGAATCTCGATGCTGGAACCGTAGTTAATTCGAACACGTTTGTACGGCGGAGCCCGGGTGTTGGCATGGCACCTACAGAGGTTGAGCCGATGCTCCAGTCGGGTTTCCGTCTAAAGGCGGCCCTTACGCCAGGTACTGCTCTCGGACGCGAACACGTTTTTGGCCCCTCAATTCTTGACGATTGTGCCCTCGAATTCGCAAGAGCAAACCGAATCGGAATCCCTGTTCGACCGAAAGATGCTCAAGAGCTCCACTCTAAAATTCCAGTTCAGCATCTTGAGTTCCATCTCTCCTATGGTGACGTTGCTTCGCGTCTCGAAGACGTCGAATTTCCCACGGTTGAATCATTTTCGATTCACCTTCCCGACTACGTCTCTTCGACGCAACTCCTTGACCCGTTCTCAGAGAACGCTGTTGTTCGTGCATCGTCGATCGAGGTGGTTTCGCGATGTGTGGAGCTTGCCCGGCAACTGTCAGACCGGACTCAACGCGCTGTTCCAATTGTCGGATCCTTCAGCCAAAGCGCGGAGGATCTGTCCTCGTTCTACTCTCGGTGCCGCGAACTCAGTGACGAAATAGCCTCTCCGGGAGTCTTGTTTTGTTTTCAGTGGCTCCCCCCGTACGCATGGTACTTTGGCGGGTCGGTCGCACTTCGGACATTCAACTCCTCCAGCAGCGTGGAGGCCATTACAAATCTTGGCCTCCCGATCTGCCTTGACTTATCCCATTTTCTCATGTGTGCGGCCACAGAGGCTGTCGATATCAACCACGACTTCGAGGCTCTGCGCGCGCAAACGTCACACGTTCACCTTGCAGGCGCGGAGGGAATCGACGGGGAAGGGGTTGGTCTATCGTCTTTGGGCGACTCAGATCGCGCCCTTCTGTCGTCGCTCCTCGAAACGACAACGGCGAAGGTTATTGAGCCCTGGCAAGGCCATCTCAACGGTGGTGAAGGCTTCATCCGCGAGTTGAACTGGCTTGCATCGACATTCGCTTCCTGAGAACCGCCCTGAGTGGTGTGGTTGCTGCGGGCGAGGCTGCGACCCGAGTGCTACGTGGAATGCAGAATCGGCTCCAACTAGCCGGTCTCTGGGAAGAGACTGTTGCGCTGTCTCCGGTCAAGCACCCGATGGTAGACACAGGACGTGACTCGCCCCCACCTCTCCGCCCCACTGCATCGGCTTGGCGCGATGCTGTTCGCTGCCGCGCTCGCACTGCTCGCCGTGAGCGGCCCTGTGGTCGCTGACGCACCCACCGGCACCGCGGCGACGGCCGCGCCTGCTCAGAACGACGGTGGGGAGAACGATTTCTTGCCTCCGGATCGAGACCTCACGGAATGTGTCAGCGCGCTCCCGAAACCCGGATGCGGAAGCGAGGCCCGCGGTGGCTGGCGTCAGACCGCCGTCTTCCTCGCTGTTCTCGGTGGGCTCGGCTTCATCGCCTGGCGGGTCATCGCGGGTGCCCGTGCAGCCGGTCGAGTAGGTCAACCAGCACATGAGCCGTCGCCCCCCACACCGTCTCGTCAGCCAACTCGAAAAAGTGAAGCAGGCGGTCCGTCGGAGGACGCCCCCACACCTCCGAATGGTGGGTGAGCGGCGACAACAGCTCGTCGAGCCCCACCCACATCACCCGCTCCACCTCGCCGCTCGCCGGTCGCAGATCGGGCCGGCCCTCAACTACCGCCACCTTCGGGACGATGTAACTCCGACTCACCACCGTGTTGAGATGATCGAGTTCACCGATGATCCGCACCGAACGGGGATCGAGTCCGACCTCCTCCTCAGCCTCCCGAAGCGCCGTCTCGGTCGGTGACTCGCCGGGATCCATCCGACCCCCAGGGAAGCTCATCTCCCCCCGGTGGTTACGCAACTGCATCGACCGTCGCGTCAGCAACACCTCAGGCCCGCGTT
>CAZPBS010000076.1:0-4717 GCA_964584925.1 uncultured Microbacteriaceae bacterium
GTTAGACCTCAGCGCGTTACATGGGCATAATGGGGGAACTGTTGAGTTAGAGGCAGAGACAGAAAACACATGACCCATACTGATCGTGTCAATGAAGACGCACAGAGAAACCGGTTCCGGTTGTCTGTCGCACCAGCAACGGGAGGCACCGTGAACATCGCACCTGCCGAGGACCGCTCCCTCATCCATAAGGTCGTACGACTCTTCCTCATCGCCGTCTTGGCGTGTGCCGGAGTTTTCGCTGCAGCCCCCGCCATGGCTGACACGGTCGGTGAAGAATACGAAAACAAGATTCTGGGCAACGTCAAGAACGAGGGAACCCCGCTCGCGGGCGTGCAACTCATCGTGGAGGGCAACGGCTACACCGCGGAGGTCGTGACAGACGCTGAAGGTAAATGGGAAATCGGTGTTCCCGAGGCCGGAACCTATGAAATCACGCTTGTCGAAGACACCCTGCCTGAAGGCATCGCGGTGCTGGAGGGTGGAGCAACACAGACCATCGAGTGGGGCTTTACCAACACCGTCGTATGGAACTTCTTCATCGGTGAGGGTGAACGAAACCCCACTAGCCAGCTCGACCAGTTTTTTATGCGAGTTTTTGCGGGAATTAACTTCGGGCTACTTCTAGGACTCGCCGCTATTGGTCTGTCCCTCGTTTTTGGAACCACCGCTCTCCCCAACTTCGCTCACGGTGAGATGGTCACGTTGGGGGCTTTGTTCACACTGTTCCTGACCCTCGCAGGAGTGCCCCTGTTGCTCTCTTTCCCGATAGCCGTTGCGCTCTCAGCGCTCTTTGGATGGGCTCTTGATGCTGCGGTGTGGGCACCTCTGCGGGCTCGCGGTGTCGGAATTGTTCAGCTCATGATTGTGAGTATTGGTCTCTCGTTGACTTTCCGATACATCACGCAGGCGTTCCTCGGTGGAGGTACAGAACAGCTCCCCGGGGCTCTGGGATCGCCAGAGATTCCCATCTTCCGAACGGTGACGTTGAGCGTCAATGATCTTGTGAGCATGGGTGTCAGCCTGGTCGTGCTCATTGCCTTCGCGATGTGGTTGTTGCGTAGCAAGATGGGCAAGGCAACGAGAGCTGTATCCGATAACGCTGATCTCGCCGCAGCATCCGGAATTGATGTGGACCGGGTAATTCGTGTGGTGTGGATTATGGCTGGAGGTCTCGCGGGCCTTGCCGGAATCCTGTGGGCGTATTTCCGTCCAGGTCTGAAGTGGGACATGGGAGAGAAGATTCTGCTCTTCATCTTTGCCGCTGGTGTTCTGGGTGGTTTGGGAACGGCTTTTGGAGCTTTCGTCGGCGCCATGATTGTGGGTGTCTTGATCGAAACGTCGGCGCAGTTCATTCCCTCGGATCTTAAGTACGTCGGTGCACTCGTGGTGATGATTGTGATCCTGCTCTTCCGACCGCAGGGAATCCTGGGTAGACGAGAGCGAATAGGTTAGGGGCTGGACTGATGGATTTCGTTTCAATCTTGAACAACACAGCCCAAGCGCTGTTTAGTCCGGTGACCATTGCATTCGCCATGGCAGCTCTGGGTCTCGCGATTCACTTCGGATTCGTGGGTTTGCTGAACTTCGGTATCGCAGGCTTCATGGCCGTTGGAGCCTACGGCTACGCCATCTCAACGCTCACATTCGGTTTCCCGTGGTGGGCTGCGTTCCTCGCGGCCATGGCTGCATCTGCCGTGTTTGCTGTGATTCTGGGTATACCGACACTCCAGCTTCGGGGGGACTATCTGGCGATCGTGACAATTGCGGCCGCCGAGATTGTCAGGTTGCTCTTGCTCTCAACCACGTGGATTGAAACCACGGGCTCGGCTGACGGACTCGTGGCATATGCCAATGATTTCCGGTCCATCAACCCCTTCCCCGATGGTGTCTACGGGTTTGGCCCGTGGACCTACACGGCAAACCAGTTCTGGGTCCTGATCTTTGCCCTCATCATCCTCGCGGTGTCAGCATTCCTGCTCTGGAGACTCGTCAAGAGTCCCTGGGGTCGAGTCATCAAAGGAATTCGTGAGGACGAAGACGCAGTCCGCGCTCTGGGTAAGAACGTCTTTGCCTACAAGATGCAGGCTCTGATTGTGGGAGGAATTGTCGCGGGACTGGGTGGCGCGCTCTATGTGATGCCCTCCTCGGCAAACCCCATGCTCTTCGCCACCTCACTGACCTTCTTCGTGTGGACAGCCCTTCTGCTGGGTGGCGCGGCCACAGTCTTTGGACCGTTGCTCGGAGCTGTGATTTTCTGGGTTCTCCAGGCATTCCTCGGTTCTTTGCTTCCGGCCATGGCTCAGGCAGGCCTCTTGGGGGCACTCTCCTCAGCACAGGCTGGAGCGTTGCGCTTCGTGCTCGTGGGAATCCTCCTTGTGGTCATCGTGATCGTGAGACCCCAAGGTATCGTCGGCGATAAGAGGGAGTTGACCTTTGTCCGCAAGTAAGCCACTCAAGAAGGCACCCCAAAAGACCACCGGCCTCCACGTCGGGGATGCAGCTCCCGGTGTCAAGAAGGTCGACCCGATCCTCGTTGCCGACCACGTCTCCCGGAAGTTCGGTGGCCTGGTGGCCGTCGATGTCGAGCACCTGGAAATCCCTCGCGGAGCCATTACTGCTCTGATTGGACCCAACGGTGCGGGAAAGACCACACTGTTCAACCTCCTCACCGGGTTCGACAAGCCTGATTCAGGAACCTGGTCGTTCTCAGGTGAGAATCTGGCTGGCGTTCCGGCACACAAGGTTGCCTCGATGGGCCAAGTTCGAACCTTCCAGCTCACCAAAGCTCTCGGTTTGCTCACAGTGCTGGAGAACATGAAGCTCGGTGCCAAGGATCAGACCGGTGAATCCTTGTTCCAGTCCATCTTCCCGTTCTTGTGGAGGAAGCAGGAAGCAGAAATTGAGGAGAAAGCTCTCGAAATTCTGGAGCGATTCAAGCTCCTGAAACTCAAGGATGATTTTGCGGCCAGCCTCTCCGGTGGTCAGCGCAAGCTTCTCGAGATGGCGCGCGCACTCATGAGTAATCCCACTCTGGTCATGCTGGATGAGCCCATGGCGGGTGTGAACCCAGCGCTCACGGAATCTCTGTTGGAACACATCCTGGACTTGAAGACCCAAGGTATGACGGTGTTGTTCGTGGAGCACGATATGCACATGGTGCGCCACATCGCGGACTGGGTTGTCGTGATGGCGGAGGGTCGCATCATCGCAGAAGGACCCCCGGAGGCCGTCATGAAGGACGAAGCCGTCGTCGATGCCTACCTGGGTAGCCACCAGGATGTGGATCTTGGTGTTGTCACCGGTCGCATCACTCTCCCGAAAGAGAAGAAGTAAACCATGGCTGATGAAAAGAATGTCGTCGTCAACGTCGACAACCTGGTAGCTGGTTACCTTCCGGGAGTGAACATCCTCAACGGATGTAACCTCATCGCGCGTGAGGGTGAACTGATTGGAATTATCGGCCCCAACGGAGCCGGAAAGTCCACACTCCTCAAAGCAATCTTTGGTCAATCCAAGGTCCGCGAAGGAGCTGTCTACCTCAACGGTGAGAACATCACGGGGCTCAAGGCAGACAAGCTAGTAGAACGCGGTGTGGGCTATGTTCCCCAGAACAACAACGTGTTCCCCAGCCTCACGATTGAAGAGAACCTTCAAATGGGCGTCTATCAGAAGCCCGACAAGTATGACGAAGGTCTCGAACTCGTGACCAGCCTCTTCTCGGAACTCGGTGCTCGCCTCAAGCAGCGAGCTGGATCGTTGTCCGGTGGTGAGCGTCAGATGGTGGCCATGGGCCGTGCTCTCATGATGAATCCCTCTGTCCTGCTCCTGGATGAGCCCTCCGCTGGTCTCTCACCCGTCCGCCAAGACGAAGCTTTCCTTCGTGTCTCGGACATCAACAAAGCTGGTGTGACCACCATCATGGTTGAGCAGAACGCTCGGCGATGCCTCCAGATTTGTGACCGGGGTTACGTACTCGATCAGGGTAAGGACGCCGTCACCGGCAGCGGTAGGGACCTCCTCAACGACCCGAAGGTTATTGAGCTCTACCTCGGTTCTCTGGGCGCTTAGAGCGCCTTTCCAAAACACGCGAGACCCCAGAAGGTGGGTCTGTGACGTGGTGCCTGAATTTCTTTCCCGACTCCTTGGCAAGAGCAGGCGGTGACATAGTGCTGTGATTCTTGAGTTGCGGAGATGCTGCATAGACCACACTGATCACCACCAATGACGAAGGGCCCCGGCTATACGCCGGAGCCCTTCGCTACTGACGAGAGTCAGTCCGAGACCATCAACTAGTTGATGGGCTCGTAGGTGTTGTCTTCCAGGTACTGGTAGATACCAATGGCAGCCTCGGTGGGGTCACCGTTGTCACCAAAGGCGATTCCACCGGAGAGGCCGTCGTAGTCGGCAACTCCACCACCGTTGATAATGGCAGCACACTCAGCGAAGCTGTAGCACTTCTCGCCATTACCGGAACCACCGGAGACCTCCTGCAGCTTGGCTGCAATGTCGGTCGAGACGGTGGACTCAGCTGCCAGTGCAGCAAGAGCAACAAGGACGACCGCGTCGTAGGACTCGGTGCTGTAGGCCCAGACGTCGTCACCGAACAGTGAGGGGTTACCCATCGCAGTCCAGACAGCGTCAGCGCGCTCCTTGTAGTCGTCGGAGATGCTGGTCGAAGTAGGACCAGGCAGGGTTCCCTTAGAACCGGTCAGGG
>CAZPBS010000077.1:0-4531 GCA_964584925.1 uncultured Microbacteriaceae bacterium
AGAAGCCGGGTACCAGGATGTGGTTGCGCCGCCGACTTTTCCGATTGTGATTCAAGAAAAAACACTTCAACAATTGCTCGCCCATCCAGGAGCGGGAATCGATTTCTCGAGGGTCGTCCATGGTGATCAGAGGTTTCAGTATGAGAGGCCTTTGGTGGCAGGCGATGACGTGGTTGCCACACTTCGAGTGACAAAGATTCAATCCCTCGGCGGACACACCATGGTGACGTCGCAATCGAGTATTGCGACAACGTCAGGTGAGCCCGTTGTCGTGGCGACTTCGACGTTGGTTATTCGAGGGGATGAGGGCTAGAGATGGCGAGCCTGTGGGAAGGACACGAGGTTGGGGACGTCGTCACGGAAGCTACCTTCGAAGTATCCCGAGACTCCCTCGTTCGTTACGCGGGAGCCTCCGGGGATTTCAACCCCATTCACTATCGAGATGACATTGCCCAGTCGGTCGGGCTTGAGGGTGTTTTGGCCCATGGAATGCTGACCATGGGGCTCGCCGTTTCCCCAGTCACTGAGTGGCTAGGGACCAAAGGTTTTGTCGCTGATTATCAAGTCCGGTTCACGAAGCCCGTCTATGTTCCGACGACCGGTTCGGTGACGGTCTCTGTATCGGCATCACTAGCGCAGGTTGATGAGCCTGCGGAGGGCTTGGCAACGCTCGCGCTAAGTGTGTCTACTGAGGACGGAACGAAAGTCCTGGGCAAAGCATTCGTGGTGGTGTCACCCAGGTGACGCGCTTTTCTGAGCTAACCACCATGCGGGTGGGGGGCCCTATGGGGCACTACCACTCGTATTCCTCCACAAGGTCGCTCGTTGCTGGTGCGAAGAAAATCTGGGCAGAGTCCGATCAATGGATGGTGTTGGGGTCTGGATCTAATCTCGTGGTGAGTGATGCAGGTTTTGATGGACACGTTCTCCACATCAACACCCGCGGTGTAACCGTCAAGAAAGCGACTGGACAGAAGGTTCAAATTCATGCTGAAGCCGGTGAAGACTGGGACGGTTTCGTGTCTCATACCCTTGGTCAAGGAGTCCGGGGCCTCGAGACACTGAGCGGTATTCCTGGGACAGTGGGGGCTTCTGTGATCCAAAACGTCGGCGCCTATGGGGCTGAGGTTGCAGACACCCTGGTGTCTATTGATTATTTGGACTGTCCCTCAGGGACGAGGAGAAATATTCCAGCGGAAGAGTTGGAGTTGGGTCATCGAACCAGCGCTCTAAAGACCGGAGCACTCCACGGTGTCGTTCTGGGAGTGACTTTTTCGCTCGAGCCGGCGGAAGATGGTTTGAGCATCCCTATTCTCTACGACCAGCTAGCAGATGGGCTGGGCGTGAGCGTCGGTGACCGCGCTCCGCTTGGCGCAACACGCTCGAGCGTACGTGCGCTGCGCGCATCCAAGGGGATGCTCCTCGATGACAACGATCCGGACTCGGTGAGCTCTGGTTCGTTCTTCATGAATCCGGTGGTCTCGGAGAGGATCTCCATGGCGTTGCCGAGTGAAGCTCCTAGGTGGTTTGTCGGAGACACACAGCCCGACACTGTGATTCCTCTCGGTTCACCCCAGCCTGAAGCGCCCGCGTTAGCTGAACCTGGCATGGTCAAGCTCAGTGCTGCGTGGTTGATCGAGTATGCAGGCATTTCCAAGGGGTTTTCCTTGCCAGGTTCGAAGGCTGCAGTGTCGGGGAAACACTCGCTGGCCATTACCAATCGTGGCGGAGCTAGTGCTTCAGAAGTTGCGGAGCTCGCCCGATATATCGTCACGACCGTGGGGAACAAGACAGGAATATTTCTTGTTCCAGAGCCCACATTGGTGGGGCTTGAGCTCTAGGACCGGAAGAAGGTCTGCAGGCGGGATAATCCCTCAGCTAAGTCTGCATCTCCCAGGGCGTAGCTAAAACGGAGATAACCACTAGGGCCAAACGCTTCGCCAGGCACTGCGGCAACCTCACACTCATCCAGGATGAGATCGGCGAGCTCGAGACTTGTGGTCGGAGTTCGTCCCGCCCATTCTCGGTTCAAGAGGCCCGTGACGTCTGGATAGACGTAGAAGGCTCCCGTCGGTTCGGGGCAGACGACACCTTCGATGGCGTTGAGGCCATCGACAATGACCCTCCGGCGGTTATTGAACGCATCTCGCATCTCTTGAGCGGCGGTTTGGTCTCCCTCCAGTGCGGCGAGCCCTGCGAGCTGGGAGATATTGGAGACATTGCTCGAGAGGTGCGATTGGAGATTAGCGGCGGCCGTGATGGCGTCCTGTGGACCTACCATCCAGCCGAGCCGCCAGCCTGTCATGGCATAGGTCTTGGCTACCCCATTAACCAGGATGCAGCGGTCCTGCACAGCAGGCGCAGCCTCCGCAATGGAGACCGCGTGCTCCACTCCCTCCTCATAGACAAGGTTTTGATAGATCTCATCGGCGATGACCCAGATTCCATGCTGGGCGGCCCACTCACCAATGGCTCGGGTTTCTTCCAGAGCTATTACCGCCCCCGTGGGGTTGGACGGTGAGACAAACATCAGTGCTTTGGTCTTGGGTGTTCTGGCAGCTTCTAACTGCTCGACCGTGACTTTGTAATCTTGGTCAGCGCCAGCAAAGACAACGACAGGTTTCCCCCCAGCAAGGGTGATCGCTTCGGGATAGGTCGTCCAATAAGGGGCTGGCAGCAGCATCTCGTCACCAGGATCGAGAAGGGTCGCACAGGCCTGATACACAGCCTGTTTCCCTCCGTTGGTCACCACAATTTGGTTGGCGGACACTTCCCACCCGCTATCGCGGAGGGTTTTCTTCGCAATGGCCTCCCTCAGAGCGGGAAGACCAGCGGCAGGGGTGTACCTATGGTTGGCGGGGTCCTTTACTGCCGCGAGTGCTGCGTCTACGACATGGGCGGGAGTGGGGAAGTCGGGCTCTCCAGCGGCAAAGCTGATGACGGGTCTGCCTTCTGCTTTGAGGGCTTTGGCTTTGGCGTCGACCTTCAACGTGGCGGATTCAGCAATCGAGGTGATGCGCTTCGATAGACCGCGGGGTGCTTCGCTCACCCTTGTAGGGTACACAGGCTCAGTGAGCGGGGGCTATCGCCTTTGCTAAACCCGGATACGCCACCTACACTGGGGTGCGGTAGTTGAAATCTGCCAAGCTTTGCTGTGCCCACAAGCTTGGATTTCATGCCTTAGGGCGGTGGCTCAATTGGTAGAGCAGCGGTCTCCAAAACCGCAGGTTGCAGGTTCGAGTCCTGTCCGCCCTGCGGACTCGTTACGCCGTAACGGGGAGTGACCACAGAGAAAACGTAAGGAACATCGTGGCGACAACGTCATCGGAAGAAGCGGGCGACGACCTCGTCGGTAAGGCCAAGCGTGATCGCGAATCTCGCAAGAGCGCCTGGTCCCGCTTCGTGCTGTTTATTCGCCAGGTCATCGATGAGTTGGGGAAGGTGGTAACCCCGACCCGGAGTGAGCTCATCAACTACACCTTGGTGGTGTTGGTCTTCGTGATCATCATGATGGCGTTTGTCTCGGTGTTGGACATCTTCTTTGGCTGGGGTGTCTCCTGGATTTTTGGTGATGGCAGAAGCCTCTTCGGCTAAGCCTGGATAGGAAAAGAGAGAAAAACAGTGTCAGACGACAAGAGCTACGACATCGATGTGGCAACCGCAGCTGAGCAGTCTTCCGAGGAAGACGAAGCTCAAGAGGGCATGGTCCTCGACCAGCAGGAGCACTCTTCAGACTCTGCCGAGCACGAGGCGATGCACATCGTCGATGACGAGAGGGTGAACGTGGACGAAACACTCGAGGCACTCGAGAGCTCCCTGGACGACGAAGCGGACGCCGTCGTCGATGACGCTCTCGATATCGACTCCGCCTCGGAAGCAGAAGCTGCTGCAGAGGCAACAGAAGACGAAGCGGATTCTGTTGGTCACGCAGAGGCTGCGGAAGAAGATCCCTACGCTGATTTCCGCAAAGAACTGCGTCGTAAGCCCGGCAAATGGTACGTCGTGCACTCGTACGCCGGTTTTGAAAAGCGCGTGAAGTCCAATATTGAAAACCGCCGCACGTCACTGGGGATGGAGGAGTACATCTTCGAAATCCAGGTTCCTATGGAAGACGTTGTCGAAATCAAGAACGGTCAGCGCAAGCTCGTCACTCGTGTTCGAATCCCCAGTTATGTTCTCGTGCGAATGGATCTCAACGAAGACAGTTGGTCCACGGTTCGCCACACCCCAGGAGTCACCGGCTTTGTGGGTAACGCCCATAACCCCACGCCGCTTCGTTTCGAGGAAGCTTTTGACATGCTGAAGTCCACAGTCCAGGTGGCAGAAGCTGCGCCTATCAAGGGCCAGGCTGTTTCAGTGGGTGGGGGCGTCTCCCGGATGCTTCCTGCCGAAGTGGACTTCGAGGTCGGAGAGACCATCACCATCAAGGAAGGATCCTTCGCGGGGCTCCCTGGAACCATTAGCGAAATCAAGCCTGAAAGCGGTAAGCTCACGGTGCTTGTTTCGTTGTTCGAACGTGAGACCCCTGTCG
>CAZPBS010000078.1:0-4501 GCA_964584925.1 uncultured Microbacteriaceae bacterium
TTGCCGGCGTAGGGGCTGTCAGACTCCCACACAACATCCCAGCTCTCGGGGGCGCCACCAGTGACGTCCTCGTTGTACTGAAGAAGGTTTGCGCCACGGCCAATCGGAACACCGTAGGGCTGACCATTGACCGTGTCATAAATCTGACCCTTCATACCCTCAGCAATGTCATCGCTGAAGTTAGGAATCAGGTCAATGTTCAAAGGCTGCACGTCTCCACCCACGATGAGGCGGAGAGCGGCGTCACCCGATGCGGACACGATGTCGTACTCACCAGTACGCATGAGGGTCACCATCTCATCGGAGGTACCCGCCACGCGTGGGTTCACTACGCAACCAGTGTCAGCGGTGAACTGATCGGTCCAGGCAGGCTCTACGAAGCCTGACCAGTTAACAATGTTGAGTTCACCTTCGAAGGCACCCAGTTCCTCAACCATAGGAACGTCGGGCACATCGAGCGTGAGCTCACCGGTGCCGGAGCATGCGCTCAAGACAACGGTTGATGCAGCAAATAGCGACAAAGCCGCTAGCTTCTTGCCTCTCATCAGTTTCCTTTCACCTGGCTCTCGCCAGTTCTATTGGGGAATTGTCGCAACATGCGCATTGCGCCATGTCGCGACAACTTTGTCGCCGACCACAAAGGAATCTTTGTGGCCCGGTAACTCTTCATTCAGCTGGGTGGAGATGAGCCTCACGCCAGCGGAATTCTCGATAATCGTGATGGTGTTAGCACCTGTGTAGGCGACCTCAATGACAACACCCTCAACGCTCGAGAGGTCCTTCTCGGGCTTATGCCCAGCTCCGTGTAGACGAATACGCTCCGGTCGGATGTTCACGAGATCAGAACGCCCCACAAGCGCCATCGCCTTCTCCCCCTCCAAGAGGTTAGAGATTCCCAAGAAGCCTGCAACAAAGGCGGTGGCAGGGTTCTCATAGACCTCGTGGGGTGTACCGAGTTGCTCAATGCGTCCTGCGTTGAAGACCGCGATGCGGTCACTCATGCGCATCGCTTCCTCCTGATCGTGGGTCACGAACACGAAGGTGATTCCAGCTTCACGCTGGATTGTCTTCAGCTCGACCTGCATTTCTTCACGAAGTTGCTTATCCAAAGCCCCCAAGGGCTCATCGAGCAGCAGAACCTTAGGTCGCAGAACCAGCGCCCGAGCTAGGGCAATTCTTTGGCGCTGACCTCCAGAGAGCTGGTGCGGGAGGCGATCAGCGACGTGCGAGAGCTTCACGCGGTCGATGGCCTCCGAGGCCTGCCTGGCTCTTTCATCTTTCGGCACTTTTTTCGTGCGCAGACCGTACTCCACATTGTCCTGAATAGTCATGTGAGGAAACAGCGCATAGTCCTGGAAGACCGTGTTAACGGTGCGGTCAAAGGGAGCTAAATCGGTGATGTTCTCACCGTCGATGTGCACTGTCCCCGACGTCACTGTCTCAAAGCCCGCAATCATCCGCAAAACAGTTGTCTTGCCAGAACCTGAGGGACCCAGCATGGAGAAGAACTCCCCTGACTGGATGTCGAGATCTAGGTCGTTAACAGCGTAGACATCACCAAAAGCCTTCGAGACAGCACGGAGTGAGACGTATCCCGGCTCGTGGCTCTTTGAGCTAGTCACTATGGGTCACCCTCGACATTCTTCGTAACCGACCTACAACATAGAAACCCTACACAAGAAGAACCGCCTGGGATGCACCCAGATATTCATGGTCATCGAGCTAGGACTTGACCGTGAGCAACTCGGAAAGCACACGATCGTTCGACCATCCCAGCTCGTCAGATTGGATTCCAGCCATCTCTCTCATCAGCTCCGTGGAGGCTTCGCCCCGAAATAGAAGGCTTGTCCTCCTTGTGAGCAGATCACCCAAGGTATGAACCCATTCATGCCTAACGAGGTACTCGATTTCGCTCTTTGAATACTCCGAGTGATGCGCCAAGGCCTCATCACCAGAGGACTCGAGGTGTGCAACGATTCTGTCTGCGTATGTCCCATAGCGGCCTAAGAGTTGCTCAACACGTTCTCGAGGGAGAACGGAGGAATGGGCGTCCACCCATCGCGCGCGCTCAGTCGGGCTCGTTGGGAAATCTTTTCCGCCACCGATAGGAAGATCAACGGTGGACACTGTGCGGGATTGACCCAATCGCTT
This sequence comes from uncultured Microbacteriaceae bacterium, assembly GCA_964584925.1. Lineage (GTDB taxonomy): Bacteria > Actinomycetota > Actinomycetes > Actinomycetales > Microbacteriaceae > Pontimonas. Next base: position 2,152 of record CAZPBS010000078.1, read on the forward strand.
GAGGACTTCGTCTGCAAGATGCTCACCCAGAGCTCTAAAGGTCGTCCACTTACCCCCAACCAGCGAGAGAAGAGGTGTGGAACCGAGCGCACCCTCGGCGATTCTGTAATCCCTCGAGACCACACCGGGGTTCACGTCTCCCGTTGCAGGAAGTGGGCGAACGCCGGAGTAGCGGTACACAATTTGGGAGTGATTGATCTCGATGTGGGGAAAGACTCGAGAGACAAGGTCAAAAAAGTAGTCAACCTCTTCATCGGTGCAGACAATCTCATCCCGCATGTCCACGGGAATATCCGTCGTCCCCACCAACACCCGGTTCATAATTGGATACATCAATACGATGCGTCCATCACTGTTTTCGAAGAAAATCTCGCGCCCATCACACGCTTCAAAAAGCATGGGATTGTCCAACACGATGTGTGAGCCTTTTGTACCGCCCATGTAGGAGGTTTTCTGCCCCAACGCTTCGTTCGTGAGGTCTGTCCAGGGTCCTGAGGTGTTGACGACCACATCCGCTGTCACTGTGAGAGTGTCTCCAGTGAGCTCATCCCGTAGGACCACTCCCCCGGAATCAAAGCCCACGGCAGAGAGATAGTTGAACGCTCTTGCGTGAGTGCCTGTCTCCACGCCGTCACGCAATACATCAAGGGCAAGCCTTTCAGGGTTGTCCATCGCCGCGTCATAGTAGGTGGCCGTGAACTTAATGTCGGGGTTCATGTGGGGCATGTGAACGAGAGACTTCTGACGACCTAGGAAGCTGTGACGAGGCATCTTGCCTTGGTTCCGCCCGAAGAGGTCGTACATCATCAAGCCGACCTTGATTAAGAGCGCTCCGCGCTCTTTGGGATTGCCCTGGGCATGCGTGAATAAACGAATGGGCGCAGCCAGCAATCCCGAAAAAAGCGAGAAAATAGGAATTGTCGTTTGCAGGGGCCTCACATAGTGGGGAGCCGATGCGAGGAGACGGTTGCGTTCCATCAGGGACTCTTTGACGAGGCGGAGTTCACCGTTCTCCAGGTAGCGAACACCGCCGTGAATCATGTGGGAGGACGCTGCTGAGGCTCCCGAGCAAAAGTCTGAACGCTCCACCAGAGTGACGTCAACGCCTTGAAGAGCAAGATCTCGGAATGTTGCAATCCCGTTGATGCCTCCACCGATAACCAATACGCGGGTGGAGGAGTTTTCGCGCAACGACGAGAGGCGATCACTCACCTGTGCTGACTTGGATGCTGACGCCACTACCTCATCCTTTACTGTGTTGCGCACCTACCCCGGTGGTGCCCCACCCACCATGCTCAGTTGTGGGACATAACTACAACATCTTTCAACACTGTATGCCATGCCAGTTAGCCCGAAGAAGGCATCCCAGCGAGTGATGAATGGCCTTCGGCCTGGCTCATCACCTACCTCATCAGCAAAGGTGCAAACGCCAGGGCCCGTGCGACGCCCTAAACGAGGCTCAACGACGTGTGGACCCGGAGATATCCCCGGGCCCACAGTTCAGTGATAAGCGGTTGTTTACTGGTACACCATTCCGCCGTCGATCATGAGCAACTGACCGGTCATGTAGTCGCTATCCGAGCTGGCAAGAAAAGCTGCTGTTCCCAGAACATCCTCGGGATAGGAGTAACGCTTCATTTCGATCATGTTCGCCGCGAGGCTGTCCATGGACTGGCCAGGCTTTTCAAACTTGCCGATCTCGACGAGGTCCTTGTCCAATTGCTGCCACATTTCAGTTGCCACGACGCCAGGACCGTAACCGTTAACAGTGACACCGTGGTCAACAAGAGCCTTCGCTCCTCCACGAATCAAAGCGAGTACTGCGTGCTTTGCCATGGCGTACGGAATGATGTCATCAAAGGCCATACGCGAGGCAATCGAGCCCACATTGATGATCTTGTACATGTAGTCACGCTTACCCTGAGCAATCATCTGACGTGACACGGCGCGCATGACATTGAACTTGCCCCACGCGTTCACCGACATGATGAAGTCGTAGTTCTCTTTGGGTGTTTCGGGGAACATGGTGGGCTTGTTGACACCTGCATTGTTCAGCAAGAGGTTGATCTCGCCAAATTCCTTGACAACGTAGGCAACAGCGGCTTCCGCATCCGCCTCGCTCGTGACGTCCATTTTGAAATGCGTCGCTTGGCCACCCGCATCGCGAATTTCTTGCGCAACCTGCTTGACACCGTCCTCGTTCAGGTCGGCAAGACAAACGGCGGCTCCCTGTTGGGCCCAGTTCTTCGCAATTGCCGCTCCCATTCCTTGGGCGGCGCCGGTAATGAGTGCTTTTCTCCCGGCAAGACGTTCAGTGTCCATAACTTCTCTCTCCTCGTTGAGCTTCACT
>CAZPBS010000079.1:0-4486 GCA_964584925.1 uncultured Microbacteriaceae bacterium
GTCACCAGGAGCTCCATCGTGGAAGGATTCCCTGAACTCCTCCCCTACACGCTCGAGTGCCCCAAAGCCTGCAGCCACCTGGCGGATTCCACCGAATGTGTGCTTGCTCAAGCACTCGACAATCAGGCACTAGGTGGTCAAGAAGTGGCCAGAGCGCACTCCCTCCAACGGCTCATGGCAACGCTCAACGAGGGACCCGAGTAGTTCGGTGGTTCCAGGTCCCGGGGGCTTGCCTCTACTACGCTCAATCGGGTGACCACACACACCCTCCACGATGACCTGGCTCTAGCCAGGGTCCTTGTTGCACAAGCTGATCTGGTCTCACTCCCCCGTTTTCGCGCCCAAGATCTCGTGATCTCGACCAAACCCGATCGCACGCCCGTTACCGATGCCGACCAAGCTGTCGAAAGAGTCATCCGAAACACCATCACACAATCAAGGCCACACGACGATGTTTTCGGTGAAGAAATGGGTACCACTTCGGCCACCACCGGGCCTGCGGCTGGCAGGCAATGGATCATCGACCCCATCGATGGAACAGCAGGCTTCCTGCGAGGACTCCCCGTGTGGGGGACCCTGGTAGCACTCGCCATTGACGGGATACCCGTTGTCGGCGCCATCAGCGCTCCAGCGCTTCGCCGAAGATGGTTTGGAGCAACGGGACTCGGTGCCTGGACCACGGTGAGCGGGTCGAGGGAAGAAAAGCCATTGCAGGTGAGCGCGGTCGGTACCCTTAGCGACGCCACGGTGTCCTATAACAGCATCGCTCAATGGGCAGGTGATGGCCGCCAAGAGGAGCTCGTGAAGCTCACCGAAGCAGCCTGGCGAACCAGAGCCCTCGGGGACTTCTGGTCCTACATGTTGGTTGCTGAAGGCAGCATCGACATGGCGGGAGAACCCGACCTCCAGCCCTACGACATGGCGGCACTTCAACCCATCATCGAAGGGGCCGGAGGTCGATTTAGTTCGCTCGATGGCGAGAACTCCATTTGGACGGGGAGCGCGCTTGCTACCAACGGCCTGCTCCACGACGAAGTACTTCGACACGTGGCGAAAAAGACCTCATGATGACTCGAGGCGGAATTGTCGCGATTGCTCTTGCTCTCCTGGTTAGCGGCTGCGCGGCAGGTTTACCTCAATCTGACGACGACAGCACCACCGGGTCGGTGACGCTGTTTGATTTGGAGTTGGGCGATTGCCTGAATGACGCGGACATTCCGTTGCGCTCCGACATGACCGATGCTCCTCGCGTCTCGTGCGAGGACCCCCACGATTCCGAGCTCTTTGCGATTCTCGGAGTGGAGGGGTCCGCATTTCCCGGAGAAAGCGAACTCGTAGCACAAGGGCAATCACGGTGTGCGAGAGCTTTTGGGGATTTTGTTGGCATTCCGTTTGCCAACTCCACCTTAGATTTTCGCTTCTACTATCCGACAGCAAGCTCGTGGGCACAGGGCGATCGAACCATCTACTGCGTGGCATTCGACCCGGGCCTCCAAGTCACGGGCTCTTTGCTGAACTCCAGGAGGTAGGAGAATCTCCTTATGAGCACTCCTGAGATCGTGGTCCTGGGTAACGCCAACGTGGACCTCACTACCTACGTCGAGCACGCCCCTGCAGAGGGTGAAACCGTTATCGGCCACGACTTCTCCATCGGAATGGGGGGCAAAGGAGCCAACCAAGCAGTTGCTGCTGCACGCGCTGGCTCCCAGGTCTCGTTCATTGGTAGGCGCGGCGATGACACTTTTGGAGACTTAATCCACAGCTCGCTCAGCGAGGAGGGCCTTCACCTGGAGCACTTGGTTCAAGTGTCAGGGCCTTCTGGCAACGCCACCATCTATGTGGAGGATAACGGGGCAAACCGCATTGCCGTTTTCCCGGGGGCTTCCGCCACCCTGACTTCCGACGATGTCACAGCAGCCGTGAGGTCGCTATCTGGAGCTAGGTATTTTGTGTCGCAACTCGAGGTTCCTCAGGAGACCGTTCTTACCGGTCTTCGTGCGGCCGGCGACGAGGGCATGATTCGTATTCTGAACACAGCGCCCTATTCACCTCTGATTCCTGGTGTGGCAGAAAACACTGACTGGTTGATAGCCAACGAAGTCGAGCTGGACGGTCTGCTCAGCGAGGTCGGAATGTTTGACTCTGTGGAGGGCTCCGTGGAGAAACTAGAAACTGCCATCCCTCAATGGTCCGCGGCTTTGGGCTGCAACCTCGTGGTGACACTGGGCTCCAAGGGGGCTTTGGGCTTCACTGCTGAGGATGGCCCCTTCTTCGCCGAAGCTCCCTCGGTAAGCGCGGTGGACACGGTGGGCGCTGGCGATTGTTTTGTGGGTTACTTTGTCTCGCTAACGAGCGAGAGCAACCACTGGCAAGGGGCATTGAAGGGTGCCGTAACCGCAGCCTCGGAGAGCGTTCAACGACCCGGAGCGCAATCGTCCTATCCGTCACGGACCGATGCCGAAAAATTTCGGACACTAGCCAAGGCTGTCTGAAGTCTTCCACAGCGCACCAATGGTGGAGATGCCGGGAATCGAACCCGGGTCCACTACTTCGAACCACAGTCTTCTACGGGCGTAGCTTATGAAAGCGTTCTGCTTGGCCCCGCTCTTTGTCACAAGCACCTAGAACGACAGGCCCAGTATCAGTAAAAAGTCCCGATGATTCCTGACACACGCATCATCAGCAAGCCTTCATCATGACGCCAGGACCTGAACCGAAGGCGGATTCAGACTGACGGACTTGTCTGCTGCTTAGGCAGCGAGAGCGAAGTCGGTGCGCTTTGTATTGGCACCTATAGTTCGCAGAGGACATTTACGAGTTGACTCTGCATTCTCGGCCCGCTTCCCTATGGACTCACAAGCAATGTCGAAACCGATCATCCCCATGGTCCTTCACTCCCTGAGGAGAGAAGCGTGGTGGTGCGCTGTGGAATTAGCAATGAACTCACGCCGTGAGGCATCCACCACTATAGGCGGTGAGGCTATGAACCAGCTAGGGATTCCTGGTCTTTCCTGCTCCTGGTGTCGAGCAGAGCAAAGACCAAAGCCACGGTAACGAGCCCCACCACGAGCAGGACCGCAGTGGCGAAAGCATCGTGATATCGGACGCTCTGTGCAAGCGTTGTCTCCTCTGCCAGCACGAAGAAGAAAGTGGAGAGAGCGGCAGCGAGACCGATGGCGGTTCCAATTCTCTGCCCGACCTGTGCCAAAGACCCAGCGAGTCCGCCCTGTGACACCGGAATGTCTTCCAACATCAGGGTTTGGTTGGGAGAAATAACAGCTCCTCCCCCTGCTCCTGCCACCGTCATGGCAATAGCGACCGCCAGTGGCATCAAGGAATCTGGCACCGTGAACGACGCCAGCACGACCAGACCAAACCCCGCGAGAACCGCCAGGAGCCCCACCACCACCAAGGGGCGGCCTCTCTTGTGGACGACCTTTCCACTGCGATATGAGGTGTAGGCAGAAATCAAAGCAAACGGAATCGTCACCATTCCCGCGACCACCGGGGAAAACCCGAGACCCTGCTGCAGAAAAAGCGTCAACACGATGAAGGTCGCCGGCAAGGCAGCGAAATAAAAACTAGAAATCGCGATTCCGTTGCGGAAAGTCGAAATCCTGAACAACCCAAAATCGATGATGGCGACCTTTCCCCGAGCGAGATAAGCCCTCTCCCACACAAGGAACATCGCTCCCGCCACGAGCATCACCGCGAGCCACCACCAACGATCGGGATTATCCGCGCTTGTTCCCGTCGTCAGCACAAAAGGCAGCATCAAGGAGAACGTCGTGAGACCCAGCAGTGCGGTTCCCACGAGATCAAAATCTTTGACCGCTCCCGAGTTGTCCTGTGTGCGAGGCAGGAGTCGAAACGCCATAACAAGGGCCAGAACACCGAGAGGAATGTTCATGGCGAACAGCAACCGCCACCCCACGTCAGTACCGCCCACTCCGACGAGGAAACCTCCGAGGGTGGGCCCAAAAGCGGTGGAGAGACCAATGACCGCTCCAAAAACTCCAAAAGCTTGACCCCGCTCGCGACCCTGAAAGAGCTGTTGAACGAGCCCCAGGACCTGGGGCATCAAAATTCCCGCGGCGAAGCCCTGGAATATTCGGGCACCAATCAGGAGCTCAATGGAGGGGGCAAAGGTCCCCGCAGCGCTGGCCAGGGTGAAGAGCACGAGTCCCAGAAGAAACATGGACCGCCTCGAGTAGAGGTCACCGATACGACCCGAAGGGACGAGGAGCAGGCCAAAAGCGAGGACAAAACCGGAGAGCAATAACTGAACCTCAGTCGCTCCAGCCCCCAGCACATCACTAATCGCGGGGATGGCGACATTGATTTTGGCCAGATCGAGAATCGTGAGCGATGCAACACCCACCGCAACCGCGTATGCACGCCATCTGGTGCGGTCGCCGGAGAGATTAATGGGTTCAGTGACCGGAGGACCTGAGAGCTTCGACATGCTCCCTCCAGCCTACGCCTC
>CAZPBS010000080.1:0-4484 GCA_964584925.1 uncultured Microbacteriaceae bacterium
CTTTTGCCGGGGTTCTGTTCGCCTCACCCGCGATGGCCGACACCGTCGGAGATGAATACGAGAACAAGATTCTCGGAAACGTCAAGAATGAGGGCACTCCGCTCCAGGGAGTGAGAATCATTGTTGAAGGAAACGGCTACACCGCGGAGGTTGTGACAGACGCCGACGGCAAATGGTCGATCGGAGTTCCTGAGGCGGGTAGCTACCTCATCACGCTCGTAGAGGACACTCTGCCCGAAGGAATTGCAGTGCTGGAGGGTGGCGCTACCCAGACAGTCGAATGGGGCTTCACTAACACCGTCGTGTGGAACTTCTTTATTGGAGAGGGTGAGAGAAACCCCACCAGCCAACTCGACCAATTCTTCATGCGGGTATTCGCAGGGTTGAACTTTGGTTTATTGCTGGGTCTCGCAGCTATTGGTCTCTCGCTGGTCTTTGGAACTACCGCGCTGCCCAACTTTGCACACGGTGAGATGGTGACCATGGGCGCGCTGTTCACCCTGTTCCTTACTCTCGCGGGTGTCCCTCTTCTCTTGTCCTTCCCGCTTGCGGTTGCTCTGTCAGCTCTGTTCGGGTGGGGTCTCGATGCTGCGGTCTGGGCGCCGTTGCGAGCCAGGGGCGTCGGCATTGTCCAGCTCATGATTGTGAGCATTGGGCTTTCGCTCACCTTCCGCTACATCACTCAGGCGTTCCTGGGTGGAGGAACGGAGCAACTTCCGGGAGCACTGGGTTCGCCCGAAATCCCGATTTTCCGCACGGTCACTCTGAGTGTGAATGACCTCGTCAGTATGGGCGTGAGCCTCGTGGTGCTCGTCGCCTTCGCTTTCTGGTTGCTCCGTAGCAAGATGGGGAAGGCCACCCGCGCCGTCTCCGATAACGCAGACCTTGCGGCCGCCTCGGGAATCAACGTCGACCAGGTGATTCGCGTGGTGTGGATCATGGCAGGCGGTTTGGCGGGCCTTGCAGGTATTCTGTGGGCTTATTTCCGCCCTGGTCTCAAGTGGGACATGGGAGAAAAAATCTTGCTCTTCATCTTCGCCGCGGGAGTTCTCGGGGGGCTTGGCACTGCCTTTGGAGCTTTCGTGGGCGCCATGATTGTGGGTGTCCTAATTGAGACCTCAGCTCAATTCATCCCGTCCGACCTGAAGTACGTCGGTGCGTTGGTCGTCATGATCATCATCCTGCTCTTCCGCCCGCAGGGAATTTTGGGTAGACGAGAGCGAATAGGTTAGGGACCGTCACATGGATATCAATTCAATCTTCATCAATACCGCACAGGCGCTGTTCAGCCCTGTCACGATTGCCTTCGCCATGGCGGCACTCGGTCTTGCCATCCACTTCGGTTTTGTGGGCCTACTGAACTTTGGTATTGCCGGCTTCATGGCTGTGGGGGCGTACGGCTACGCAATCTCAACCTTGACGTTTGGATTCCCCTGGTGGGCGGCTTTCTTGGCTTCCATGGCGGCGTCAGCTCTCTTTGCGGTCCTCCTCGGAATACCCACGCTTCAATTGCGAGGGGATTATCTCGCGATTGTGACGATTGCCGCGGCCGAAATCGTTCGACTGTTGCTGCTATCGACGACCTGGATCAAGACAACAGGCTCTGCTGATGGTCTGGTTGCCTACGCGAATGATTTCCGTTCTATCAACCCCTTCCCGGACGGGACCTATGGCTTTGGGCCCTGGAGCTACACCGCTAACCAGTTCTGGGTCTTGATCTTTGCGCTGGTAGTGCTCGCCTTAGCTGCGTTGCTCCTCTGGCGACTTGTTCGAAGCCCGTGGGGTCGCGTCATCAAAGGTATCCGCGAAGACGAGGATGCTGTGCGAGCCTTGGGAAAGAACGTCTTCGCCTACAAGATGCAGGCACTGGTTGTGGGAGGGATTGTCGCCGGTCTGGGAGGAGCTCTCTATGTCTTGCCTTCCTCGGCTAATCCGATGCTCTTTGCGACCTCTCTGACTTTCTTCGTCTGGACAGCACTCCTCCTCGGCGGGGCCGCCACCGTCTTCGGACCGCTTCTCGGCGCAGTTATCTTTTGGGTGCTACAAGCGTTCCTCGGCTCGCTTCTCCCTGCCATGGCCGACGCCGGCTTGTTAGGAGCTCTATCTTCCGCTCAGGCAGGAGCGTTGCGCTTTGTTCTGGTAGGAATCCTCCTTGTGGTAATCGTTATCGTCAGGCCGCAAGGAATCGTTGGCGACAAGAGGGAGTTGACCTTTGTCCGGAAGTAAGCCGCTCAAGAAGGCCCCACAAAAGTCCACGGGATTGCATGTTGGGGATGCGTCCCCCGGCGTGAAGAAGGTTGACCCAATTCTGGTCGCTGACCATGTGTCCCGGAAGTTCGGCGGTCTGGTGGCCGTCGATGTTGAGCACGTTGAGATCCCCCGTGGAGCGATCACCGCCCTGATTGGACCGAACGGAGCAGGAAAGACGACCCTCTTCAACCTGCTCACTGGCTTCGATAAGCCCGACACCGGTACCTGGTCATTCTCAGGGAAGGACCTTGCGGGTGTCCCCGCGCACAAAGTTGCGAAAATGGGCCAGGTCCGGACATTCCAGCTGACGAAAGCATTAGGTCTGCTGACTGTCCTCGAGAATATGAAACTAGGCGCTAAAGACCAGACTGGTGAATCTCTGTTCCAGTCGATTTTCCCCTTCTTGTGGAAAAAACAAGAAGAGGAAATCGAAGAGCGAGCACTCGAAATTCTGGAACGCTTCAAACTCCTCAAGCTCAAAGATGATTTCGCGGCAAGCCTCTCAGGTGGCCAGCGGAAGCTCCTCGAAATGGCACGTGCGCTTATGACCAAACCCACGTTGGTCATGTTGGATGAGCCAATGGCCGGCGTGAACCCTGCGCTCACAGAATCACTTCTGGAGCACATTCTTGACCTCAAGACTGAAGGTATGACAGTACTTTTCGTGGAACACGACATGCACATGGTCCGTCACATCGCTGACTGGGTCATTGTCATGGCCGAGGGGCGCATCATCGCAGAGGGTCCACCAGAGGATGTCATGAAAGACGAAGCAGTCGTCGATGCGTACCTCGGAAGCCACCAGGATGTTGACCTTGGCGTCGTAACGGGACGAATTACTCTCCCGAAAGGAGAGAAGTAAAGCATGACCGATGAAAAGAATGTCGTCGTCAACGTCGACAACCTCGTTGCCGGCTACCTCCCCGGAGTAAACATCCTCAACGGATGTAATCTCATTGCGCGCGAAGGCGAGCTAATCGGGATTATTGGCCCGAATGGTGCTGGTAAGTCAACTCTTTTGAAGGCGATCTTTGGCCAGTCCAAGGTCCGAGAGGGTGCAGTTTTCTTGAATGGTGAAAACATCACCGGTCTTAAAGCAGACAAGCTTGTGGAGCGCGGAGTTGGCTACGTTCCGCAAAACAACAACGTCTTCCCTAGCCTCACTATTGAAGAGAACCTTCAAATGGGTGTGTACCAAAAACCCGACAAGTACGCCGAAGGCCTTGAGCTCGTGACTAGTTTGTTCGCCGAGCTGGGAGCTCGGCTCAAGCAGCGCGCTGGTTCACTCTCCGGTGGAGAGCGTCAGATGGTAGCGATGGGGCGAGCCCTCATGATGAATCCTTCAGTGTTGCTCCTGGATGAGCCCTCTGCCGGACTCTCACCAGTCAGGCAGGACGAAGCGTTCCTCCGTGTCTCGGATATCAATAAAGCCGGTGTGACAACCATCATGGTGGAGCAGAACGCCCGTCGATGCCTGCAAATCTGTGATCGTGGGTACGTCCTCGATCAGGGTAAAGATGCAGTCACCGGAAGCGGCAGGGACCTCCTGAACGATCCCAAGGTAATTGAGCTCTATCTAGGGTCCCTCGGCGCCTAGATCGGCTCCCACCACCCTGAAATCCCTGCTGTAGCAAATTCTGGACTGCGCACTGATGGGGCAGAGCTGATTACTACCCACGCTTCCTTGTAACTGGGTCCATAACTGATCCAACGCTTTCTTGCCCAGAACGACACAGAGACAAGCAAAAGGCCCCGGCATTTACGCCGGGGCCTTTCGCGTCTGACAACCGTCAGCTAGCGCTCATCAAATTAGTTGATGGGTGCGTAGGTGTTGTCATCTGCGTACTGGTAGATACCAATAGCAGCTTCGGTGGGGTCACCGTTGTCGCCGAAGGCGATTCCGCCGGAGAGGCCATCGTAGTCAGCCACTCCACCACCGTTGATGATGTCTGCACAGGCAGCGAAGGTGGTGCACTTCTCGCCACCACCGGAGCCACCGGAGACTTCCTGCATCTTGTCTGCAATTGCACGAGAGTCGGTAGAACCGGCTGCGAGTGCTGCAAGTGCAACGAGGACCACTGCGTCATAAGACTCAGTGCTGTATGCCCAGACGTCGTCACCGAACAAAGAGGGGTTACCCATCTCCATCCAGACAGCGTCAGCGCGGTCCTTGTAGTCATCGGAGATGCTGGTCGAAGTAGGACCAGGCAGGGTTCCCTTAGAACCGGTCAGGG
>CAZPBS010000081.1:0-4440 GCA_964584925.1 uncultured Microbacteriaceae bacterium
GTAGGGCAGGGGCTCAATCATGGACAGCAGTTTGCGATCTGCGAGCTTGGTGGTGATGGATGCCACGGTCTCGAGCGTCCTCGCGACAGAAGGGTCCGTGTAATCGATGCGGAGCAAGGTTTTTCCGCCATCGAGGCCCATCGACTCGACGTGCTCAACGTCGTAGGAGGTGAGGCGATCATCCAGCTCCCAGGTCGCGCCGATGATGCCTCCGCGGTTCATCGTTCCAATCGCGAGTTTGTTCTCGAGCGCGCCCAACCACGCAAGTTCCTCGAGGACATCGGCACTTCCCAAGACTCCGTCAACACCCGGGGAGGAGAGAACCCTCACCAGGTGATCCAAGAGGGTGTGACGATCGGCCATCGCAACGGGGTCATTGCCCAAGCTGATTTTGCCTCGAGCGGTGTGGTCGGACGCAACCAACAGGAGGTTTCCATCGGCGCCCTGCGGGGTGCGACGTTTTCTATTCAGCAGCGCTTTCGTGAACGCTTCTGGTTCAAAAACCCTGGCCCGAAGGAGCTCGTGATACTGCTCGATGGTCACACTCATGCTGCACCCTCCATAACCTGCTGGAGCTCTTCCACACTCGGCATCGCATCCGCACACGTGAGCTTTGTCGCCACATGTGCACCTGCGGCGTTTGCGAGCGCTCCAATCTCTTCCAAGCTCAAGCCTTTCAGTAATCCGTGACAAAGAGCGCCCCCAAAGGCGTCCCCCGCTCCCAAACCGCAGACAACCTCGATGGGGGTGGGCGCCACCCGAACTCGCTCGGTCTCGCTCGCCAGAAGAGCTCCACCGGCGCCGAGCTTGATAATTGCAAGCTTCACTCCAGCGCTCAGCAATGCATCAGCGGCAGCATCCGGATCGCTAACCCCTAGTGCCACCTCGCACTCCTCAGAATTGCCAACCACGACGGTGGAGAGTGCGATGGCACGCTTCGCCATTGATCGAGCGTCGTCGACGCTTGCCCAGAGGGAGGGACGGTAGTCCAGATCAAGGATCGTGTGGTGATCCTTCGAGCGAAGACCCATCCAGGTGAGGCAGGTCTCTGCTGTGCTGCCTTGGGCTAGGGAGCCTTGGCTAATCCACAGAATCTTTGTCCCCGTAATCAGCTCTTCTGGAACATCGGAGGGCACAAGCTGGGTATCGGGCGCTGCTGCTCCGCGGTAAAAGATCACCGTCGGGGTTTCGGGAGGAGTGAGAGCGGCAAACGCCAGCGGGGTTTGGGCCCCGGGCACACTCCCTACGTAGGTGGTGTCGACGCCCCAACCCTCAAGGCGCCCGCGGATGTAGTCACCAAAGTCGTCCTCGCCGACTTTGGTGACGAGCGTGACGTCATGGCCCAGCCTCGCCGCCGCTACCGCAACATTGGTGGGGCTTCCACCCACAGACTTACGAAAACTTTGCTGGTCCGCAAAACCCGCGTGAGGCTCCTGCGCGTAGAGGTCAACACTGATGCGACCTACGCTGACAACATCGGTGGACATTAGCTCGCAGAGTCCAGGGTAGGAGCAACTTTCTCAACCAAGTACTGCAAGGACGTCGTCACCTCGTGGAGGGGGCCTTCACCCTCAGCAGGGAGACCATCAGTAATAGCGGTGTCCTGTTCGATGACGTACCAGCCGTCGTACCCGGCGCGCTCCAGTGTTTGAACCACACCCATGATGTCGACGTCCCCTTGCCCCAGAGGGGTGAAGATGCCTGCCTGAGTGGCAGCCATCAAGGAGACCTCGCGTCGCAGGACAGGCTCGACCATGTCGAGCCTGATGTCTTTCAAGTGAACGTGCCCAACGCGATCCATGGCGTCTTTGGCGAACTGGACAGGATCTTGACCACCAAAAGCCATGTGGCCGGTGTCGAGACAGAAGTGCACATCACACGAGTCGAGGACTCGTGAGATGTCGTCTTTGGTCTCCACCATCGTCTGCACGTGGGGGTGCAGAACCTGCTCAAGTCCATGCTCGGCACAGATGTCGTCGATGATGCCAAACATTTCTGCCATGTGAGCCTGCTCGTCCGCACTCAACGCCCGAGGAATCGACCAGTCCATGTCCTGAACTACAGAGGAGATGAACTTGGTGGCACCAGCGTCTTGGAACAGCTTTGCGGTCGCTGTGGCGCTCTCAATGGTTGCTTCTCGCTGCGCTTTGTCGTGGAGAACGACAGGGGTAAAGCCCCCCAGCAGGGTCATGCCAAAACCAGCCAGCTCGTCTTTCACTCCCTCGGGGGAGGTGGGAAGGAAGCCCGGCGCGCCGAGCTCGGTGGCCGTGAAACCCAGCCCCGCCATCTCACCCAGGACACGAGGAGTGGGGAGCATGGCGCCCCAACCGGGTACTTCGCAAATGCCCCATGAAATGGGCGCAGAGGCAACACGGGAAAGAAAGTCCGACACTGGTACCCCTTCGTTGGAACGTTCCAATTATTATGGCAGACTAGGAGAACCACTGCAACACACTGAGGTGTCAGGCGAAGGGATAAAGATGCGCGTATTGGTTGTTGGAGCGGGTCGAATGGGCGCCATCCGCGTCGAAGACCTGGTGGCAGACCCCCGTGTGAGCGAGGTGCTTATTGCCAATCGAAATGAATTCCGAGCCCAAGAGCTGGCATCCACATGGGGCGCAACAGCGTTGCGGTGGGAACAAGCAACGGACGCTGTCGCGGACGCTGTCGTGGTAGCTGTGGGAACGAGCGGGCACCACCACATTCTGAATGGTGTGCTTCCTCAGGGGATCCCCGTGTTGTGTGAGAAACCCGTTGCTCTCACCCTGCAGGACACCGCCTCCGCGATTGCGTTGGCAGAAAGCAGCGGTTCTGCCCTGCAAATCGGATTCCAACGTCGCTTCGACACCTCTATCCGAGCGATGCACGACATCATTCACGCGGGAGGTATCGGAACTTTCTACTCCATGACGATGGAGTCTCGGGATCACACCGTCAGCCATAAAGACTTCATTCCGGGAAGCGGGGGGATATTTCGGGACCTCCACGTCCACGACTTTGACCTGGTGCGATGGATGACCGGCAGTGAAATCGAGAGCGTTTTTGCCACGAAGCGGGTGCGTGAGCATCAGGATTATGCCGAGTTTGACGACGCTGATGTGGCGACCATCTCTCTGGTCACAGTGAGTGGGGTTCAGGTTGTCATCACGGGAGCCAGGCATAACCCGGTAGGGCACGATGTGCGGATGGAAGCTTTTGGGTCGAAGGACTCGCTGTCCGCGGGCCTGAATTCCAGGACACCTCTCCACGCAATGGAGGGAGACCTGGCATTGAACGAGAACCCCTACACAGGCTTTGTGGATCGCTTCCGCGAGGCGTTCCGCAACGAGACTGCGTCCTTTGTGTCTTTGGCCGCGGGGGAAACGGAGAACCCTACACCGCCTGATTCTGCGCTGGAGAGCCTCCGCGCCGCAATTGCGTGTGAGAAGTCCATCGAAGAGTCTCGAGCCATCATGGTTGCCGACATCACCGAATAGATGTCTGCCTCCAGACCCACGATTCTTGATGTGGCATCCCGGGCCGGGGTGTCCAAATCGTTGGTCTCTCTCGCCCTGTCGGGCTCACCCAAAGTCAGTGACACCAGTCGCGTCCGGATTGAACGCGCTGCTCAGGAGTTGGGGTACCGACCCAACGCCGCGGCACGGAGTTTGGCTGCCAAAAAGAGCCGCACCCTCGGTGTCCTCGTGCTCGATCTTCACAACCCGGTCTTCGCGGAGATCCTCGATGGTGTCCAAACAGAAGTGAGACAGCACGGGTTCACCACCATGTTGGTGAGCGGGGGAGATGACCCCGCGCTCGAGCGAGCGGAGATTGACACCCTCCAACAGTTCCAGATCGAGGGACTGATTCTCATCTCCCATCGCCTCACGGAGGAGATGCTCCGCGAGGTCGCCGGTGAAATCCCCACCGTCACTGTCACGAGGGACGACATTGCTATTCCCCGGATGGATATGGTCTGTAACGACGATGTGGAGGGCGGTCGCATTGCGGTCGACCATTTGGTGAGCCTTGGTCACCGACGCATTGTCTGTCTCAGCGGTGGAGATAACCCCGTATCCCACTCCAGAGCCCAGGGTTATCTCGAAGCGATGGCTGCCCATGGCCTGTCTGATCACGCCCAGATAGTCTCGGGTGGTTTGACCGACACCGCCGGATATCGGGCAGCCCAGGAAGCCCTCGAGCTCTCCCCGACAGCACTATTCGTTGCCAACGACATCGGGGCGATGGGAGCTATTGCTGCTGTCGAAGAGGCAGGCTTTGATGTTCCCGGTGACATCTCCGTGATCGGCTATGACGGTATCCGCCTGGCAGGGCTTCGCAGCGTGAACTTGACGACCGTTGCGCAGCCACTGGCGGAGCTTGGGCGATTGGCTGCCACGAGGCTTCTGGAACGACTCGAGAAGCCCGCCCGCCCAGCTCAGCACGATCAGGTGTCCTCGC
>CAZPBS010000082.1:0-4424 GCA_964584925.1 uncultured Microbacteriaceae bacterium
TCAGGAGCGTAGAGCTTCACCAATCCGGGCAAAATAACGTTCCCCACACCGGCTGCGAGCATCAGCACAATCGTGGCAACAAAAAGTGACACATAGGTGGGAGAAATTCCCCGCCACACATGGGCAACAGCCCCCAGGAGCCCGACCAGAATGACAGCACCCTCCAGGCCCACTTTCCTCGCAAACCAGGGAGACAGAGCAGCCGAGACTGCATACGCCACCGGAGGAATTGTTCCCAAAATTCCGAGAGTGAGACCCTCCAGGGGGACATCCAAATCAATGCGAGTGGATAAGGGAGACACCGCCGCAACCCCGGTTCGAATTCCCAGCGCAAACAGCACAATTCCCGTCATCGCGAGGATGAGAGTGGATCGACCGGTCTGACTCACCCGGCAATCCTACGCGTCACGCGATGGAGCCCAGGATTCCTCGAATGACCTCTTCATCCCGCGCCATCTGCAGAGCTAAAGCGTCGGGTGTCGGGAACTTCTGCATTCCCCGGATAAAGTCCACAAACTCGATCATGACGGTCTCTCCATATAAATCAAGCGTCACATCCATGAGGTGAGACTCCAATGTCCGCTCGTTCACATCCCCAAACGTGGGATTGACACCCAACGAGGTAGCAGCGTCGTAAGTCTTTCCGCGGTGGATGACGCGAGTCGCATACACACCATCAGCGGGAAGGAGGCCCTCGATGTTCTCTCGGAGGTTCGCGGTGGGGTAACCCAGCACACGTCCCCTCTCGAAACCGTGGCCCACTTCCCCGCGCACCGAGTGATAACGGTTGAGAAGATCACGCACTGTCGAAACTTTCCCCTCCGCGAGAAGGCCGCGGATCA
Source organism: uncultured Microbacteriaceae bacterium (assembly GCA_964584925.1). GTDB lineage: Bacteria > Actinomycetota > Actinomycetes > Actinomycetales > Microbacteriaceae > Pontimonas. Next base: position 843 of record CAZPBS010000082.1, read on the forward strand.
TCGTCGAGGAGACCCGTTCACCCTCCGCTTCACAAACATCAGCGACCACGTCCACTCGGAAGCCCCAATGATCACCCTCTGCACGGAGCGTGTCAATAGTCCCCTCGCCGCCATGACCGTAACGGAAGTCTGCTCCCACAAGAACGACGCTGGTGGAAAGCCCCTCCGCGAGGACGGTGCGCGCAAAGTCTTCGTGATCGAGGGCGGAGAGCTCCTCATCAAAGGGCAACACGACCACGCGCTCAATGCCCGCAGCTGCCAACAACTCAATCTTCTGGCCGTCACTGAGGATCGGGGTGGGCTCACTGCCGGGCTTCAACGTGGCGTGCGGGTGGCGATCAAAGGTGATGACGGTCGGCTCTGCCTTCCCCGCCATCGACAGAAGCTGGGCGATGACCTGGCGGTGACCGCGATGCACACCATCGAACTTTCCGATGGTGACAGCCCTGCGCTTCCCATCGCCGGGAAGCGAATCGAGACCGTAGTTCACTGCAACAGGACTCATAGCGCCGCTCGCTTCGAGAGCCACCACAGGCCGAGAATGGGTAGCGCGAGCGGGATGAACAGGTACCCGAGCCCAAATTGGGACCACACCGTTTGGTCCGGGAAAAGGTCCGGAACAATCAGGCTGATCGCCCCCACCACCAGCACTCCGACCAGCTCGAAGCTCAGGGCAGCCCTCGCGATTCTTCTGGCCCGTGGTCGATTGCCCATCGCTACCGTGATGGTGGCGAGGACATAGACCAGGGCGGCAAGCGCCGAGAGGCTATAGGCCAGCGGTGCTTGGTCGAACTTGGTAAGTATTTGAAAACTCGAGCGACCCAGTGCCGCCACACTCAACACCACATAAAGCGAGACGATGATGCGGTGCGTGGTGGAGGAAGACACGGGCTAAGCGTAGCGACTGGGTCTCAGTCCTACTTGCCTTTCTTTTTCTCGACATCACCGGAAAGCGCAGCGATAAAGGCCTCTTGGGGGACCTCAACCCGACCCACCATCTTCATGCGCTTTTTACCCTCTTTTTGCTTCTCGAGGAGCTTCCGCTTACGGGTGATGTCTCCGCCGTAACACTTGGCGAGAACGTCTTTGCGCATCGCGCGGATGTTCTCGCGTGCGATAACACGCGCGCCAATGGCGGCCTGGATGGGAACTTCAAACTGTTGGCGCGGAATGAGCTCCCGCAAGCGCCCCGTCATCATCACGCCGTAGGCGTAGGCCTTGTCTTTGTGGACGATCGCACTGAACGCATCGACCCGATCGCCTTGCAGCAAAATGTCCACCTTGACGAGGTCGCCCTCCGCGTCTCCCGCGGGTTCGTAATCCAGCGATGCGTAGCCCGCAGTCTTGGACTTCAGCTGATCAAAGAAGTCGAACACAATCTCACCCAACGGAATCGTGTATTTGATTTCGACCCGGTTCTCCCCCAGGTATTCCATTCCCTGCAGCACTCCGCGCTTGTCCTGACAGAGCTCCATGATGACGCCGACGTAGTCCTTGGGAGCTAACACCGCAGCGTTCACGACCGGCTCCCAGACTGTCGTCACTCGCCCGGTCGGGAACTCTGAGGGGTTCGTCACCTCTTGGCTGGTGCCATCATCGAGCTCGACCGTGTAGATGACGGAGGGTGCCGTCGCAATGAGATCCAGACCAAACTCGCGTTCGAGACGCTCCGACACAATTTCGAGGTGCAGCAGACCCAGGAACCCACACCGGAAACCAAACCCCAACGCCACAGATGTCTCTGGCTCATAGACCAGGGCGGCATCGGAGAGTTTCAACTTGTCGAGTGCCTCCCGGAGATCGGGGTAGTCACTGCCATCGATGGGGTAAAGACCGGAGAACACCATGGGCTTGGGTTCGGTATAGCCCGGAAGTGCCTGGGTAGCGCGCTTCTTGATGGAGGTAACGGTGTCACCCACTTTGGACTGGCGTACATCTTTCACACCGGTGATGAGGTAGCCCACCTCGCCTACGCCCAAACCCTTGGAGGGGGTGGGCTCAGGGGAACTCACGCCAATCTCGAGAAGCTCGTGCTGTGCTCGGGTCGACATCATTTCGATCCGCTCCCGAGGCGACAGTGACCCGTCAATCATGCGGACATAGGTCACCACACCCCGATAGGCGTCATAGACAGAGTCGAAGATGAGGGCCCGGGCGGGAGCGTCAGCATCACCCGTGGGAGCGGGAATCAGATCGACCACCTGGTCCAGCAGTGCCTCCACGCCCATGCCGGTCTTTCCACTCACCCGCAACACATCATCGGGTGAGCCCCCGATCAGGTGCGCAAGCTCCTCGGCATAACGCTCGGGATCAGCGGCAGGGAGATCAATCTTGTTGAGCACCGGAATGATGGTGAGGTCGTTCTCCAGTGCCAGGTAAAGGTTGGCGAGCGTCTGAGCCTCAATTCCCTGCGCAGCGTCCACCAACAAGATTGCACCCTCGCAGGCAGCGAGTGAGCGAGAGACCTCGTAGGTGAAGTCCACGTGGCCCGGAGTATCAATCATGTTGAGCGCGTAGGTCTTGCCGTCTTTGGTCCAAGGCATCCGCACCGCCTGGCTCTTGATGGTGATGCCACGCTCGCGTTCAATGTCCATCCGGTCCAGATATTGGGCCCGCATATCGCGGGCCTCCACGATTCCGGTGAGTTGCAGCATGCGATCAGCGAGGGTCGATTTGCCGTGATCGATGTGCGCGATGATCGAAAAATTCCGCAGGCGCCACACATCGGTGGAGGCCGGCTGAATATCGCGGTCAGAGTGAGAAGACATGTCAGATGATTGTCCCATGCGAAACCGTTGGCGACGGGCGCTTTCACCTGGTATCGTTGCCGATTGGCTCGCTTAGCCTCAGGCCCTCTCATCTGAAGCTAGGAACGCATCCTGACTTTCGCCGCAAGGCCCCACCAGGATGTCCCTGGGCCTGACAACACACCATAAAGGACACAGCGTGGCAAATATCAAGTCGCAGATTAAGCGCATCAAGACCAACCAGAAGGCAACCGAGCGCAACCGTGCCGTCAAGAGCGAGCTCAAGACCACCGTGCGTCAGGCTCGTGAAGCCATCAAGTCTGGTGACAAGGACAAGGCTGCAGCAGCCGTCAAGCTTGCCTCGAAGAAGCTCGACAAGGCCGCCAGCAAGGGAGTTCTGCACAAGAACCAGGCAGCGAACCGTAAGTCAGCAATCGCCAAGCAGGCCGCTGCACTCTAAAGCTTCAGCGGTAAGGGCCCCGTCGTGACGATGGGGCCCTTACTTTTTCCGGACACCTGCCAGACTTGCACTGTGTTCGCCTGTTCTTTCATGTTCATCCCCGGAAACCTAGACGACGAGTTTTTTGCTCTCGACTCAGTCATCGATGATTACGCAAAGTCCCTGGAGGGATTCGTGGGGGTGGACAGGTGGTGGTCAGACGATAAGACCGCCAAAAATGTCGTGTATTTCTTTACTGATCGGGAAACGGTCAACACCTTCGCGCGCTTTCCCGAGCATGTCCGAGCGAAAAAGGAATACGCGAAATGGTACGAGGGATACCAGGTCATCATCTCCGAGGTGAGCGCCACCTATGGGGACGGGAAAATGCCAGGT
>CAZPBS010000083.1:0-4162 GCA_964584925.1 uncultured Microbacteriaceae bacterium
ATCCGACCTGGAAACCACTGGACCCTCCATAGGGGCGGTCAGTATTGAAGTTGACTGCGGTGGTCTCAATACCGCCTCCCTCTTCGGAGTCGTTGAAGATCTTGTTTTGCGCCATCGTGAGGACTCGGCCTGTGGTGACTTCGATGCTGGTGGAGGCACTACCTAGCTCAAAGCGCTCTTCGTCGTTGGGCACCAGTTCCCAGATGCGGTCTTGCGCAGTGGTCTGGAGAGACATGTTGAGGGTTGTGTAGACGTTGAGTCCACCTTTACGCCAGCGCTCGTTGCGTTCTTCGGGGGTGGCGCCAAGGCTCTCAAAGTTCTCGACATTCTTGATGACGTAGTCACAGAAGAACCGGGCATAGACATCACCGGCGAGGCACCCCGCTTTCGGTGGAGAAATATTCACGAACGAGCTATTCACCGGAGTGTTAATGGCTCTCTCATACTGGGCTTCAGTGATGTAATCCTCGGCATACATCGCGGCAAGGATAACGTCGCGCCGTGCCTGGTTTGCCTGGTAGTTAGCGGGGTTCTCGAGGTTTCGGGTCGACGGGTACTGCACGATGGCTAGGAGGCTTGCAGCTTCTGCCGGCGTGAGGTTTGTCGCGGACTTACCAAAATACTTTTGTGCTGCAGCCTGAACGCCGTAGGTGTTTCCGCCGAAACCGGTGATGTTGAGGTAAGCCTCCACAATTTCGTCTTTGGTGTAGCGCTTTTCGATACCAATCGCGAGCTTCATCTCGTTCAGCTTGCGCTGAAATGAGGTCTCGATGGCTTCCTGGTACGCCGCTTGACGCTCTTCTTCAGTCGGTAAGTACTGGGACCGCTGAATGTAGGTGTTTTTCACCAACTGCATGGTCAGGGTGGAGGCACCACTGGCAATGTCACCGGAAATCACATTGCCCAGGGCGGCGCGGATGACAGAGTTTACGTCGACGCCAGTGTGGTCATAGAACCGGCGGTCCTCACCGGCCACGGCCGCAGCCACGAGATAGGGCGACATGTCCTCGAGGGCAATCTCCTCGCGGTCTTGCCAGTACACCTCGGCGATTTGGGTGTAGCCATCGGCGGGGTCGGCACTGTTTTGCGCCCACAAAGTGTTCTTTTGTGCTTGTTCGCCGAGCTCAATAAACTCAGGCAAGGCATTGAAGACACCAACGGCGCTGTTTGTGCCCACACTGGCAACCGCCAGTGCAGGAGAGATCATCGCGGTCACCATGACACCCGCGAGTGCACCAAATCCAGCGATACCAGCGAGCGCTTGTATCAAGCCCCTAGGCCGATCCTTGTTCTCGGACATATGTCTCAGAGTACAAGGTGGAACCCTATGATTTTCGTGAAATGAGGTCACACATGACGAAGTGGGAGTACATCACCACACCGCTCATCATCCACAACACCACCGCCATCCTCAACAACTGGGGAGAGCAAGGGTGGGAGTTGGTTCAGATCGTGACAGGTCCTGAGGGCGGCCTCGTTGCGTACTTCAAACGCCCCGTCCAGGAGAACAACTAATGGGTCACATTGACGCCAGACTTGCAGAATTAGGAATCACCCTTCCCGCCGTTGCCACCCCGGTGGCGGCCTATGTGCCGGCGACCATCAGCGGGAACATGCTCTTCACTGCGGGCCAGCTCCCGTTCGTCGATGGTGCGCTCTTGGCGACGGGGAAAGTGGGCGCCGAGGTTTCCGCCTCCAAGGCCGCGGAACTCGCTCGGGTGTGCGCGCTGAACGCTTTGGCCGCTGCACACAGCGTGCTGGGGTCACTCGATAAGGTCACTCGGGTGGTCAAGGTCAACGGTTTTGTCGCCTCGGCACCGGACTTCATTGGACAGCCTCAGGTTCTCAATGGCGCCTCCGAGGTGCTGGGTGAGATTTTCGGCGACAAGGGTCTCCACGCCAGGGCCGCTGTGGGAGTTGCGGTTTTACCGATGGACTCCCCGGTCGAGGTGGACCTCATTCTGGAGATTGCTCCCTAGTTACTTGAGTCCGTCACTGATGACGCGAATCACGGAGGTGTCGGTGAGGGTGGTGGTGTCACCGACCTCACGACCTTCTGCGATGTCACGCAGCAAGCGGCGCATGATTTTGCCCGAGCGAGTCTTGGGGAGTTCTGCGACCACGAAGACCGTTCGTGGTTTCGCAATTGCTCCGATTTGCTGCGCCACCCAGTCCCGCAGTTGTGCGGTGACCTCCTCATCACTGAGGGTGCCAACAAACCGTGACTTCAAGATCACAAAAGCGACCACGGCCTGACCGGTGGTGTCATCGCTCGCGCCGACCACAGCTGCTTCGGCGGTCATCGGGTGTGCGACAAGGGCGGATTCGATTTCCATGGTGGACAGGCGGTGCCCGGAAATGTTCATGACGTCATCGACTCGACCGAGTAGCCAGACGTCGTTGTCCTTATCGAGGTGTGCGCCATCGCCAGCAAAGTAGCGATCGCCGAACATCGACCAGTAGGTTTCCTTGAACCTCTCGTCGTCTCCCCAAATCCCTCGCAACATCGAGGGCCACGGTTCCGTGATGACGAGTAAGCCGCCCCCTTCAGGGCCAACCTGGTGCCCGTCCTCGGTCAGAACGTCGATAGAGACACCGGGCAGGGGAACCTGTGCACTGCCGGGTTTTGTGGTGGTGACCCCGGGAAGAGCGGAAATCATGATGGCGCCGGTTTCGGTCTGCCACCAGGTGTCCACGATCGGGGTGGTGTTGCCACCGATGACCTCCCGGTACCACATCCACGCCTCCGGGTTGATGGGTTCCCCGACGGTGCCGAGCACTCGCAGGCTCGAGAGATCGAACTTCTGCGGAATCTCACGCCCCAACTTCATGAAGGTGCGGATCGCTGTTGGGGCCGTATAGAAGATGGTCACGTTGTACTTCTCGATAATTTCCCACCAGCGTCCAGGGTGTGGGGTGTCTGGTGTTCCCTCATAGATGACCTGAGTAGCGCCATTGGCCAGTGGGCCATAGACGACATAGCTGTGCCCGGTAATCCAGCCGATATCGGCTGTGCACCAGTAGACGTCCGTCTCCGGGTGCAGATCAAAGACGTTCCTATGCGTGAAGGCTGCTTGAGTGAGGTATCCCCCAGAGGTGTGCAGGATGCCCTTGGGCTTCCCGGTGGTGCCTGACGTATAGAGGATGAACAGTGGGTTTTCTGCGTCGAAGGGCTTTGCCTCGTGGTCGGCGACCATCGGAGCGATCTCCTCATGCCACCACAGGTCACGACCCTGGACCCAGTCCACGTCGTTACCGCCTCGCTGCACGACGAGGACTTTCTCGACAGTGGTAGCACCGTCCTCAAGAGCCTGATCGACCGCAGTCTTCAGAGCAAAAACAGACCCTTTTCGGTGGCCACCATCGGCGGTGATGACCATGGACGCCTGTGCATCATCAATTCGTGCGCGAAGACTTTCCGCGCTAAACCCACCAAAGACCACCGAGTGAATAGCACCGAGGCGGGCAACCGCCAGCATCGCGATGATGGCTTCGGGGATGAGGGGCATATAGATAATGACCCTGTCACCCTGCCCCAGCCCCAAACTGGTGAGCAGATTGGCGGCTTTCTTGACTTCCGCGGTGAGTTCCGCGTAGGTCAGAGAGCGGGTGTCACCAGGTTCGCCCTCGAAATGCAGGGCAACGCGGTCACCACGCCCCTCAAGGACATGGCGATCAAGACAGTTGTAGGAGACATTGAGGTGACCATCGGCAAACCACTTCGCGAACGGGGGATTCGACCAGTCAAGAACCTCAGTGAAGGGTTTATGCCAGTGCAGGAGTTCCCTCGATTGGGTGGCCCAGAAACCTAGACGGTCAGCACCCGCCTGCTCATAGAGTTCAGCTCCCGCTATGGCATTTCTCTGGAACTCTGGGCTGGGCGGAAAACGACGCTCTTCGCGGAGAAGGCTGTCAATTTTTTGAGATTCGGACATCGTTATCCTTCGTACTTCCGGGTCGCGCTGCCTGGAGGCGCGAGGCGAACACCGACTCGCCCAGTGTAGAACAGGCCAGCCTTTCGGTGCGACGAGGGTTTTCCACAGGGTGCACCCTCTGCACCCCCCTGCGCTCTGGGGACCTGTCACCCTGGGGCGATGACAGGTGTCCCCTGGCTGGTTCCGACCCCGCGCCCAGGAGGCATCACGGGTGAGACGAGGCGCGC
>CAZPBS010000084.1:0-3939 GCA_964584925.1 uncultured Microbacteriaceae bacterium
CCTCTTCCGATCACACCCTCTCTTTCCAGGGTGACCCACACTGTGTTCAGATGAGAGAACGAGTGGCCCGTAATGACCAGTGGCTCATGAAGGGGAATCGAGACCCGCTCTATCGACACAGACACGGTCATGACTGCACAGCATCCACAATCGGTCCTACCCCCGTGGCCACGGAATCCACGGCGGGAACGCCATGCTCCTGCGACAGACGGCTCAAATAGTCGTCCCGCTCCGCATCACTCAACGCTGAGGTGTTGGCACTAATCCCCACCACGCGAATATCAGGATTCACCACCGATCCGATGCGAACTGTGAGGTCGATGATTTCTTGAATGCTCGGTAGAGCAAAATCTGGCCATCCGACAATAGTTTCTCTGGTGGCATCGGTACACACCACAATCGCATCGGGTTGTGAGCCCATCAACAGCCCCATACTTACAGCCGCATAACCGGGGTGGAGTATCGCTCCCTGACCCTCAATGATGTCCCAATGCGTTTCCGCCGCGTCGGGAGAAAGCGTCTCTGCTGCCCCGGAGACAAAATCGGCAACAACAGCGTCAATCGGCACTCCTCCGCCGGAAATCAGAATCCCGGTTTGCCCGGTGGCGCGGAATGTTGCGTCCATGCCCCGACGCGTCATCTCCTGGGCAAGAGCGAGTGCCGTGTACTTCTTGCCCAAGGCGCAATCTGTTCCCACCGTGAGCAACCGCTTACCCGACCTTTTCACTCCTTTGCCCACGGGAAGGCCCGGCGGTGGGACGCGAACGTCCGAAATACGAGCGCCCGACTGCGCCGCCAACGCGGCGAATTCAGGATCATCAGCCAGTCGATCATGAGTTCCCGATGCCACATCAATTCCTCGGGTCAGTGCGTCCGCAATCACAGCCCGCATTGAGGAGGGAATGGCGCCACCGACCACAGCAATACCGATGACCAAGGTCCTAGCTCCCGCGGCTATGGCTTGCTCGAGAGACATATCAGGCAGGCCCAGGTCGGCAGCGTCCGACGAAAGTCGGAGCTGGCCGACACAGTTCTCGGGATCCCAGTGGGCGATTCCACTCCCAGTTTTTGTATAGACGGGGCTTGCCTCATCTCCCACAAAAATCACGTAGGGCTTTTCCACAGAGTTCACCATCCCTCTATTCTGGGTCACCCGAGCGCTCCCGCTCAGCCAGAATCACGCACTGCCGATACGCTGAAGCATTATGCGAGGAACTCCCAACAAGTTCGTGACCCTCGGATTCTCCATCGCGGCGCTAGCGTCGTCGACAATCCCTATTTTGTGCATCGCTCTGGGCATTATGGGAATTGTGTTCTCCCGCAAACTGATCGCGACCGAGAAGTCAGAAAATCAAGCCCCCTCAGTGATGCCTCGAGTCTCCCTCGTTCTCTCGATTCTCGCTCTTGCGATCACGGTCGGATTGATGGCCTTTGCGCTGCCGGTGGCTCTCGGCTGGTGAGTAGGCTCCCGGGCCTCTAGCCAAGAGTGAAGTGGAAGAAGATGCCGAGAACCGTGATGATGACCCCAGAGATGCCCAGCATCCGGTGCGCATTGTCTTTCCACATCAGGCGAGCCCGGTACACCAAGTAGATGAAGGGTTTGGCTTCGGATTTTCGAAATCCACCATCTGCGAGATAAGCGCCTATCGCGGCCATGAGGAGATACCAGGACATTCGTTCAGCTTAGTTTCCTGGGGCCAGGGGGGACACAGGAATTTCCTCACCTACTGTGGTGTTCTACAAGGTGTTGATCTTTAGCTCAGAACGGAAATAGGCGTGATGACCTCAGTTCCTGCCCACGGACCTCTTGGCCGCTATGGCCAAACCGAAGAGAGCAAACGCGCGGCTATTGAGAACGCACCGTCTATTGACGGTCTCTTGCCTCGAATCCTGAGCCTGTTTGACCCACACAGGAAACCTCTTGGCCTCACCATCGGTCTCGTCATTGTTGGTGCAGCGCTCTCCGTCATCCCGCCACTTCTCATCCAGGACGCCTTCAATGAGGGCCTGTTCCCGGAGAGCGGCGTTCCCAACCTCGAGATTCTGGGGACTTTGGTCGCCATCATGGTGGGCCTCTGGGCGTTTATTGGTGCGCTCAGTGTCTGGCAGCACTACCTCACGGCCCAAATCGGTAACCGGGTGATGGGCTCGCTCCGGGTAAAAATGTTTGAACACCTGCAATCGATGCACTTGGGGTTCTTCACGAAGACCAAGACCGGTGCGATTCAATCCCGCTTGCAAAACGATGTGGGCGGGGTCGCCAACGTCCTCAAAGAAGTGATTGCGAATCTGTTGGGAAGCACTGTCACCGTTGCCGCGTCCCTGGTGGCGATGTTGATTCTCAGCTGGCAGCTCACCCTGGTCGCCGTCATCCTGCTCCCGGTCATGATTTTCTTGCAAAAACGCATCGGACGAGTCCGCGCCCGAATCGCTGCGGCAACCCAGCACTCGCTCAGCGAGATGTCGGCAATGACCCAGGAAGCACTGGGCATCAGCGGAATCTTGCTCTCGAAGAGCTTCGGTCGTCAAAGCAGCGAGGTGGCACGGTATGAGCGGGAAAACGAGACACAAATAGGGCTGCAGGTGAAGCTGTCCATGTCGGGTCAAGCGTTCTTTGCGCTGATCCAACTGTTCATGTCAGCAATCCCTGCGGTCATCTATTTGGTCGCCGGAGTCCTGATTCTCGGAGCAGCTCCGCTGACGGTGGGAACTCTGGTGGCGTTCACGACCGCACAGTCTCGTCTGATGTTCCCGATGATGAACCTTTTGCAAATTGGGCTCGAGATTCAAACCTCCAGAGCCTTGTTTGCACGAATCTTTGAGTACCTCGACCTCACGCCCTCGATTTCCAGCCCAGCCGCTCCCGCACCTATCGACAGTGCGAAGTTGGGGCTCGTGGAGTTCGAGAATGTCTCCTTCCGCTATGACGAAGACAGTTCCGACGAAGAATCATCAGGTTTGAGCGACATTTCCTTCCGAATTGAGCCGGGTGAATACGTGGCCCTTGTGGGACCCTCTGGTGCGGGAAAGACCACCATCACCTCCCTGATTCCTCGATTCTTCGACGTGACCTCCGGCATCGTGAAGTTTGCCGGAGTTGACGTCAAAGACTGTGACCAGGATGAGCTCATTGGCCACATTGGAATCTTGAGCCAGGAGACATTCCTGTTCAACGACACCATTGCCGAGAACATCGCCTACGCCAAGGACGGCGCGACCCGGGATGAGATCGAGAACGCGGCTCGTTTGGCGAACATTCATGACACGATCTTGTCCTTCCCCGAGGGATACAACACCCTTGTCGGTGAGCGCGGATACCGCCTGAGTGGCGGAGAGAAGCAACGAATAGCTATTGCTCGCGTCCTGTTGAAGGATCCCAAGGTTCTGATTCTCGACGAGGCCACCAGTTCGCTCGACACCCAATCGGAACGCCTCGTCCAAGCAGCATTGGACTCAGCGTCCGCCAACCGGACCACACTTGCCATCGCCCACCGCCTCTCGACGGTTGTCAATGCTGACCGGATCATGGTGGTGTCAGGTGGCCGCATAGTCGAGTCGGGCACTCACACCGAGTTGCTCGAGAAACAAGGGCTGTACTCAGCACTACTCACTGAACAACGCCTCGAGGTAGTGGGTTAGGGCTCACTACGAGCATCTCAAATTATGCGAAATATCTGTTGGCCAGCATGGATCAGTGCATTTGCTATGGTCGCGTTCGTGCTGCTCGTATCGGGGTGCCAAGGCCCCGAGCCACTCGTGCCGAGAGAGACCTACCAACAAGTCAACGATGACGGGCGCGAATGGACCTATGACACCGCTTGGCAAAACATCAGAAAACTCAATGCCGACCTAGAACAAGGCGAGTTAGGCACGGTGGCGGATGATGCTTTGTTCATCACCTCCCAAATGGAGCGGCTCGAGAACGGAAAAGCTACTTCT
>CAZPBS010000085.1:0-3774 GCA_964584925.1 uncultured Microbacteriaceae bacterium
TAGGCAATGCGGTAGATGCGGCAGCGCTTGCCGCCGCGGATGTTTCTCGAGGCGTTACCCCTGGAGAGCCCTGTTCACTGGCCCGAGAAATTCTTGTTCAGGCGGGAGCAACCATGGTGTTGTGCGATGAACACGAGCAGTCCGTGGTGGTCCAAGGTCGGCTGAGTAGGGGGATTCACACAGCACTCGCCACAGCGAGGGCTGGAGTCGCGGATAGTGGCGAGAAATAAATTGTTGTGTATCGTGAGCCCCGTTGAGATTTTCCCTCTCATGGGAAACGCAGCACAATCCCTCGGAATGTCCAGGGTATGAGTGTGGGTGCAAGGAGAAGAGTGGCCGCCACGAAGAAGCTCGTCATCGTCGAGTCCCCTGCCAAGGCAAAAACCATTGGTAAGTACTTGGGCGATGACTATGAGGTGATGGCCTCTGTGGGTCACGTGCGTGACCTCGCGCACCCTCGTGATCTTCCCCCTGAGGTGAAGAAGAGCCCCGCAGGAAAATTTGCGATTGACATTGAGAATGATTTCGAGCCGTTCTATGTAACAACCGATCGAGGCAAGAAGACGGTCGCAGATCTGAAACGCGCCGCCAAGAACGCTTCCGAGATCCTGCTTGCGACAGATGAGGACCGAGAGGGCGAGGCCATCGCGTGGCACCTCCTGGAGGTCCTGAAGCCCAAGGTTCCTGTCCGCCGCATGGTGTTCCACGAGATCACACCGGAGAGTATTCAGAAGGCCTCAGATTCCACCAGAGACTTGGACGTTGCTCTGGTGGACGCCCAAGAAACTCGCCGAATTCTTGACCGTTTGTATGGTTTCGAAGTGTCGCCCGTTCTGTGGCGTCGTGTCAGCGGAGCCAAATCAGCGGGGCGCGTGCAGTCCCCAGCCCTCAAGCTGATTGTCGATCGCGAACTGGAACGCCGCGCTTTTGTGTCCGCGACCTACGCGGACATTGATGCCACGGGACGCAAAGCGTCGGGCGAGAGCTTTGCCGTCAGTCTCACCAGGTTGGACGACCGTCGAGTAGCTAGTGGCCGAGACTTCAGTGATCTCGGTGTGCTCGAGGGAGATGCTGTGCTCCTCGGCGAAGCAGAGGCCCAGGCTGTTGCCGCCGTGTTGGAATCACCGGAGGCATCCCCCAAGGTCACCAAAGTGGAGCCGAAGCCTTACACGAGACGGCCCGCAGCGCCGTTCACCACCTCCACTCTCCAGCAAGAAGCGGGACGAAAGCTCCGGTACTCCGCGTCACAGACGATGAGTATCGCCCAGGGTCTGTATGAGAACGGTCACATCACGTATATGCGTACCGACTCGGTGTCGCTGTCCGCGCAGGCCATTACCGCGGCCAGGGCCGCGGCACAGGCGCTCTATGGCGCGGGATCGGTCCCGAGCGAACCCCGCCTGTATAAAGGCAAGTCCAAAAACTCTCAAGAAGCTCACGAAGCGGTCCGTCCTGCAGGGGATACTTTCGCCACTCCCAGCGAACTCGCCTCGGTTCTGCGCTCAGATGAACTCAAGCTGTATGACCTGATCTGGAAGCGCACGGTGGCAAGCCAAATGGTGGACGCCAAGGGTGAGACGGTATCGATCACGATTGAAGCTCAGCCACTTCCTTCGATGGAGGGTGTGAGTTTCCAGAAAGCTACTCTGAGCGCATCAGGAACCATCCTGAGTGAACGAGGATTCCTCCAGGCATACCAGGAGAGCAAAGACGACGAGACCGCTGAGCCGGAAAAAGAGGCCGACGCGATTTTGCCTCCGCTCAGCGTGGGGGACCCCGTCACCATTTCGGACGTGGAGGCAAAGTCTCACAACACTCAACCTCCCGCTCGATACACCGAAGCGAGTTTGGTGAAGGCGCTCGAAGAGAAAGGCATCGGTCGTCCCTCCACCTATGCCTCGATTATCCAGGTGATTATCGACCGAAACTATGTTGTACGCCGTGGAACGGCTCTTGTGCCCCAGTGGATCGCATTCCCTGTCACGCGTCTCCTCCAGGAGCGCTTCTCCGACCTCGTGGACTACGACTTCACCGCTCAACTGGAAGAAGATCTAGACCGCATCGCCCGCGGTGAAACCCAGCGTGGCGAGTGGTTGCACAAGTTCTACTTTGGCGATGGCGAGCACCGAGGCCTCAAAGAGGTGGCGCTTGCCGCAACAGAAGAGATCGATGCGAGAGCCTTGAACACTCTTGAGATCAGTCCGACTATCAACCTCCGGGTCGGAAAGTACGGTCCATTCCTGGAAGTGACGGATCCGGACACTGGTGAAGTCAAGAACGTCAATTTGCCACTCGAATTAGCCCCCGATGAGCTCACTCCCGAGAAGGCCCAACAAATCGCTGATGAGCCTCCCGTGGTGGACCGTGTGTTGGGAGTTGACCCTGCGACCGGTCTCGACATTGTTGCCAAAAAGGGCCGTTTTGGTCCTTACGTGACCGAGGTTCTGCCCGAGCCAGAGGCTCCCGCCGAGGACGCGCCCAAAAAGAAGAAGGCGGCTGCGCCCAAACCGAAGACAGCATCACTGTTCCAGTCAATGGAGATCGAGACGATCGATCTGGAGACCGCCTTGCGTCTCCTTTCGCTTCCTCGAGAGGTTGGTGTTGACCCAGAATCTGGCGAGATGATTACCGCCCAGAACGGTCGCTACGGTCCCTACCTGAAGAAGGGAACAGACACTCGGTCGCTCGATAGCGAAGAGAAGATTTTTGAGATAGATGTGGAGGGTGCGCTCCAGCGCTACGCCGAGCCCAAATACGGCGGTCGTCGTCAAGCGTCAGCGCTGAAAACATTCGAGGCTGATCCCGTGAGCGGCAAGCCAATTCTTCTCAAGGATGGTCGCTTTGGGCCCTACGTGACCGATGGCGAGATCAACGCCACAGTCCCACGAGGAATGTCTCTCGATGACCTTGATTTCGAGGCGGCCGTTCAGTTGATCGCGGACAAGCGCGCCAAGGGGCCTGCCCCCAAGCGGACAGCAAAGAAGAAAGCCCCCGCCAAGAAGAAGCCTGCGGCGAAGAAGACGACGACAAAAACGGTGGCCAAGAAGAAAGCCCCGGCATCCAAGACAGGGAATCCTTCGTCTAAGACCCCGAAGACGGTCGAGATTCGAGACGAGGACTAACAATGACTGGGCTGTTCATCACCTTTGAGGGGGGAGACGGGTCGGGGAAAACGACCCAGATCAACCTTCTGGCGACGTGGCTCGAAGCTCAAGGCCAGACGGTCGTCTTGACCAGAGAGCCCGGGGGCACCGACCTCGGTGTTGAGCTTCGCAATATTGTGTTGCACCGCAAAGGCTTCATCGCTCCTCGTGCGGAAGCACTGCTGTATGCGGCGGATCGCTCCCACCACATCCACAGTCTTGTTCGCCCAGCACTGGAGCGCGGTGAGGTGGTGGTCCAAGATCGCTACCTGGACTCCTCAGTCGCCTACCAAGGTGCAGGTCGGGTGTTGGACCCAGAGGAAGTTCGTGAACTCTCACTCTGGGCAACGGAGCGCCTCATGCCACATCTCACGGTGTTGCTCGATGTTCCAGCCTCTGTCGCAAAAGCGCGTCAAGCTCAAACCGAGCGAGAGTACGACCGGCTTGAAGCCGAGGCGGAAGATTTCCACACCCGGGTTCGAGAGAGCTACCTCTCGCTAGCCGCAGCAGAGCCCGAGCGTTTCTTGGTGGTCAATGGTGAACTGCCGATCGAAGAGATCCACCAGAGCATCATCACCAAGGTGTCAGACCTCCTTGGATAGCCTTAGGGCATGACGCTCTGGGATGATTT
>CAZPBS010000086.1:0-3690 GCA_964584925.1 uncultured Microbacteriaceae bacterium
TTTCACCGCGGTTGGCGATGAGAAGTTTTGAGATGGCTTCCACACCGAGAGTTTAGGCGCAATGTTGACTCTGTCTTCAGTGCGACCCGATGAAAGACACCCACGGTTGGTGTTGGAACGTCACAACGGAATATTGCCGTGTTTACCTTCGGGAGATTTCGGCGACTTAGACCTCAAGGCTCGAAGACCTTTGACGATGACGCTACGGGTTGCTGCTGGCTCAATGACGCCATCGATTTCACCGCGCTCAGCGGCGAGAAAAGGGCTTGCGACGTTGTAGGTGTATTCGCTAGCAAGCTGGGCTCGAACAGCGTTTACGTCTTCCCCAGCCTCCTCCGCTTTCTTGAGATCGTTGCGGTAAAGAATATTCACAGCCCCTTGGCCCCCCATGACCGCAATTTCTGCCGTGGGCCACGCAAAGTTCAGGTCTGCACCAAGTTGCTTAGAGCCCATCACGATGTAGGCGCCACCGTAAGCCTTCCTGGTGATGATGGTGATCAAAGGAACGCTTGCCTCGGCGTAGGCATAAAGCAGCTTTGCGCCACGGCGAATGACCCCGGTCCATTCTTGGTCTGTGCCGGGAAGGTAACCCGGAACATCGACCAAGGTGATGATGGGGATACCAAAAGCATCTAGAAATCGGACGAATCGAGCTGCCTTTTCTCCAGCGTCAATGTTGAGCGTCCCTGCCATCTGATTGGGTTGGCTTGCGATAATCCCAACGGATCGGCCCTCCACTCGACCGAAACCGATAACTATGTTAGGCGCGAACAAAGGCTGAATCTCCAGGAAAGAACCGGGATCAACGATGCCCTCAATGATGGTGGTGACGTCGTACGGAACAGAAGCGCTATCCGGGATGATCTCGTTCATCCGACGGTCTCGATCGGTTATTTCTAGATCTGTTTCCGCTGCGTATTCGGGTCCTTCAGCACTGAAGTTGTCGGGCAGATACGACAGAAGAACTCGTGCGTAATCGAAGGCATCATCTTCGTCGTTGGCGAGGTAGTGAGCGACTCCAGAAACTTTATTGTGGGTTAATGCTCCCCCCAGCTCCTCCATACCGACATCTTCACCGGTCACTGCCTTAATGACGTCAGGGCCCGTGACAAACATCTGGCTGGTCTTGTCGACCATGATCACGAAATCGGTAAGGGCCGGAGAGTAAACCGCTCCGCCTGCCGCAGGCCCGCAGACAATCGAAATCTGCGGGATGACACCCGAGGCTTTGGTATTTCGCTTGAAGATTTCTCCATATTTTCCGAGGGCGATAACACCTTCCTGGATTCTCGCTCCTCCTGAATCCAAAATCCCGATGATGGGCACCTTAGTTTCAATGGCAAAATCCATAACCTTGATGATTTTGTTGCCCGCAACTTCACCCAAAGACCCTCCAAATACCGTGAAGTCCTGGCTGAAGACTGCGACCTGACGTCCATGAATTGTCCCCAGTCCTGTGATGACGGCGTCTCCGTAGGGGCGCTTGTGGTCCATTCCGAAGGCACCCGTTCGATGACGAACGAACTCATCCAATTCGACGAAAGAGCCCTTATCAAGGAGCTCGTTAACCCGCTCGCGAGCAGTCTTCTTCCCCTTTGCGTGTTGCTTTTCCTGCGAGAGAGCGTTGCTTTCCACGACTGCCTCGTTGAAGCGCGCCTTGTAATCAGAGATGCGCTCACTAGTTGAAGGTGTCGATGGATTCTGCGAAACGTCAGCCACGAGAATCACCCTACTGCTGATGTGCTCTGGAGACAGGAGCCCGAAACCTACTGTTTCTCCACTTGCTCCATTCAAGGCTGATAAGTCGGGCTTTGTGTCTCCACGAATTAGGGAGGGCTAATTGAAGAGCTTTCATGGTCGCAGGTGCGTTCTCAGGGTCCCATGAAGCCCAATCACTCGCCCGATAGCGAAGAGGGTGTTCTTGAATCATCCAGTAGGCAACAAACCGCTTGGCGCCCTCCGGTGACGACTTCCACGGCTCGAGTGATTCCTCAGACACTTCTGAGGGCTTGAGGAGCTGTCGCACGTCCGCTACCTGATCCCACTGCGTGGCCTGTGTGGCCCAGACAGGTTTGCCCATAAGACTTGCTTCGAGGCCGATTGTTGAACGCTCCACAATGACGTAATTGGCGTCAGAGACCAGCTGGTAGGAATTCACCGGCGAATTGTGCCAATGGACTGTCAACGAGGGGTGTTTCCTCTGCAGTTCAAGAATCTCTGATACTTCCCTGAGGAAGTAACCTCTGCTTTTTGAGGCGAGATTGGGATGGAGTCGCAAAACCAAATCTATGCCCCGTCTCTCCAGACTTGTCATGATCATGTCGAAGGCGTGAAATTGGCTTGGCCACTCATCGATCGTCCACATGGGCCCAAACGCCAGGAATTCGTCAAACGAGGAGGCGAAAAAAACAGCAGTGGGTCGAGAGTTGGATGTGTTCGCTTGTTGGTGAGAATCCCAGGCACCCGAGAAGCTGTTGGTTCCCTCAGAGCCTGACATCCGGGACTTGAGCCATCTCGCAGCTAATTGTTGAATCTCGTCACCTGAGAGCGTTGAGGTTAGTGAAATGACTTCTGCCTGTGAAGCAAGGCGGTCGTGTGGCTGGGTGGAACCCAGATAATAAGAGTCCTTCTGGGCCCGCCCGTTTTCATACAGTCGGACAGGAATACCGAGTGACTCCGCCACCAAGCGAGCCGCTTTTTGACGCGATGTGCGGCCGTTCGGGACGAGAACCTCATCAGGTCTGTGAAGGGTCCATAGTTCCTGCAGAGACCAGTACGTCTGAATCGCATTGCTCTCCAGCAATGTTCTCAGGGTTTGAGCTTCCCGGGTATGGGGGATGTCATCGAGCCTAAAGTAGGTCAGAAGCTCTGACTTGATCGCGACCTGGAGTGGCCCCGCGTGGTCTTGAGAGACGGCTTGATTATTACCAGTTGCTGGCAGCAGGCAGTAGTCAGCTCCAAGTTTGTGGAGGACATCTCCGAAAGCATTCTCCTTGACTCTGTGCCCAAACATCCGAGCGAGAAGAGCGGGTGGGAAGCCTTGCCTAATCGTCGTTGTCGGGGAGAGGTCCACAACAGACACCTCTTCGCCGGCATCTCGCAAGTCTGCGACCACAGAGGCGACAACCGACAAGCTCTTGGCTGTTGCTCCGGTGTAATGAATGACTGAGACGGAGGTCATATTGTTGCTCGCCTCGCGAGAATCCACACAAGAGGGTCACCGAAGGGGCCGGCGACAGCGAGAAACCTCATCACCCACCCAGCGAGGGCGCCCTTGCCGGTATGTAATCTTCCACTGAAGAGCGCCTTCTGACGGAGAGCCACGAGTGAGGACTCGAGACACGTGTTCCTAATCTCTGCGAGCAGACTTTTCTCCGCCTCAAACCAGTAATCCCAGCTAGGGTTAATTCTCTTCCACGCGCTACGGTGTCGCCGAGCCAGGTGCCAGGGTTTGATGGGTCCGGAGTAATGGATGATCGAAGAGCGTTCCATCTCTTTTCTGTGAGCATGCCAACTGGAAAGGAAGTTGAACTTGACGTCGATGGGGTGAGCAGACTCCTTGTAGAGGGTGTTGAAGAGATACTGCTCAGAGCTGAACCTCTTCTCGGGCAGTGAGGCAAGAGCCGGGAGCCAATCGGCGCGAGGCTTCGAGGTCCAACCGAGAATTCCAGCATTAAAGCCCTCGAAACG
>CAZPBS010000087.1:0-3652 GCA_964584925.1 uncultured Microbacteriaceae bacterium
TGCGCGCCATAGAGGTCGTCGGCATGGATGTGAACCCGGGCATCGGGAAAGGTCGAGTTGCCCGCCATATGGTCCTCGTGGGCGTGGCTGTTGATGACGGCGTCGACCGGCAACCCGACCCCGCCGGCTGCGGCGATGGTGACCGATGGGTCGATGATCACCGTCTCGGAGGAGCCGGTGATCAGTAGCGAGTTGCCCGACGGGTAGGCGCCGGAGTTACTCGGTCGGTCAACGTAGACCCGAGACGCGAGTTGGATGACTTTTCTGCCGCCTTCCACACTCGGCAGGCTACGGTCCAATCGATGGTTGAGCAGACGTCACACCCAACTTGGATCAATCTTCTGTTTACGGGCGGCGCCATTTTTTCCGCGATCCTGCTCGTTGGACTCGCAGTGCAACCTGACCTCATTCACGACCGGATCATGGAACGCGACGCCAGCCCCGCGCCTCTTTTGAAGACTGGTCAAACTTACCAACTCACCGCCGAAACTCTCATTAAGCCAGACTTTGGAGGCGCATTCAGCGCATTTGAAAAAGATGGCATCTGGCTTCTTCAAGGGCTCGGAACTATAGAGTTCGAGCTGCTCGACGGAGGGAAACGCCCCGCGCTTGAGATAGGTATCTCCAGCCTTCCGACTGAAACGACTATTCAGTTCTCGGCAGGTGGAGTCGATCGCAACACGGACCTGCTCACGAGAGGAGAAGTTGACGTAGCGTTGGTTGCTCTCAGTGATGGGCGGGCGCAGCAGGTTGATGTCTCGTGTCGGATTGTCGGCGCCCAGGTTGATTTGGGCCGTGATATTCGCGATCTTTGCGTGAAGCTGCAATGGGTGAGGGTTCTTCCGTGAGCCGTAGCTACAAGACCACGAAAGTTCACGTTGGGGTGGGCTTCTTTTTGGGCTTAGTCCTTCTCAATCTGCTAGTTGGGGTGCGAGCGGGCAGAGATGCTCCGGATCCACTTGATACCGAATCGACTATGTTGCAGTTGCATCAAAAGTTGAAGATTGATGAACTTTCGGCGCCCTTCTCTATTGGATCACCTGGGGCTTGGTTTCTTCAAACCGGATTCCATCATCCAGACTCTCAGGGTGCGCTGATGAGTGAGGATTTTGCAGTACTTCGGTTTGATGCCGATGATTCTGAGCCAGTTAGCGCAGCCATTCTCTTATCTGCAATTCCGTTTGACGGGTCACCCACGATCCGCGTCGCTTTGGAGAGCTCAATTGACGAAGTGACTCTTGAGGTGGCAGGCCTCGAGCTCATGACAGTTGCGCTCGATGGTGAGCCGGTTCAGGAGATTTTCCTCCGCTGCAAAGTACCCCCATCACCATTTGCCCTTGACCAAGGACCCGACCTTCGTGCTTCGTGCCTTCGAGTACTTGAAATGTTTATCTCGGTAGAGAGTTCATGAAACACCTACGGGAAATGACAAGGAGTCAGGAAAGACATGTTTTTCTTGACGTATTGCGACGCTGGTTTGTCTGGTATATCCCTCCGGTCTTCGGTGCTTTCTTAAGTGTACTAGTGGGTCCACTCAGCGGGTTTGATTTGGTCAATCTCCGTTGGATGGCGGGATGGGTAATGATCTCTGGAGCGGATGGCCTGTATGGCTCGGTTGCCTCTCTTCTCACTCGCTCTTGGCTCCACGACGCGGCGATTGCCCTCCTACTGGAACAACGCTTGTGGTGGCTGGGCCCTGCAATTTTGGGGGCCGTCCATGGATTAATTGTTCCGATAATTTATCGAACTATCCGACTGTCCGCGAGTCAATTGAGTAAGACAGGAACTGCGGTTCTCGCTTGGACAAGCATTTTGTCTCCTTTGGTGTTAATGCATATTGGTCGAGAGACAGGGCATCTTTTCGCCGCCCTGTTTCTTGGCCTAAGCGTGAGATTGTTCTTAAAGAACGAAAAGGCCGGCCTCGGTATCGGCCTGCTACTCGGCTTCGCACCCTTGCTGAAGGTTTCGGCCCTGCTGCCCGCTCTGGTCTTCGGCATGGCCTTTGCGATTGGCCTCAAAGGGGTCCAACGAGTCCGAGTTCTGATTGGTGCCATCGGCGTGTTGTGGTTTGGGTCACTTCTGCAGTCGTTGCTGTTCGCGGCAAGAAGCGCGACTTGGTCGCAGATATGGGTCTGGGGACACCTCTTTTCAACTTTTCGTGTTGGCATCATTTCCCTCGGGCTGCTTATAGCTATTCGATGGTGTATCGGTCGGAGTGGGACCGATCGATCCAATATGCAGTGGCTGAACTCAAGCCGAATTAGCACCACTTTCCTCGTAAGCGGTATTGCGATTTTAACTTGGTACATCCGTGAGTCTGATTCAGCTGATCCCCGCTTTAGGCCGCCCCCACTGGGTCATTTAATCCGACAGCTTCTCATGTCGGGCAATTCTCGAGCTCCGATATCGCTCTCTGACTGGGAAGTTCTCTACCTCGATAATTCTCGAATAGTACTTGTCGCTTTTAGCGCCGTTGCGGGAATAATGATGCTTATTCATTCCCAGTGGACATCGGTTGAGCGCAGGATGCTCCTCGCTTCGCTGGCGATTGGTGGATCTGTGATTTTGGTACAGGCATCGATGGGTTATGTGCGATACGCGAGTCCGAGCATCGCTCTGCTACCGATTGCAGTCGGATGTGTGATAGGGGTCAACCGAGGAAAACGACTGTGGAGGGAAGTGATGTTGTTCTCAGTCTCCGCGATCGTCTTGTTGCCGGTGTTTGATACGGGTACCTGGTTTCGCGCGCCCGGCCTTCGTTCATATGAGGGTTTTGGAACTCTGTTGGATGAGGAAGAAGCTCGGCTGCTCAGTAATCTCTTGCCGGCAGATTCGATGGTTTTTCTTTATGGCTCTGGGACTACCTCAGCCGCTCCGGTGACAGGGAGAACTGATATTCAATGGCAGCTGTCTCCCAAACGGCCCGATCAGGTGGGTCGCGACTTCGCTACTCTGATCTACAACCCCGGGGAGACAGTGGACCTTGATAAATTCTCGACGCGTGGATGGAACTTTGAGATCTGCCAAGTGCTCCGGTTTAAGAACATCTCTTATGGCTGGTGTGCAATGTCGGCGGGTCCATAAAGCGACTGCGATCACGCAGTGACGTCAGCTGCCCCTTCTGGCGGCTCTAGCATCTCAAACAGGACATCAACTTTTCGTCGCGTTGCTCGTGGACCGAAGAGGTCATTGATGCGCCGCAGCCCCTGAGTCGACATCGTCTCCCAAGCGTCACGGTTGTGATAGAGGCCGATGACTCGCTCCGCGAAGAACTCGGCGTTGTCAGCGATCTCGATGTCGCGGCCCGGTTCGAGCATCATGCCGTCATTACCGATACTCGTGGTGACCATGGGTACCCCCATCGCAAGTGCCTGTCCAACCTTACCCTTCACGCCGGCGCCGTAACGCAGTGGTGCGACAACGACCCGCGTTGATGCGTAGATCGGATCGAGGTCGGCGACCCACCCGGCGATGGTGACGTGTTCTCCGGCGAGCGCACGGATGCGATCACTCGGATTGCTGCCTACGACGGTGAGGTGGATGTCAGGGATTTCCCTGATCAGCAGCGGCATGATGTCGGTCACCATGTACTCCACGGCGTCGCCGTTCGGCGCGTGGTCGAACCCACCGACAAAGAGCAGCCCGGATCGAG
>CAZPBS010000088.1:0-3628 GCA_964584925.1 uncultured Microbacteriaceae bacterium
AGAACCAAACGGTCATGAGGCCAGGTCGCCTCCCACATCGCCAGGGCGAGACTTTCCCTCGTGACAGGTCTGCGAAGCACAGCCATCTCCTGCTTTGCAAAAGCGCTCCTGCTCGCGGGGTCACTGGCGCTCAAGGATTCAAGATCGGGAGCCTGCGGGAGGATCTGTCCCAGGACCTCTGCATGACGCTCACGCCCCGCCATCACCCATGGCTTCACCCACAGCGCGGTTTCCTCTTTCGTTGCCGGGCGGGAGACAGCAATCTCATCAACGATCACCGCTGACCCACTGGGGTTGGGAAGCTCTGCGGCACTCCCCCTCACCACATAGTGCTGACGAGACGCATCAGAGAGCAGGGACCACACCTCTCGGGACAGAGTGGGCCTACCCCAGGTGATCACTCTCGTGATGTGAGCGGCATCCTCACTCACCATGTTCCGGTAGTCCACGACCAGGTGTGGCCCAAAGCGAGCTCCGCTGACCGCTTCCGCGATCAGGGGAGCTCCAATCTCGACGGCGAAGGCCTCGGCCGCGGGACCCGCTCCGTGACCGGCGATTACAAGCGTGTTCGGTTCTGGATCCAGTGTCACAGTGTTTGTGGGGCTTGATTCTTCGAGCATCTGGGATTTCGGGATGACCAGCTCGTCGGGGACTGTGGCACTCAGTGGTTCGCGGAACCCGACATTGACGTGGACGGGGCGTTTGTCACCGAGAGCAATGCGCATCACGTCACTGGCAACGCCAGCAACACCCGCCAAGCTCGCCTCGTCAGGGGTGGGAACGGCAATGGTTGGGGCGAAGACCCCGAACAGCCCGTCCTGGGTCGTAGTTTGGTTCGCTCCGACTCCGCGAAGTTCTTCGGGGCGATCAGCGCTCACCACAATCAGGGGGATTCCCGCATGGTGGGCTTCCATAACGGCGGGGAGATAGTTGCCAGGCGCTGATCCCGAGGTGGAGACACACACCGCTGGGACCCCAGACTCAGCGGCAATGCCGAGTGCCCGAAACGCAGCACTGCGCTCATCGATGACGACGTGGACGCGAAGCTCACCTTCGGTGGTGCGCTCCCACTCCAAGGCGGCAAGCGCCAGGGCTTGAGAGCGAGCCCCCGGAGAGAGAACAACGTCCCTCACACCCCAGGAATAAAGCTCACCGAGGAATGCTCTCGACCACAGGGTGGCCGGAGAGTGACTCATGAGGATTTCGGTGGGGTGTCCTGGTCGCCCTCGGTGTCCCCGCCAGGAGGGTTGTCTTCTTCATCGAGCTTCCGAAGTTCTTCTTCGAGCCGTCGAATGCGCTCATCCGAGGACTCGGTGTCGATGGAGCCGAGGAAACCGGGGTCATCATCGGGGGCGCGACCCACGGTGCGACGCTGAGTGGGTCCTTTGCGGGCTTTACCGACCACGAGCCAGAGGATGGGCCCGATGATGGGCAACGCCACCACGACGGCAATCCACACCGCCTTGGGGAAGGCCCGAACCCTGGGGTTTTGGGTCATGAAGAGGTCCACGAGGGCATACACGGTGAAGGCCACCGCGGCGACCGACCCAATAACTATCCAGCGGACCATGTCCCTGATTGTACGCACCTAGACTGGGAGGGTGTCGCCCTGGATTCGCTACAGCCTCATACGCTTAGGACTCTTTGGGGCAACTTTCAGCCTTCTGATGGTGCTGGGCATCATCTGGTGGGCATCAGCACTTTTTGCCACGGCTATCTCGTTCACCGTGTCCTACATCTTCTTCCACACACTTCGCACCCAGGTGGCCGCTGATTTTGCTGAGCGTGTCAGCAAGTCCAAGGACACCGATGAGGATTCCGCCATCGAAGATGGCGAGATTGACTCAGAGGGCGATCGCTAGAGCGAGCCCCATCGCATAGAGCAGCGCGTTCATGGTCATCAGACCGAGAGCGGTAATGAGCTCTCGGGGAGTTTTCGCCACCACCACGATGACGATGATCACTCCGGTCAGCACCGAGGTGATGAATACCACTGGAGCGAAGAAGAAGACAAGGGACAGGGCCGCAAGGATCAGGTAGGGCATGAAAAGGAAGGCGATCAGGATTCCGATCGCCGGCTTCCTGCCCACTCGAACCGCAAGAGTGGTCTTCCCGGCCTGGGTGTCCTGCTCGACATCTCGGATGTTGTTCACCAGCAACACAGCAGCAGCGAAGAACCCGGCAGCGCTCCCGGTCAGCCAGGACTCCGCCGGAATCTCGCCGATCATGATCGCCGCTGTTCCGGTCGTGGCGACCAGACCAAAGAACACAAACACGACCACTTCGCCCAGCCCGGCATAGCCATAGGGCTTGGGTCCTCCGGTGTAAAGCCAGGCGGCGACCACGGCGAGACCTCCGACCAGGGCAAACCACCACAGTCCAGTGAGCACAATGACGAGCGCACCAGCTCCCAGTGCCACACCGAACGAGATGAACGCTGCTCGCTTGACCAGGTGCGCGTCCACAGCACCGGACCCGGTCAAGCGGGCAGGGCCTACTCGAACGTCATCGGTTCCTCGCACACCATCGGAATAGTCATTGGCGTAGTTCACCCCGACCTGCAGTGCCACTGCCACCAGCAGGGCGAGGACAAACAACAGTGCATCAAACGCTCCCGCCAACACCGCGGACCCAGTCCCGAGCAGCACAGGAGCAAGAGCTAAGGGCAGGGTGCGAAGCCTTGCCCCTTGTATCCATAACGCCGGTGATGTCATGGGCGCCCCGCCTTCACTCTCGCGGTGAGAGCCAAGCGGTCGGGCTTCCCCGACGGCAAGAGTGGAATGTCTGACACCTTCACCACACGATCAGGTCTTGCCTCTGGGCCAAGAGCTGCACCAACACCAAGGCGCAGTGCGGTCAAATCAAGATCCCTCGTGGTGACGACGACGGGAACATGACCCCAGGTCTCGTGTTCGCAGGCGACCACGATCGCATCGGGGGTATGGAAATCGCTCTGCACCCAGCGCTCAATGCGACCTAGGGCCACTTTGACTCCACCGGAGACGATGACATCATCGAGTCGCCCCTGGATGGTGAGCACCCCGTGCTCATCGACGACACCGGCGTCATCGCTCAGATACCAGCGGGTTCCCTCCCGAGTGACAAAACTACGAGCCGTTCGCTCGGGATCTTCGAGGTAGGAGTGGGCGAGGGTGGGGCCAGCGATCGCAATCCGCCCCTCAAACTCGGCAATCTGAGTGTCTCCGACAGCTCGTCCATCCCACACACAACCGCCCGCCGTCTCCGAAGACCCATACGTCCTGGTCACCCGATATCCGGCCGCGGCGGAGCGCTCGAGAAGGCTCTCGGGGATGGCTTGGCCTCCCACCAAAATGCGCTCAAAGTTCTGCATCAGCTCATGCAGCTTCGTCATCGCCGGTGCATCATCGAGGATGCGCTGCAATTGGGCGGGAACGACGGAGGTGTAAAGGGGGGTCCCAGCACCGAGCAGCTCCTGGGCTTTCGACGCCATCGCCACGGTCGAAAAAGGTTCCGGGTGTAAGACCACTGGGGTGGTCCCACTCACGAGAGAACGAGCAATCACTTGGACTCCCGCGATGTAGTGGGCAGGGAGGAGCAGGAGCCAGGTTCCAGGCTGACCCAACTCCTCCACCGCAGACCTCGCACT
>CAZPBS010000089.1:0-3366 GCA_964584925.1 uncultured Microbacteriaceae bacterium
ATGAATCACTTCGAAGCGTTGCGAAGACCATTCACTCGCTTCGCGAGCGCTACAAGAACATCGGGATCCACGACCGTGGCAAGCGCTTCAACACTGACCTACTTGAGGCAATCGAGCTGGGCTTCCTACTCGACATTGCCGAGGTGGTTGTTGCGTCGGCTCTGGAGCGGAAGGAAAGTCGCGGTGGTCACATGCGCGATGACTACCCTGACCGCAACGATGAGAAGTATCTCGTCCACACCATGGCCTATCTCACGGGAGACCCCACCTCGCCCAATGTGGAGGACCACATTGCGATCGATTGGAAACCTGTCGTGATTACGAACTACCCACCGATGGAAAGGAAGTACTAATGGCTACCCAAACAGCTGGCCCTTCCACCGAGATTGCGGAGATCCCGTCCTTCACTGTGACGTTCATTGTTCGTCGGTTTGACCCCGAGAAGGACGCTGAGCCTTATTGGGAAGACTTCGATGTCGAGATGTATGCCACGGACCGTGTACTGGATGGTCTTCACAAGATCAAGTGGGACATCGATGGCACCCTGAGCTTCCGCCGTAGCTGCGCTCACGGAATCTGTGGGTCTGACGCTATGCGAATCAATGGTCGAAACCGCCTTGCGTGCAAGACCCTGATCAAGGATCTCGATATCTCGCAGCCCATCTATGTTGAGGCCATCAAGGGTCTGCCCTTGGAGAAGGACCTCATCGTTGACATGGAGCCTTTCTTCGAGTCCTACCGCCAGGTCCAGCCCTTCCTGATTGCATCCTCCAAGCCTGACAAGGAACGCCTGCAGTCACCGGAGGACCGTGCGCGATTCGATGACACCACCAAGTGCATCCTCTGTGCTGCGTGCACATCCAGCTGCCCTGTGTTCTGGACGGATGGTCAGTACTTTGGTCCTGCCGCCATCGTGAATGCTCACCGCTTCATCTTTGACTCCCGTGATGAAGGCGCTCAGGTCCGCTTGGACATCCTGAATGATAAAGAAGGTGTGTGGCGGTGCCGCACTACCTTCAACTGCACCGAAGCGTGCCCTCGAGGTATCGAGGTGACCAAAGCCATCGCCGAGGTCAAGCAGGCTGTCCTCCGCGGTCGCCCGTAAGTACAGCAATGGTGCGGGTGGCGAGCGTCAACGTCAATGGTGTTCGCGCTGCCTTTCGCAAAGGCATGCAGCCCTGGTTGGAAACATCTGAAGTCGATGTCTTGGCACTTCAAGAAGTCCGAGCAGAACGTGAAGACCTCGAAGCGTTGCTCGGTGATGACTGGGTTATCGCCCACGATGCGGCCTCCCAAAAAGGTCGAGCGGGGGTGGCTATTGCTACCAAGGTGAGTCACGACGATGTGCGCGTGGATTTTGGTCCGAAATCTGTCGACACTGCCGGTCGTTGGGTGGAAGTCGACATCACGACTCCTGCGGGTAATCCGTTCACCATTGTCAGTTGCTATGTGCACTCCGGTGAAGCTGGGACTCCAAAACAAGATGCCAAGTATGAATTCCTGGAGATCATGACGAAACGCATGGCAAAGCTTGGTGCCAGCGAGCGCCCCACCGTGGTCGTGGGAGACCTCAATGTGGGCCATCGCTGGCTCGATATCCGCAATTGGAAAGGCAACCTCAAGAACTCGGGATTCCTTCCCGAGGAGCGCGCCTACTTTGATACCTGGATTGGCCACGAGGATTCCGAGGACTACAACCTAGGAACCGAAGGTCGATTTGTGGATGTGGGTCGCAAGGTCCACGGTGAAGTTGAGGGCCCCTACAGCTGGTGGAGTTGGAGGGGCAAAGCGTTCGATAACGACACTGGATGGCGTATCGATTACCACCTCGCCAATGCGCCATTGGCGGCCACGGTCACGGACTACCGGATTGACCGCGCTCCCAGCTATGACACCAGGTGGTCAGATCACGCGCCCGTCATCGCTGACTACGACATCTAGTCCGTTACGCTAACTACCCATGACCACTCCCCGGCTGTTTTCTGGCATGCAGCCCTCCGCGGACTCCCTGCACTTTGGAAATTACGCAGGGGCATTGCTGCAGTGGATTGAGATGCAAAACACCCACGATGCGGTGTTCTGTGTTGTAGATCTCCACGCGATCACTGTCCCCCAGGATCCCAAGACTTTGGCTGCGACGACCAGAAAGACCGCCGCTCAATACATTGCGTGCGGAATCGACCCCGAGAAGTCCACTCTGTTTGTCCAGTCACATGTGCCTGCTCACTCTGAGCTCGCCTGGATCTTGAACACCGTCACCAGCTTTGGTGAAGCGAGTCGTATGACGCAGTTCAAAGACAAGTCCCAGAAACAAGGCTCGGACAACTCAACCGTGGGACTCTTCACCTACCCCATTCTTCAAGCAGCAGACATCCTGCTCTATGACGCCACTGTGGTTCCTGTCGGAGAAGACCAACGCCAACATATTGAGCTGACGCGGAACATCGCTGAGCGTTTCAATCAACGATTTGGTGAGACCTTCGTGGTTCCAGAGGTCAAGATCATGGACGCAGCAGCCAAAATCTATGACCTCCAAAACCCTGAGTCCAAGATGTCCAAGTCTGGTGAGGCTCCCCAGGGGATTCTGTGGCTTCTCGATGAGCCAGCAGTCATCACCAAGAAAATCAAGTCCGCAGTGACGGACACCGACACCGAAATCCGCTTCGATGCAGTCAACAAGCCTGGAGTGTCCAACCTGCTGACTCTCGCCTCGCTAGCGACCGGCAAAGGGATGCCCGCGCTGGAGGCGGAATTCCAAGGCTTGGGGTATGGAAACCTCAAGTCCACCGTCGCCGAGGCTGTGGTGGAGTTACTAGAGCCAATCCGAACCACTACTCATGAATTGCTGGCAGACCCGGCAGAGCTTGATCGCATGCTGGCACGAGGTGCCGAGAAGGCCGAAGAGAGAGCGAATCGCACCCTCGCGAAAGTTCACACAGCCGTCGGTTTTCTGCCTCGGGCCTAACGAGCCTCGCGTAAGGTTGCTGATGTGAAAATCTCTGTCATTGGCTGTGGCTATTTGGGTGCTGTTCACGCAGCATCAATGGCAGAACTCGGTCACGACGTCATCGGCATTGACGTTGACCCAGCGCGCATCGAGTCGCTACAACAGGGCATCGCACCCTTTCATGAGCCTGGATTTGATGCACTCTTGCAGAAGAATGCGCCACGCCTCACCTTCACGACCGACATGTCTGCAGCAGGGGGAGCCACCGTTCACTTTGTCGCCGTAGGAACCCCGCAATCAGCGGATGGTTCTGCGGATATGACCTATGTCAACAGTGCCGTTGAGGGGCTCACTCCTTACCTGTCAGAGGGCGACCTTGTTGTCGGTAAATCGACAGTTCCTGTCGGAACCGCAGAGCG
>CAZPBS010000090.1:0-3291 GCA_964584925.1 uncultured Microbacteriaceae bacterium
GACGGCTCCACCAGCCAACACCGCGAGAGTGATTACAAAGGTTAGGGCTACTCTTACTAGACGCATGAATGTTAAGATAGCGCAACTTTACGTTTTGTAGAGCTGAATTAACATCTGTGTCGTGTCACACCTGTTGACGCCGATGCCGGCGAGGCAAACGCCCTCGGCTCAGGCAATCTCCATGCTGGGCCAAGCGCAGCATTCTGTCTGCGCTGAGCTCGGTTTTCTCCGGGAGCAGGTTCGTAGAACGCAGTCCCGAGCTATGAACTCATATGTTGCCTTAACATTCTCTCCACGCGGGTGAGCGAAAGGGCGGTCGACGACATGCTTCGACACACTATGGCCGGCGCACTGGTCGGCGTTTTTCTCCTTGCTGGGTGCACGCCCGCTCAAGATCTAACGACAGCGCAAGCGCCAAACCCAAACACCTCCGCATCTTTTGACGCACTCACGCAGTGTTTGGAATCAGGCGGCCTGCCCGAGCTGGTTCTCGGCAGACAAGGACTCCGTCCGATAGCAACCTTGTGGTGCTGAGTGTCCGAGCAGGGGCTCACGACTGGAGGGCCCTTAGCGTACTGTCTCGCATCGTGATATAGTAGCTTATCATCCGTTCGGCAAGTGGGGCCAGTATCGAAAGCCGAGAAAATATGCGAGAGTCGCTTAAATCGCCGCATGGTTCGCCTTCGACGACCACGCAGAGTGCGTCATTCCCAACCTTTGCGCGGAACGCATTCGGAGTTATAGGGGCGTTTTTGGTGGGGACTCTCCTGGTGTCTTGTAGCCCAGCTCCTGAAATCTCCTCCGGACTCAAACCCACAGAATTGGACGAATTCTCGTTGTGTATGGAGGCCGAGGGCGTCAACAAGTTAGTGGGTCATTCCTACGCCGAGGACGGCTTCCCTCTGTATGTCTTCGAATCTGCAGTTACCGAGCAACCTGTCGCTATGCCAGCTATGGCAGAAGTATGCCACTCCCATCTCAACGCGGCGGCAGACCTGACTAGTTTTGAATTTCTTGATTTCTTCAATTATTTCAATAACTACTTTCTCAATCCCGGTGGTTCGTTAGGCGCTCTGCGATCTGGGTCCATAGATCCAGGTCCTCTTGAGGCCTCAGTGGCTTCGGTAACGCAGGAACAAGTGTGTGGGAATTTTGGCTGTTTTAGCATCGCGACCAAGCTGCCGGGGTTCATGGACGGCTCCATTGAAGAGGGTTTTATGTCCCCTGCGAAGGTCTCTTGGGCTCGCGAGGAGCTAGAAAGTATTGCTCCCTCGGCGAGGCCCCAAAATCTTTCGGCCATCGAGCAAGTGGGCCATAGGGCATCTCCCAGCGCCGTGGTGGTCTTTGGAGATTGGTGCATGCATCAGGCTACCGAGCAGTTTTTTGACGAGCCGGTATTCCATGCCACGGCCCCGGGGACTGGTTTTTTTGTCAGCGATTCTCTGATCCTGACTTCTGTGGGAGCACTAGCCACAATGGATGACCAGGCGAGAGATCAAAATCTTGATAACGCCCTGATTCGTATTCCGCCGAGCGAGGATGGGGTGGGCGCTTGTGAGCGCTATGGAACGAAGTTCCTCACGGGCCTATCAGACACTTATTTTGAAAGCGGCAGGGGCCCCATTGTTCAACTTTTTGATGGCAGATGGGCGCTAGGAGAAGTGGTGTGGAAGGATGACGCAACCGGTCTGGGGGCTCTCCAATTGAAATCCGTGACCGGGGACCGAAGACAACCTTTTGACACCTGGGCGGCTTGGGAAGGTGCGGGCAGTAATCAGCATTGGTTGAGCCTTACGGCCACAGATCTATCCGAGGTTGGCGAGACCGCCACGATTCACCATCCACAGAAGGCCCAGGGTGAAGGCGGTTGGTTCGTCTCACCCAGTGATGGCCAAACATGCGCAGCCAGTGGGCAAAACAATGGAGTCAATGGACCACGTCTTTACCTGGACCACTACAGCGACCGAGCAAGCAATGGCGGCCCGATCGTCGATGCTTCCGGGGCCGTTATCGCCACGGTGGAAATGCAGACCTACGACCAAGGCGGGACGTTTTGTCCGGCAAACAAGGTAAGCACCACCCAAAATACGTTGGGCCCGCTCCCCCGCTACTACGCTGACAGCTCCAAGCTGACTGTCGGAGCACCTGTCACTTCCCAGCTCATCAGCACGTTGCGTGAGCTCGATCCGTCGGTGAACTCCCAGCCCGCCCCAAGTAGCTCTGGCGACACCATTCGCCCAGCGGTTTCTCTGGAAAGTTTTAGCCGCTATGAAGTCCCGCTCTTCGGTGAGGATTTCACCGTCTCAGGGTTCCCACTTTCCGAGATGAATTCTCGGGCCATCGATATTGCAAAGCAGGCCACCGTCGCGTTCATTAGGGAGACCGGATGCCCCACGTGTGATGAAAACCGGCTCAACAAAAACTTTGATGTTCCCTGTCTCTGCACCGGCTTTGCCGTGACAGAAAATCTCATCGTGACCAATGACCACTGTGTCGCGAGTTTGTCTATTGGCTCCAAAACTACCTTCCGCACCTTCTACGGTCAGGACGTGGAAGCAGAGCTTGTGGGAAAAACCTCGTTGGATGGTGAGGCTGAATTGAATGAGAGATATGACGAGGTCTACCAGGGGGTCCCCCTGGGAGAGGGAATTCTCACAGGCGTTGAACGAGGCGATGTTGCACTGCTGCGAACCAGCTACGCGATGAAGCTGGAACCTCTCACATTCGCCGATTCATCGACCTTGACGCCCTGGGAGCCCCTCATCACCGTCGGACATCCTGCCACGATGACGAGGACTGGACCCTGGGTGACCGGAGTCGGGTCCTTCTTGGGGGCTGATTACTTCACCCGAACAGCTCAGTCCTACAACCTCCCCGCCCAAAAGGGAGCCAGTGGTAGTGCCGTTGTGAACCTTGCCGGCGAACTGGTAGGTCAAATTGCCTCGGGAGGGAGACCCTACCAGGCCGAAAAAACCCGAGTTTTACCTCAAAAATATGGACTCTTTGCCACCGAATTGTGGACAGACGTGCTGGACACCACGCCCGCACCATATTCGACCTACAGCGGCATTCCGGTTAGCGCACAAGTTTCCGATGGCGCTCCGAGTAACTACATCAAGGAAATGATCAACATCTGGGCTCCGGGAGAGTTGCCCTAATCCCCATCCCGCTGCTCCGGCGGAGCATCAGCAGCTTTAGCGTTACCGAACGTGGCGCAGAATGAACTTGAATCGCGTCTCGCGGTACCATCAGACATGGTCATTCGCATTGGCATCGTCGAAGATGACACTC
>CAZPBS010000091.1:0-3188 GCA_964584925.1 uncultured Microbacteriaceae bacterium
TAATTTCATTCCATGAGCTGGCGATTCCGACCTGGGGCTTGTCCCAATCGTCATCACCCATTCCGACAGCACGAAGCATTCCCCTTGCCGTGGTGGCTTCAATACCGTCGGTCACAGCTCGTGAACGGGGCTTGGGATCAATTCCAGACATAAACCCTTACTCTAACCGGGAAACCAGGAAACGCCCATCCCAGAGTTTTTGAGAGAGCAGTGACGAGGTTCAGCCGTTTTTTGACCTCTTCGCGCGCTGACTGTGGCCCACTCACGATCAGAAATACCTCGTGCGCGGCGAGTGTGATTTCTCCCCCATTTGCTCTAGACAACCCGACGTGCGCGTTGTACCTTACTACTGAGGATTTCGAACGTCCATCGTCGGGCTTTTCCTCTACGTCTTAGAGCCTCTCCCATTGGCGGGGTTTCCCTCTGGATTGGAGCAGAAATGGATTGGCGCGACAGAGCAGCGTGTTTGACAGTAGACCCCGAGTTGTTTTTCCCTGTGGGTAACACTGGCCCGGCTGTCGAACAGATTGATCGGGCAAAAGCGGTATGTTCCCATTGTCCGGTCACGGAATACTGTCTGCAGTACGCGCTCGATACCAACCAGGACTCAGGCGTGTGGGGAGGTCTCAGTGAGGACGAGCGTCGCGCCCTTAAGAGACGCGCAGCAAGGGCGCGTCGCGCCTCTTAGACGCTCGGCACAATCGAGAGAACATCCTTTTCGTGAAGAAACTGGAGGGGGATGGAAACTGTGACCTCAGTTCCTTCTCCCCCCACGGTGTACCAGTCAATGGTGCCCCCTAGTTCACCTTCGACAAGGGTCCTTACAATCTGAGTTCCTAAGCCGTCTCCTATCCTCCCCTCAGGGAGCCCGCCGCCATTGTCGCGGACCACGACATTGAGGGTGTCGTCCGAGCGAACCGACGTGATGATGACCTCACCGTCAGCTTTCTCTTTAACCCCGTGTTCAACCGCATTTGTCACCAGTTCCGTCAACACGAGAGCGAGGGGGGTTGCATACTCACTGGGCAATATGCCAAAGGATCCCTCGATTATTGGCTTCACGATGTGCTGCGACCCTGAAGCCACCTCAGCCACCAACATCAGCACCCGATCGAAAACCACATCAAAGTCGACATTCTGACTAAGTCCCTCAGAGAGGGTGTCATGAACGACGGCGATTGCGGCCACCCGACGCATCGCTTGGCCCAGCGCATCCTTCGCGCCATCATTGTGAGTTCTCCGCGCTTGGATACGAAGCAATGACGCAACAGTTTGGAGATTGTTTTTTACGCGATGATGAATCTCTCGAATCGTCGCGTCTTTTGTAATCATTTCTCGTTCTCGGAGCCGAATCTGAGATACGTCACGCGTCAACACGATGGCGCCAAATCGTTTCCCCCTGAGGCGCAAAGGGATGGCCCGCAAAGTCACGGTTACCCCTCCTGCCTCGATGTCGGTGCGCCACGGTGCTCGTCCAGTGACTACGAGTGGTAAAGACTCATCGACGATCAGAGTGCCCTGCAACATCCCTGCCGTCACCTCTGCCAACACCGTCTCTTCGAGCTCATCCTGGAACCCCATTCGGCGAAAAGCTGACAGCGCGTTGGGAGAAGCAAAGGTAACTTTTCCCTGCTCATCCAAGCGAATAAGACCATCAGAGGCTCGGGGGGCGCCCTGGGCTGGGGCACTGGGGATATCGGGGTCTGGAAAATATCCTTCAGAAATCATCTGAAACAGGTCGTTCGCGCAATCGTTGAAAGTCAGCTCTTGGCGGCTCGGAACCCTGGCTTCTCCAAGATTGGCATGGCGGGTGAGCACCGCTATGACTGTTTCGTCGGAAACTACCCCGTCAGATCGGCGGCCCATTCGAATGGGAACGGCACGCACCCTCGTTGGAGCTTCGTCAAACATGTCTTGGACCTTGGAATCCGCTATCTTGCCGGTCTCAAAGGCACTCTTGACGAGCTCTGACCACTCTGGGCGTATTTCGGTTTCTACAACATCGCGATAGAACAAAGTGGCGGCAGACGAGGGACGAAGATGCGATACGGCAACAAAAGAGCCTTGATCGGTAGGCGCCCAAATGACGATGTCGGCAAAGGCGAGGTCCGCGAGTAATTGTCCCTCGTTCACGAGCTGATACAGCCAGGCCACCTGCCGATCAAACAGTGTCGTCCTGGTAAAGACTGATGCGGGTTGGGATGCCACCTCCTCAGGGTAATGGCTTGCGACCTGGAGGGGGTGAGGAGTCGATGAACCCTCTCGCGCAGTCTTCCGCGTGAGCGCAATTTTGCGGCGCTCCGCCTTGAAGGATTCGACCGACGGTGGCGAGCTACCCCGTTCACGGTTCTGGAGTTAGCGCTTCTTCTTTTTCTGAGCTCTGCGTTGCGCGCGATTGGCCGCTGGTGGGGCGGGTCGTGAGGAGGGTGGTTGAGTAACCGGTCGCGCCGTGGAAGACGCCGGCTGCTGTGAAGCGGTTGGGGCCGCTACGCCAAACGCTGACCCTGCTGGGGACGGAGAGTTTACGACCTGGCCTTTTTGATTGCGGACTTCGACACTTCCATCTGCAGAGGGAGCGGAGTAACTGAGGTTTTGCTGCGGAACGACTGACTGAGCTAAGCCCTGAGCAGAAACCTGCGCCGCCATGCCACCCTCTGGAGCCTGAACCTGGACGTCAAGGTTGTACACGAAACCTGTGGTGTCTTCTTTGATTTGGCCCATCATGGTGTTGAAGAGCGCGTAACCTTCGCGTTGGTATTCGATGAGCGGATCACGTTGAGCCATCGCTCGAAGACCAATCCCGTCTTTCAAGTAATCCATTTCATAGAGGTGGTCTCTCCAGCGACGGTCAATAACACTGAGAACAACCCTGCGCTCGAGCTCTCTCATGACCGCGGAGCCCAACTGGTTTTCCCGTTTCTCATAGGCAACGGCAGCATCTGATGCGACCTCGCGCAGTACTTCCTCCGATTCAGGGCTCATCCCGAGCTCCTCGAGGACCTCATCGACGGTAAGTCCAATCGGATACAGGGTCTTGAGCTCGGTCCAGAGAGCATCCCAGTCCCATTCGCTCGGATTACCCACTGACGTGTGCTCTGAGACGACCGATGACAGGGTGTCATCGATGAAGGCACGGACCCGGTCGGCGATGTCGTCCCCTTCAAGAATGTGGCGGCGATCGCCGTAAA
>CAZPBS010000092.1:0-3154 GCA_964584925.1 uncultured Microbacteriaceae bacterium
TACCTGCTCCTGGGCGTCTATACCGTGGTGCAGCTCGTGGCGGACAATTCAGTTATCCGAGCTATCACACCGTGGTTTATTGCGAGTAGTGCTCTCAACGGCGCCTGGATTGTCGCCTGGCACTACGAGGCACTCTGGCTTGCAGCGGTCATTATTGTGGCGTTGCTGTGGACGTTGGTTCGCATCAACCAAAAGACCACCGCCGAGCGCACCACCCTCGGTGCCACCATATCCATCCGCATTCCCTTCGCGGTCTACTTCGGTTGGGTGACAGTGGCAACGGTGGCCAACATTTCTGCGCTCTTGGTCCAGGCCGGTTTTTCTGATGGATTATTCTTCTCCGCCGAAGTTTGGACGGTCATCATCGTGGTTGTTGCTGCGCTGATTGGCACACTCACCGCTATCGTCAACTCGTCGGCGAGTTACGCGTTGGTCCTCGTCTGGGCGTTCTGGGGAATTCTCTCCCGACACCTCGCTCCTGACGAGTGGAACCAAGAGTTCCCACTCGTCATTCTCACGGTTCAGATACTTCTGCCCCTGCTCGGGATCGTCAGTATCCTGGCTCTCATCCGCTGGTTCCGCCAACCTGTGGTGAAGTGGGCGTCAACGTCGTTGCGCGCAGCGTAAAGCCGAGGCTTCGCCCCGGCTTTACCGTCGTGCCCGTTGGAGCGGGACGCGGGGTCTCTAGCGAGTTCGCTGGTGTGAACGTCTGGCGGTGGGGCTGGGCTGACCCGAGCTAGCTCGAGGCGGCCGAGCCGTCTTCCGAGCGGAATCCTGCGCGGGGCGAGCGCCATCGGCCCGTCGCGCTCTCTTCCGCTGGGCATTGGCACCCGTTGAGGTACCGCGGTTTCGGCCACCGCCACCGTGTTGGTGGTGTTCGACCGGAGCGGGCTTCACATACGGTGCCACGTCACCAATCAAAGAAACAACTTCTGGTGAGGTAGCACTCACAGCGCGGGGCGTGACGGTAATGCCAGCTTTCCGCAGCAAGGACGCAAGATCGCTCTTTTGGGTGGGCAGGCACAAAGTGATGACGTCACCTTGTGCTCCAGCACGCGCGGTGCGACCTGAGCGGTGCAGGTAAGCCTTGTGCTCCATGGGGGGATCAACGTGAATAACGAGGTCTACGTTGTCGACGTGAACACCACGGGCTGCCACGTCTGTCGCAACTAGGACCTTGACCGAACCATCGCTAAACGCAGCAAGGTTTCGATCCCTGGCTGGCTGCGACAGGTTTCCGTGCAAATCAACGGAGGGAATGCCCGCTTGGGTGAGAGCCTTCGCCAGTTTCTTTGCGTGGTGCTTAGTGCGCATAAAAAGGATTCGACGTCCAGTCCCGGAGGCGAGTGCGTGGACGAGGTCCTTCTTCGCCTCAACGCTCGGGGTCTCGAACACGTGGTGGGTCATCTGGACGACGGGAGAGTTCTCCTCGTCGACGGCGTGCATGACCTCATTGTGGAGGAAACGCTCCACGAGCTTGTTGACGCCGTTATCCAGTGTTGCTGAGAACAGCAAACGCTGCCCTGACGGCGGTGTGGCTTGGAGGATCTTGGTGACGACGGGCAAGAACCCCAGATCCGCCATGTGGTCAGCCTCATCTAGCACGGTGATTTCAATGGCATCAAGGTGCAAGAGCCCTTGCTTCATGAGGTCCTCAAGTCGTCCCGGCGTCGCCACGACAATCTCTACGCCATCGCGGAGTGCTTGAACCTGACGAGTTTGTGACACCCCACCGAAAATGGTGGTGACCCGGAGGTTCATGGCTTCCGCGAGCGGACGCATTGCTGTCGTGATTTGGGTGGCCAGTTCGCGGGTGGGGGCTAGGACGAGACCCAAGGGGCGGCCTTTACGTCGTGTGCCTCCGGAGAGTTCGCCGGAAAGCCTGGCGACCAGTGGAATACAGAAGGCCAGGGTCTTGCCCGAGCCAGTCTTTCCACGACCAAGCACATCTTTCCCGGCAAGAGTGTCGGGGAGGGTGTCGACCTGGATAGGAAAGGGTGTATCAATACCTGCTCGTGTGAGAGCGGAGACGATGCCCGCGGGCACGCCGAGTTGGGAAAAAGAGTTGGTGTTCATAGTTGTGGTGCTTTCTGGTGATGGTGATCATCACGTTGTGACAGGCGGAGCCTGACTGGGGGCGAGCACATCGAGTGATGTAGTCGTTCGCCGCAAGAAAATTATCAACCACTGATGTGGTGAGGGAGCGTTCTACGACGCAGGGAACAAGAATTTGTTCACCGGTGCTCTGAGTGTAGCGGATTGAGCGGACTCGAACCTATGCTCTGCCCAGCACCTGCGCCGGAGGGCAATCAAAGGGATCCCGAGCAGCAAGGCCTACACGGTTCAGATACGCCACCACGATGCCGTAAGACTGGAAAAGTCCGGTCTCGGTATAGGCAATTTTCTTCTCGGCGCAGAACTCGCGAACGATGCGAGCAGCTTTGGCGAGTTTGGGCCTCGCCATACTGGGGAAGAGATGGTGCTCCACTTGGTAATTGAGTCCGCCCATGAAGTGGTCCATGAAAAGCCCTCCACGGATGTTGCGACTGGTCAGAACCTGGCGACGGAGGAAGTCGACCTTGATGCCCGCAGCAATTTGAGGCATGCCCTTGTGGTTGGGGGCAAAAGAGGCCCCCATATAGACACCAAAGAGGCCCATGTGGACCACAAGGAACACAGCAGCGACATACCAGGGCATGAGCGCCAACAGGATCAGGGGATAGCCGATATTGCGCGCGAGGAGCAAAGTGATTTCTGTCCCACGGTGCTTGAGCGGCTCTTTACTAAACACTCGCTTGAATGCTTGAACGTGAAGGTTCAGTCCCTCGAGAGTCAGGATGGGAAAGAACAGCCAGCCCTGTCTCTTCACGAAAGCTTTGGTGAAGCCTGAGGTTTTGGCGGCTTTGTCCTCTTGGAACATGATGAAATCGGACTCAATATCGGGATCCTTGCCCACCGTGTTGGGGTTGGCATGATGGCGAGTGTGTTTGCCCATCCACCAGGAGTAACTGATGCCGACGACCGCGTTCGCGAGGATTCTCGCGGTGTTGTCGTTGGCTTTACCCGAGCTGAACACCTGACGGTGCGCTGCTTCGTGGGTGACAAAAGAGAACTGCGTCATGATGACGGCCATAACCGGTGCTAGAGCAATCTG
>CAZPBS010000093.1:0-3143 GCA_964584925.1 uncultured Microbacteriaceae bacterium
TTCTTGGACGCGATGAATTATTGAGCGGTGTAACAATCAAGCACCCTGCGATCGGCTCAACACTGCGCTGTCTCGTGCTCGTAGATCGGCAGTCAAGAGGCACTGTGGCGTGGTCTGCGGGAGAGTCATGCGCGTAAATACGTTTGAAACACGGCGGACAGTCGTCTTGATACCAACGTTCAATGAGCGTGATTCGATCTCTGTGACTCTGGACGCCGTGTTCTTGCATGCCCCGTTTGTGGATGTGCTCGTGATTGATGATTCGAGTCCTGACGGAACCGGAAAGATCGTTCAAAGTCACCCACGGTTCGGTGAGGGTCTCCAACTCCTCATGCGAACACAACGGACCGGCCTTGCTGATGCTTACCGCGCCGCAATGGCTCAGGCACTCGATTCAGGTTACGAGCGCATTGTTCAGATGGATGCTGACGGTAGCCACCGCGCGGATGAGTTGACCAAGCTCCTTGGCGCTTGCTTCAGTGATGATGTCTTGGTGATAGGGAGTCGTTGGATGCCTGGCGGGCGGATCGAGAACTGGTCGTGGTTCCGACAACTGCTCTCAAGGGGGGGAAATCGATTCGCTCAGATCGTCTTGACTTGCAAACTGCCGGACATGACCTCTGGATACCGAGTCTGGGGCCACGATGCACTTCGTCACACACTCGCTGGGGAGAGTAAGACGATGGCGGGTTACGGCTTCCTGATCGAGATGGCGTGGACGCATTGGCGAAGGACAGGGGGAGTCCAGACTGTGCCGATCTGCTTCGTGGAGCGATCTGCGGGAAAGTCGAAAATGTCGGGAGGAATCACCTGGGAGGCGGCGCGGAGGCTTGTCGCACTCCGATTGAGAGGATCTCGTCCAGGCTGAGCCGTGCCAGCACCAAGTTGTTGAAAAGTGTGTTCTGAAGAAATGGAAGCATGCAACGTCGGGTGGCACTTTGATCAAGCCTTTGAACGAAGACACGATTGTCGGATTCCTGATAGCAAGTGGCGAGCATTGATCTCCAAGGAAGCACGTCATTCTCGAAGGCAACTACATCAAGGTCCGCCCCGCTTTGATCGTAAATCACCACCGCCGGAGGCGATGACCAGAGTTGCAGCAAGTATTCAGCTCGGTGAGAAGGTGAGTATTGAATGAGGTTGACAAGAAAGTATCGCGAGCAAGGATTTGACTCTGAAGCAATGTAGAAAGCCCCCGGATTCCATCCGTACACAACTTGTGTGCACTCAGGTGGGTGGATGGTCTCCCAAGGCCTAGTTTCCTGATCAGCGGGACCAAGAGTTGATGTCCACCACGTTGCCGGGCTCCGCAGGCTCTTGAGTTCTGACGCGGTCTCTGACAGCGCCGTTATCGGCACGAGGAGTAGTAGCACCCCCACGAAGCCGGACCAACGGTTGAGCCTGGCGCGAATTTGCACGAGTGAAATCGCAAGGAGTCCTGCAAGCGGAGGCAGCAGCGAGGCGAGGTAATGCCCGGATGCTGGTTTACCTTGCCATGTGAATGCCGCACCAACCAGACCCACTCCAATCGCGCAGAATAGGAGCACATACGGAAATTGGCGCCGTCGAATCGAAATGATTGAAATGGCCGCTGCAGCTGCCGGAGCGAGAAGAGAGGGCCATAAAGTAATGAAGGTCCAAGAGGCGTCAAGAGGAGCCAGGGTGAGTCTCGAAGCGTCGGGCCAAGGGAATAGCACGCGCTTAAGGTGGAGGACTCGCGCATACGGCCCAAGGCCTTCAAGCGCCAAGAGCATCGTCAGTGGAGGCCCAGCCCCAAGGACGGTTGCCCAAGCAACTACTTTCAAAGTTGCCGTGAGCCGGTTTGCCTTTCCTCGGTATGCCCAGACGAATGCCAAAACGGCCATGATCGGCGCAAAGACGTACACCTCTCGGACGAGGACCGCGAAGGTGAGTAGTCCTATCCCGGCGGCCCATAAGCGCAAGCTGGGCGTCGTCGATCGGAAGGGGAGGACGCAGAAACCCGCGAGGATAAATGTGTTACCTACGAGTTCGGTGCTGAGGAGCATCTCGTCAAAGACATCTCTGGTGAGCATCACAACGCTGGTAGCAACGAAGATGAGGCTTGCGTCTGTCGGAGTCAGCAACTTTCGCAGGGCAAGAAAGAGCGTTCCCTGATGACCCACAACGAAGAGTGAGTGCAGCGCGTACATCGACCAGATTCCAGGCCCGAAGAGCCAGACCCACGGGAGCAGGGTGACATGGATCCCCGGAGGGGTGACATTGAAGTAGGTGGCGTATAGACCTGAGTGACCATTCGTAATTGACACGACCGGAGCGAGGAACGAGGAAAGGTCGTGACTCACTGCCCTCCAGGTCGTCTGTGAGACAATCATCACGGACGAAATGAGAGTGAGCGCCACTGGGAACGCAATGGCGCGCAACTTCGATGGGGGGTTGCGCTTCGCTTGCATCAACTGCTTCGTGTGCTCTCGATTATGAGCCGTGCACGGGCAAGATCGTGGGGAGTGTCAATTGCTATTCCACTAGCAGGTACCTGGACCATTTGAACGCGTAGTCCCGACTCGACCAAGCGGAGGATCTCGATATCTTCGATCTCTTCAAGTGGGGTCTTCTTCGCGCCTAGTTGGTAGTAATCGAGGGCTGAATATCGAAAGGCGTAGAGCCCGACTTGTCGGAATGCCTTTTGAAACCCGAACCGCTTGTCGGTGGGGATCGCTGCGCGAGACATGTAGAGCAATCGACCGCGCAAGTCAGTCACCGGCTTTGGGACTGTCTCCGATCGGAACTCTGATTCCTCGGTAATGACGCTCATTGCGTTGACCGCGGCTACGTCGCCCGCCGCGGTCCCGGCCGCTTCAATGACTGTTTGGACTGCAGCTGGGTCGACGAAGGGTTCGTCGCCCTGGACATTCACGTACCAGTCAGCGTGGTGCCGGCTTGCGACCTCAGCGACGCGGTCGGTGCCGGTGAGGCAGTCCGACGAGGTCATCTCAACGATTGCTCCGAAGTTGGTCGCCACCGCCGCGATTCGTTCGTCGTCGGTTGCAACGACGATGTCAGCGGCATCAACCGCGCGGCAGCAGCGTCTCCAAACGTGCTCGATTAGCGGCGATCCGCCAAGATCGGCGAGCGGTTTGCCGGGAAACCGTGTTGACTGAAAG
>CAZPBS010000094.1:0-3142 GCA_964584925.1 uncultured Microbacteriaceae bacterium
CGGAGCAGGGCTACGGCTTCTTCCTGTTCGACGGTCCTGACGGCTGGAAGCTCCCTGCGGGCATCCTCGTCTGGCACCTCATCTACGGTTACTTCCTCGGCGCGCTCTACCAGCCGAAGGACGACTGACTCCGAACCTCCTCGGACACAAAGGCCCGGTCGCTGCGGCGGCCGGGCCTTTGTCGTTTCCCGCAACAGGACTCGCCACCTACGGCAGTTCCGAAGTCAAGTTAGAAAGAACCACCAAGCCGGGCGGTACTCCGGCCGTAATCGGAAAGGCGCCACACCAAGTTGGAGTGGCGCGGTCCAGCCCAGAACCACTCGAGGTAATTACAAGTCGGTCCTCCTCCTCAATAGCCTCGCATATCCGATCCCCAATTTGCTTCGAAATCCGATAGTCCCTTGGGCTGTTCGTTGGCGCCACCGAAACCACACCGCTTCCGATTGAATGGAGATTGGAACCCTCTAGAAGTAATACGAAGCCGTCACGATCTCTCCCCTCAAGCAAATGATCAATCAGGCCAGACTCACGCATAAGTCCAGTGTCCTCTGATTCAAGGATCACACTGCGGGAATGGCCGGTAACGCGTTGCCACTCCGAAAGGGGCCACCTTGTCGAGGGCAAGGCCAGCGCGGGAAGCGCCACAATCATGGCAAATACCCAGCGAGACCCAGTCGATCCACGGCCTGGACGAAACAGTTCGTGACTGAGGCCTGCGGAGACCAAGGCGAGGTAGATGAGCAGAATCTGCAGCTGACCGGAGTTAACGGACCTTCCCGCGTAGTAACCGAACTGCAATAAGCCATTGAAGGAGGCCACCAAGATGAGAAGGTAAACCGGCCGGAGCGACCAACGTTCTTCTGCCGCGCTCAGTCGAATGCATCTGATCCGGCGGATCGAGAAGATCGCGGCAAAGGCGAACACCGCGAGGACAGGAATCCACACGCCAAATTGAGGCATTGCAACATTTCCAAAGCCGGACCCGAAGCCCAAAGAAAATAGTATCCAGGAGGAGACGTTGACCGAATTGCCATCAAGAGCAACCATCGCCAGATAGCACCCAACTTCTAACACGACCACCATTGCCACAATCACCAAGTGACGCATGGAGGACCGGAACACAATCATGCCAAGAAGTGCAGTTATGGCGGTACTCACACCAAATTCGAAGTTATTGATCAAACAAAACCCGATCGCAGCACCCACCACGAATGCCCTCCCAACTGAAGCGGCGTTCCCGTAACAAAACAAACAAGCAAAGACGAGCAGGACGGGGAGCATCCTCCCAGGTACGGCCGACATAAGCGCCGTAATCGACCCCCGATGCTCGATTGGCTTCGCTTGGGCGGCGAGCGCAAGTCCTAGCGTAAAGAAAGGCATGACTGGTCGAACGCACGTAGCACCCATTT
Organism: uncultured Microbacteriaceae bacterium; assembly: GCA_964584925.1. GTDB lineage: Bacteria > Actinomycetota > Actinomycetes > Actinomycetales > Microbacteriaceae > Pontimonas. Next base: position 1,410 of record CAZPBS010000094.1, read on the forward strand.
TCCAGCTCAGTACGAAGATGAGTGCTCCAGTAAGGACCGCTAAGGCTGAGATATACATCGCTGCTATCGCGTATGTCTGGGTGGTTGTGAGCTCAAACGCTCGCAACATCAACAATGGAATTCCCAGACCTGATGTGTATTGCGGTATGTGATTACCTAGTCCCCAGTTGCCTGCCAATGGCCCAACTATCTCATTGATTACGTAGCGTGAATGAAAGCGATCAACGACACCCCAGGTCGGTTGAATGAGGAATGCGCCGTAGAAAAAAAGTGACGCACAGGTAGTAATGCCGAGAAGTGCTACTCGGTGAACTCGGGTCGGGATCGAGTTCTTCACGGTTATTGTCCCGAGACTTTGAAACCTATGGTTGTTTAGAAGCCATTTGTAGATCAGAACCGAGCACAGAAGAAAACAAACTGCTCCAATCCGGCCGAATCCAAACCATAGGCGATTCGCCTGATCACGAAAAACGTGCAAGGAGGCGAGTGAGCCGACAAAGACGACGGTTGCGATCAGTAGAAGAGAACCTGTGGCGGTCCGTAGGCTGATTCTCTGTGAGCAAGTGCGGTCTGCCGTAACGCCCATTATTGCTACACTTAAGACAACGCCGATCCAAGTTAATCGGTCACTAGTCTCTGCCGACGAAAAGATGAAGCTCCAGAGCAAATGGAGGAAAAGGGGAATTAGCAGACAGACAACGAATAGCAGGGTCGTGGGATCGCGCGACAACCCCATCCGAGTTTCTGCTCCTCGTCTATGGATTCTCATATAACGAACTCTTTGGCTAAGCGAGAGGTGCGGAGATCGTGGATTATCAAGTCAGTCGCTTCGCCGTTGACTAGAAGGATATGGATACGTGGGAGATCTGCGAACAGACGAGTCTTTTAATCGTGCAGTTTGAGAGACTTTGCGGATGAATTCAAGAATACTGCGTCAGGAGAGATTGGGTAGGGCAGGGGAGAACGGAGGCTGTGGGTTTAAAAGATTTTGACCGTGATCGGTCAAGTTCAGCGATAGGCTGACGGAGCCCACCGAGGCCTAGGTTTCGTGAAGTTTGTTTCAGGTCTCCGCGGTGATCGACCGAGGTCAGACTCTAGGTGCCGAGGTGGATGGGCACCCGAGAACGCCAGCCGCGCGACGTAAGGTGAGGGGGTGGACGACGAGGGCAAGTTGTTGCGGAAGGCGATACTTCTGAGTTCATTGCGCGCGAAGAAGGGACACATTGCCTCCGCGCTCTCGATCGTTGAGATGCTGCTTGCGTGTGAGCTCGAACATCCCGGGATCCTCGACCCTGACCATTCGGACTCGCTCGTACTTTCAAAGGGCCACGCCGCGCTCACGCTGTACTCGCTGATGAACCTCCGCGGCTACCTGACTGACACTCAGTTCGGCACCTACAGCTCGAATGGGTCGCTGCTCGGGACCCACCCTTCGCCATCGCTACCAAGCGTTGGGTTCGGATCTGGATCCCTCGGTCAGGGGCTATCAGTGGCTGTAGGGCGCGCACTCGGGAACCGGATGCGAGGCGGCACGGCGCGCACTCTCTGCATCATGAGTGACGCAGAGATCAACGAGGGAAGCACCTGGGAAGCCCTTCTGCTTGCGGCCCAACTCCAACTCGGTCAACTCGCCGTCCTCGTCGACATGAACGGTCTCCAAGCGTTAGGGGCAACCGACCACATTCTCCGAACGACAGGATTCTCCGGAGCCTCCTCGTCACTCGGCTGGACTG
>CAZPBS010000095.1:0-3109 GCA_964584925.1 uncultured Microbacteriaceae bacterium
TCATGGTGGTGAGACCAAACGTTTCTGCCAGGGGATGACCGTCTATTCCGATGACTGAGAGCTCCTCTGGGATTCGAATACCTAGTTCCCGCGCAGCTGTTATCACTCCTACGGCAATCTCATCTGATCCAGCAACGATTCCGGTCGGTCGAGTGTTGGGATCTCGGAGAGCTTTGAGCGCACTTCTGTATCCACCAGAGATGTCAAAGTCGTCAGCGTAGAAGTCGTCATTATGGCTAATCCCTGCGTTTGCAAGAGCCTGGCGGAATCCTATGAGCCGGTTGGAGTGCACTTCGAAGTCCAACTGCTTCTCTTGGTCGCCCCCAATATGGCTGAGTTTGGTATGGCCTAACTCAATCAGGTGTTCGGTGGCCCTCCGAGTTGTGCCGATGTCATCGATGGAAAAAGTTGGAATACCTGGAATTTGGCCTCCAATGCCGACAATAGGTTTCCCTAATTTTCTCAGTCTTTGCACTTCATCGTCGCTGATGAAAAGCGTGAGAGTGATGACAGCATCGACGCCCTTACGCACTAAGAAGTAGTCGAACAGAGCTTTCCTCTGGTCCTTGTCATTTGTGAGCCGATAGAGGGTGAGGTCGTAGCCGGCTCCAATCAGTGCGGACTCCACACCGTCAATAACCTCTGCATAGAACCAGCGATTGATGAAAGGTGTGACTACGGCGATGTTGCGGGAGCGTCCAGTTGCGAGACTCTCTGCTGCACTGGAGGGGACAAACCCTAACTCTTCCGCTGCAGCAGATACCCTCTCTTGGGTTTTGAGGGACACAGAACCCCGGCCAGACAGCGCTCTGGAGGCTGTCGACTTCGACACACCTGCGAGCTCTGCAACATCAGCGAGAGTGCTCACCTGACTCACACTAGTAACAAATTGCGCGGAGGATGGGGGATTCGAACCCCCGAGGGCTTTCACCCAACACGCTTTCCAAGCGTGCGCCATAGGCCACTAGGCGAATCCTCCTTGGCGCAGAGGGCCGAGGCTCCCCGCACTCCACCATGCTATCCCGATTGCTCGTGGGGTGTATGCCGGCCTGCTGGAACGCGCCCACTGTTGACCTTCGGGCTCCGACTACCGGAGTTGGTGCAGTCGCCCTGTGTGACCTCTCAAGAGCGCAATCCAGTAACCCACATTGCCGGTGTAGGTAATGACTGTATGGGCCTGAGACATAAGCCAAGTCGTCGCGAGGAGGTTTGTGGTGAAGTCAAATCTGCTGTGGAGATTTTCCGATTTATGAATGACCGAAGAATTGGCCGTCACGGGTAGGACATCAAGAGCAAAAGCTCGGGGGCCAATTCTGGAGAGGAGTAGGTCCCGAATTTGGACTTGGTCAGTTTGGACCCACACCCTGAGGTTCTTTTGTTTTTTCATTATCCTTTGGGCTCGCGAAACGTATCTATCCACGGAAGATTGTCGAACTTCTGTTGATTTGTCCGTTCCACGAAGACAAACGACCGCAATCTCATCTAAAGGAACAGGAAGGTGTGTCTCTTTGATTTCTTGTGCTCTCGCGTGCACAGCGTCGCTCAGTTGAAAATAGGTCTGCAAGATTTGATTCGTTGTTCGAAAGTCCAACCACCTGTATGTCGAATGATGGGGCAGTCGTTTTGCTACACGACTTTTCTGCCAATCAGACTGTTGGCCATCGGTAAGAGGGTTAGGTGGGGAAAAAAAGTCTTCCCATCGGAAAGCCTTACCCTCGTCAGTGAAATGGGTGAAGCTTCGAGACACGTCGATTTTTGCCGGGTGTTGCTGCGCTCGGGCGAGGCTCATCAGAAGCACACTGCAATTGCTAAAGAAACCTGAGTCATGGAGGAGCAGAACCTCCGACCCCCGATGACGCGCAAAATCGCGCGACGAGTGATATCCCAACACCCGATTAACTACTCGAGTGAGAATTGTCATATGTGTACTCCCTCCCGTACCTGGTTGGGGTTCTCTCTCGAACAGACACTCCGCTTCAGGTTGGTTAACGGTATCCTTCACACGGCTCCTCGCGTGGCGCTAACTTGGCTAACTCCCCCAGGACGGAGACGTAGCAAGGGTAACTGGGCTCTGGTGGGTGCGCGGGGAGTCCTCAGTTATCAGAATTTTCAGCCATTGTGACTATGACGAGTGGCTAGCGACCAACGGGCACCCAACAAACAAGAGCCTAAATCGGTTGTGCCCGGTAGGCTCGGGACGTGGTGGCTGCTCTATATCGGCGATATCGACCTCAGGCTTTTGCTGAGCTAATTGGTCAAACCCAGGTCACCGAGCCACTTATGAAGGCTTTGACTTCCGATCGGGTCAACCACGCATATCTCTTTAGTGGGCCTCGAGGGTGCGGAAAAACTACCTCGGCGAGAATTTTGGCTCGATGCCTGAATTGCCATGAAGGGCCAACAGATACACCGTGTGGGGTTTGCGCCAGTTGTGTCGAGTTATCGAGGGATGGCGGCGGTTCGCTCGATGTGGTGGAGATTGACGCAGCGAGTCACAACGGTGTTGATGACGCAAGGGATCTCCGCGAGCGAGCAGTGTATGCACCAGCCAGAGATCGCTACAAGATTTTTATCCTGGATGAAGCTCACATGGTCACCCAACAGGGCTTCAATGCACTTCTCAAGATTGTTGAGGAGCCCCCCGAGCACGTGAAGTTCATCTTCGCCACGACGGAACCTGACAAAGTGATCGGCACGATTAGGTCGAGAACCCATCACTATCCTTTCCGCCTCGTTCCTCCCGCTGATCTCCTGTCGTATGTGGAATCGGTCTGCTCAAGTGAGGGTGTCACCGTCGAAGAGAGAGTCCTGCCGCTAGTCGTGAGGGCTGGAGGTGGCTCTGTCAGAGACACCTTGTCAGTCCTGGATCAGTTGATGGCGGGGTCTAGTGATTCGTCTCTGTCATATGACCGAGCAATCGGATTGCTGGGATACACCCACAGTGAATTACTCGCCGAAGTCGTCTCCGCGGTGTCGAAAGGGAGCGGTCCTGAGTCATTTGTTGCCTTGGACAAGGTCATGCACACGGGTCAGGATCCTAGACGTTTCGCCGAGGACCTCTTGGAGTACATACGCGACCTCATCGTTGTCCTGGCTGCAGGAGCAGAGG
>CAZPBS010000096.1:0-3105 GCA_964584925.1 uncultured Microbacteriaceae bacterium
AACAGGCTGTGGCAAACACCTGGTTCCCCAACGAAATTCAGTTGGGTGAAGACATTGCCGACTTCAAGAAGATGACGGACGAAGAGCGTCACGCCATCACCTTCTTGATGAGCTACTTCAACCCCAGCGAACTACTGGTGAACAAGGCGCTCGCCTTCGGTGTCTACCCCTACGTCAACGCACCCGAGGCGCACCTCTACCTCGCGAAGCAGATGTGGGAAGAAGCGAACCACTGCATGAGCTTCGAATACGTCCTCGAAACCTTCCCGATTGACCGCGACCAGGCCTACAACAGCCACGTCGACGTGCCTTCGATGGCGCGTAAGGAAGAGTTCGAAGTCAAGTTCATCAAGCGCATGACCGAAGACACTCTGGATGTGACCACCACCGAGGGTAAGCAGGACTTCATCCGCAACCTCGTGGCCTACAACATCATCCTCGAGGGCATTTGGTTCTACTCCGGCTTCATGGTCGCGCTGAGCTTCCGCCAGCGCAACCTGTTGCGTAACTTCGGTTCGCTCGTCGACTGGATTGTCCGCGACGAGTCGCTGCACCTGAAGTTCGGCATCAACCTGATCCTCACCGTTCTGGAAGAAAACCCCGACCTGCAAACCCCCGAGTTCGCAGCGGAAATCCGCCAGATGATTTTGGACGCGGTGGAGATGGAAGAGGCGTACAACCACGACCTTCTGCCCAACGGCATCCTCGGTCTGAACGCCAACTACATCAACCAGTACGTGAAGTACTTGGCGGACCGTCGCCTGGAGGAGCTCGGCTTCGAAACCGAGTACAACGTGTCGAACCCGGCGAAGTGGATGGCCACCGCCAACGACACCCTGCAGTTGGTGAACTTCTTCGAATCCACCAACACCTCCTACGAGGTCAACGCTCAGTCCTCCAAGGTCTAGAGCACACACGCGGAGAGGGGCGCTTCGGCGCCCCTCTTTCGTGTTTAGCGGTGAAATTGGGTCGAGGAGCCTCAACTGGGACAATGGCCCCATGCTGATAGTCGCTGCCACCCCGATTGGGAACCTCGGCGACCACACACCCCGCCTTCTTGATGCTCTTCGTGACGCCGCCATGGTGGTTGCCGAAGACACCCGCACCACCAAAAAACTGCTCGGTGCCCTGGGCGCTGAGAGCCATGGAGAATTTGTTCCCCTCCACGAGCACAACGAACGCGACGTGATCGATCGAGTCTTAGACAAAGCCGCTACCTCCACCGTGGTGTTGGTGAGCGACGCGGGAATGCCTGGGATCTCTGATCCGGGTTTTGCGCTCGTGCGCGCCGCACACGAGCGTGGGGTTCGAGTGAGTCCCCTACCAGGGCCCTCCGCCGTCACCGCAGCCCTCTCCGCCAGCGGGTTGCCCACCGACCGGTTCTGCTTCGAGGGGTTTCTGCCGAAAAAAGGCAAGAGGGAGGTTCTCGACGCGCTCACAGCAGAAACGCGCACCATGGTGTTTTTCGAATCCCCCCACCGACTACTCGACACCCTGGAGGTGATGGCGCAGGTGTGGGGAAGTGATCGACAGGCGAGTGTGTGTCGAGAGATCAGCAAACTCTTTGAAGAAGTGCGCACGGACACGCTCGCCCACCTCATCGAGCACTACGCCGAGGGAACAAAAGGTGAAATCACCCTCGTTGTCGCCGGCTCCCGGGGCCCGAGTGTGGCATTCGAGCAGGCGGTCGAGCACGCGAGGGCGCTCGTGGAATCGGGGGTTCGCGCGGCCGATGCGGCGCGCGATGTGGCCCGTGAGAGCGGCTATTCCAAGCGCGAGCTCTATTCGGCCCTGCTCACCTCGGGTGCGTAGGATTGAGCGTTATGACCTCTTCGTCCTCGTTCTTTATCGCGACGCCGATTTTCTACGTCAATGACGTTCCCCACATCGGCCACGCCTACACCGAGGTCGCAGCTGACGTGCTCGCGCGGTGGAACCGCCAAAGCGGAAAAGACACCTGGTCACTGACCGGAACAGACGAACACGGCCAAAAGATCTTGCGCACCGCCGTCGCCAATGGGGTAGAGCCCCAAGAGTGGGCTGACAAATTAGTGAATGACGCGTGGCTGCCGCTTCTGAAGACGCTCGACATCAGAAACGACGACTTCATTCGCACCACCGAGCCGCGTCACGAAGAAGGAGTTAAGAAATTTCTGACCCTTCTGTTTGACAAGGGCTTCATTTATAAAGGCGAATACGAGGGTTTCTACTGCGTGGGCTGTGAGGAATACAAGCAGCCTTCGGACCTCTCTGACGGGACGGCGGAATTTGACGGTCAAAAGGTCTGCCACATTCACGGACGCCCGGTGGAAGTGTTGAGTGAAACCAACTACTTCTTCACCCTCTCCAAGTTCCAAGAGCAGCTTCTTGAGCTGTACAAGAACCAGCCTGATTTCATTCAGCCCGAGAGCGTGCGCAACGAAATTGTGGCGTTTGTCTCCCGCGGCCTGGACGACCTCTCTGTTTCCCGCGCCAACCTCGACTGGGGTATCGCATTACCCTTCGACCCCGAACAGGTCACCTATGTGTGGTTCGACGCGCTGCTCAACTACATCACGGCGACCGGGTGGGGCTCTGACGATGACGCGTTTGCCTCCCGCTGGCCAGCGGTGCAGCTCGTGGGAAAAGACATTGCCCGGTTCCACGCGGTCATTTGGCCAGCGATGTTGATGGCGGCAGGCCTGGAACCGCCCCGTCGAGTATTCGCCCACGGGTGGTTGCTCGTCGGGGGCGAGAAAATGTCGAAGTCGAAACTCACCGGTATCGCACCGGCCCAAATCACCGACGTGTTTGGCTCTGACGCATTCCGCTACTACTTCATGCGCGCCATCACTTTCGGATCTGATGGCTCCTTCAGCTGGGAAGACCTGGCGGCGCGGTACGAAGCAGAACTCGCCAACGGATTTGGCAACCTCGCCTCCCGAGTCATCGCAATGCTTGGGCGCTACTTCGGTGGGGTCGTTCCCCAGGTTGACGAATCTTCGCTCGCTGATGCCGATCTGAGTATTCGCAACACCATGGTTGCCCAATCCCAGAAGGCCCACGCGGCGATGGAGCGCTTCATGATCCACGAAGCGATTGCGGCGGCGTGGGGGATTGTTGACG
>CAZPBS010000097.1:0-3070 GCA_964584925.1 uncultured Microbacteriaceae bacterium
GCCTCGGTGAGGCGGGAGATGGCTCCGCGCCAATCTCTTACCCCTGGAGCATGCGCGACTAAGTCCCGGGCAAGAACAACCTTGTCAGCCACTCCCTCACGGACCTGCGTGATCATTCGGCCAACCCCTGCGACATAGTCTTCCTCGCTCACGAGCCCTGGTTGCCAGTGGAGGGGGGCAAAATCTGCGGGCAGTGTGCCCCGGGAGCTTTGAGCTTTGGGTGAATCTCCTACGACAGAGATGTCGGTGCGCCAGGAGGTGGAACCCTGGCGACCGATCACCACCTGAGGAACGATGAGGACACTCTCCTGGGAGGAGCTATCGCTGAAAGTGAACGTGCCAAAACACACCAGGCCGGAGCCTGGGACCGAGAGGGCGTCATCGATGGTGGCGCCCTCGACCAGCTCTTTCCAGGCTGCACTGGCGTCCACAAAACGATTCGGACCCCGGAAGGTCAGGCGCAGTGCTTGGCCTAAGCCCACAAACCCTTGGCCAAGACGCTGGAAAGTCAGGGGGTTCTCCGCACTCACCCATTCGGTGAGGGCACCCTCATGACTCATGGCGCGGGTGCGCACCAGGAGAGAGGTTGTCGTTGTGGCCACGAGCACAGGCTAGTACGGGTCCATGAGGACATGCCTGGAGAGAAATACTCCCGGCTTTTCGTCACTTTCGCCCAGTACTCTAGACACTGTGACCACGGCCGACTTGAGCAAAAAGCCAGACGAAGTAGCTGGCATGTTCGACGAGGTCGCCAAAGGCTATGACCGCACCAACGCTCTGCTCTCGGGCGGAAACTCGGTGCTGTGGCGAATGGCCACAGTCAAAGCATTGGATCTCAAGCCCGGCGAGCGAGTACTCGACGTTGCGGCTGGCACCGGAACATCCTCCAAGGCCCTGCAGAAAACAGGGGCCACGGTCGTTGCCCTCGATTTTTCCCCCGGAATGGTCGCTGAGGGGCGTAAGCGCCACCCCGACATTGAATTCGTGGAGGGGGATGCTGAAGCACTGCCGTTCCCGCCGGCCAGTTTTGATGCCGTCACGATCAGTTTTGGGTTGCGAAACGTCAACCAACCTCAGGTCGCCATTGGCGAGATGTATCGGGTGCTAAAGCCCGGTGGCCGCATTGTCATTTGTGAGTTCTCGCACCCGGCTGCACCCATTGTTCGAGCGGGTTATCAGGGCTACATGAAATATGTGATGCCAGCGGTTACCGCGCTTTCCAGCAGCCACAAGGACGCCTACCGCTACCTGATGGACTCCATCAACGAGTGGCCGGAGCAGAGAGTTCTCTCCCAATGGTTACGGGCTGCAGGTTTTACTCGGGTTGCATACCGTAACCTGACGGGAGGCATTGTGGCCTTGCACCGGGCGCGAAGCCCGGAAGACTCCAAAGTTCGTGAGTCGATCGGTAAGAGACGGAGCCGACCGGCATCACCCTCCACATCCTCGGTGTCTGTGCCCATCCAGGACACTTCACCTCCCACCTCCTAAAGGACTTCCCGTGACTCCCACAACCCCCACAGCTTCTACGGACGCTGCGGGCAGAGGCGCAGCCTTCCTCACGGGAGGCTCACTGTTGTTCGCCTCCAAAGAGGAGAAAGCCTTGGCCACAGCCCTCGATGAGGGCTTGGAGCAGATTGAGCAGGGTTTGGAGCGGGAACTCAAGTTTTCCGAAGACATTGCTGATGCAGTCGCCAGATACCTGTTCTCAGCAGGGGGGAAAAGAGTTAGACCCCTGCTGATGTTGCTCACCGCCCAGTGGGGTGAAGGCATCAACGACGCTGTGATTCGTGCCGCGCAAGTTATAGAGCTGACCCACCTCGCCACGCTCTATCACGATGACGTCATGGACGAGGCTGCTCAGCGTCGAGGTGTTCCTGCAGCTCAAACAGTCTGGGGAAACTCGGTCGCCATCCTCGCCGGGGATTTGCTGTTTGCTCGGGCTGGCAGTTTGGGGGGCTCCCTGGGTCAGCAAGCCATCACCCTGCAAGCCGCCACCTTTGAGCGGCTCTGTGTGGGGCAAATGCGGGAGACAGTGGGACCCAAGCCTGGCCAAGATCCCATCGCCCACTACCTGAATGTGCTCTCGGACAAGACCGGATCGTTGATTGCTCTGGCCTCCGAGTTCGGTATCCGGATGTCGGGGGGACCAGAGAACCTTGTTCCTCCTGCCCGAAAGTTTGGCGAGAAGATCGGTGTTGCGTTCCAACTCGTCGATGACGTCATCGATCTCGCGGATCGTGACTCGGGAACCGGAAAGCCTCCCGGCACTGACGTTCGCCGTGGTGTCACCACACTGCCCATGCTCTACTTGCAAGAGCTCGCCGATGGTGGGGACGAGGCGGCGCTGGCGCTGTTGTCGACACTGGCGAGGGGAACACTCGGGGAGGCAACCGAAGCAGAGTTCCAAGGCTCCATCACTGAATTGCGAGAGCACGAGGTCACCGCTCGCACCATGGACACCGCTCGCGCGATGGCCGATGAGGCCATCGCGGAACTCGACGGTGTTCCTGAGGGCATCGTGAAGGATGCCCTGATTCGCTTTGCTCACCAGGTTGTGAAGCGAAGCTACTAAATTAGAGCTTCGGTGCTCACTTCGGACAGACAAGGATCTTTATGTCGCGCTTGCGCTTAGCCATTGTGGGAGCGGGTCCCGCAGGAATCTATGCCGCCGACATTTTGCTCAAACACGAGCGGTCGTTTGATGTCTCCATTGATCTCTTCGAGCGCTTGCCAGCACCGTATGGACTTGTTCGCTACGGGGTCGCCCCTGACCACCCCCGCATCAAGGGCATCATCACCGCTCTGCGTGAAGTGTTGGACACTGGGCAGATTCGCCTCTTTGGCAACGTGAACTATGGCACCGACATCACCCTGGAAGACCTGAAGAAGCACTACCACGCCGTGATTTTCTCCACCGGCGCTATCCAGGACGCAGACCTCTCTATCCCAGGCATCGATCTCCCCGGAAGCTATGGGGCCGCAGACTTCGTCAGTTGGTATGACGGTCACCCTGATGTTCCTCGGACGTGGCCGCTGGAGGCGAAAGAGGTTGCCGTCATCGGCAACG
>CAZPBS010000098.1:0-3015 GCA_964584925.1 uncultured Microbacteriaceae bacterium
GAGGCCGTGATCGTCGAGAACGGCTCGACCGACTCGACGCTCGACTTACTTCGCGCAGCGAACTCTGCCGATCCACGGTTCAAGGTTGTCCGCCTCTCCCGCAACTTCCGTATGGACGGGGGGATAACCGCGGGCCTTGAATACATCAACGGCGATGCCGCCGTGATCATGACCGCTGATCTCCAGGACCCTCCCGAGCTGATATCGGCGTTTATCGCGAAGTGGGAGGAGGGATACGAGAACGTCTACATGACGGTGACGAAGCGCGGGGGCACCGGGCCGCTTCGCCGCTTCAACAGCCGCGCCTTCTACTGGCTAGCCGGACGCCTGACCGACCATCAGATTCCGCAGAACGCAAGCGATTTCCGTCTCGTGGACCGCAAGGTCTACGAGACGGTTCGGGGCATGCGAGAGAGGAACAGGTTTGTCCGCGGCCTATTCGCCTGGGTTGGCTTTCGGTCGATTGGCGTCGAGGCAGATCGTCCCGAGCGGTTCGCGGGTCAGTCCAAGGCGTATACCTTTCAAGTCCTCGATCTAGCAATTAAGGGAATTCTCGCACATTCGTACTTGCCCTTGAAAATGATAACGCTAGTGGGTTTTACGCTGTCGGGGATCTCGTTTGCAGCTCTCGCCGTGCTCAGCCTGACTTGGGTGCTCGTTGGCGTTCCGTTTGCGGGCTTCGGGACGATTGTGGCGGTCAGCCTGCTTGCATTCGGCTTGCTCGCATCAATGATCGGCGTACTCGCCGAGTATCTCGGGCTGGTGTACGAAGAAGTGAAAGCGAGACCAAACTTTGTTGTCGCTGAAACGCTCGGGCTGCCTGATCGCGGAAGTAGACCGCCGCGGACGTGAAACAGAGCGCCGTCAATCCGGCGAAAGTATGTGGTCAATCCGTTGTGCGATCGCCCGTGGATCCAGGCCGTGGAGCTCTCGAAGGTAAGTACTTGATCCAGTTTGGGTCCGGTACTCCCCTGACAACCCGATAGGCAGGACGTTCGGTTTCAGTCCAAGCGCACAGCACTGCTCCCACACAGCACTGCCGAATCCGCCAGCGAGGGCGTGTTCTTCGATGGTTACGAGGAGTTCGCAGTCCGACCACTGGTGGAGCAGCGCTGCGGAAATGGCGTCGCAGTACGGCGAACTCCAGCAGGACACTCTCAACGAGCGTTCGTTCTCAAGCGCAGCCGCAACTTGGAATGCCAAGAAACCCCCAAAGCCGGTCCCCACGATGCAGACCTGGGGACGGTCAACACTTTGAAAGGTGACATCCCCCTCATAGGTAGCCGCGAAGTCGTCCAAAGCCTGAGGTGGCAAGGAACCGAGCCGGACGTAGGTCGGCCCTAACGCACTCGCTGCGGCATGTAGCACTCCTTCTAACTCAGTTTCGTCGCACGGAGTTGCAACTCGGATTCCCGGCATTGCTCGGACTGCGGCGAGATCCTCGAGGCCGTGATGTGAATAGCCACTCGTTCCATACGCGAAACCAGCCCCATTCGAGATGATCACCACCGGGAAGCCGTGAAGCGCAACATCGTTTCGAACCTGTTCAAGGCAACGTAGGCTGGGAAAGTTGGCAATCGAGTAGACGAAGCAGCGCCTTCCAGTTGAGGCGATCCCGGCCGCTACTGACATCATCGATTGTTCGCAAATTCCGACATTTAGGAACTGCTTGGGAAACTCGATCTGTAGCTGATCTAGTGCTCCAAATCCCAGGTCTCCGGTAAGGAGTATGGAATTAGAATCTGCCTGCAGGAGAGACCGGAGATTGCGCACAAGTGCCGCTTTCATGTCATCAATCCTGAAGGAGTTCTGCGTACATTTCAGGCACATCGACGCCTGATGGTGGCTTGTAGTGCCACTCAACCGCATCGTGCATCCGAGAAACTCCAAAGCCTTTTGTTGTTCGCGCAACGACGACCCGCGGCTTGTCCGAACGCCCAGACACTGCTCCCCCTAACTCTAGGTGATTGTGGCCGGAACAGTCTGAGACGGACCAGCCAAAGGCCTCAAACTTTTGGGACAGTGGTTCAAGGCGGAGCGTGGCCTCGGTTGTGGTCAAGGATTGAAGGTAGTTCCGATCAACTACGGCTGTGAGGTTGTTGAGTCCAAAGTGTGCGGCGATTAGAGCGGCCTCCCACGTTGTGCCTTCGTCTAATTCTCCGTCGGAAAGCACAACATAAATTTGCTCTTCGGAGTCATCAAGACGGCTCGCGATGCACAAACCCGTGGAGAATGGAAGGCCATGGCCAAGTGATCCGGTTGACAGCGGGGCGAAATGTGTATCGGAGTGCGAAACATGACCCTTTAGGTCGCCACCATCCTTACAGTATGTTCGGAGCGTTTCGATGGGCAGCAGACCAACGTGAGCCAGTGCAGAGTAGTAAGCGGCCGCTGCGTGTCCTTTGGAGACAATAATTTTGGGTATAACTCTGTCTGGGTGTTTCGGTAATTGAAAAAAAAGGACTGCGAGAATGTCGGCAACAGAGAAACAAGACCCGATGTGCGGGGCTTGGGCGTCAGCGGCCATTAGAAGTGATGACAAGCGAATTCGCCTGGCTAGCTCGCGACTTGTCTGAGCTGGTCCGTCTGAGTGGACCTTAAGTAGGTGTTCCCATAAATCGTCAGTCATGCCTCACCTGCTGGTCCTGCAGATTCATTCGTTGCCAAGTCCTGCACATTCACCAAGATGTTTAGTCGCCTGAGTTGTGCTCTCGCGTAGTCACGTTTACCCGGGCTTACTCCAGCGCGACTGACCGAAGCGGTATCCCACGGACCGTACGGTCTGGATCAGACCAGCGTGCTCCTCGCCGAGCTTGGCCCGGAGTCGGCGGACATGGACATCTACGGTCCTAGCGCCTCCGTAGTACTCGTAGCCCCACACCCGCGACAGCAGCATCTCGCGGGTGAACACCTTGCCGGGATTCTGCGCGAGGAACTTGAGTAACTCATACTCCATGTAGGTCAGGTCGAGTGGGCGGCCACCGATCGAGGCCTGATAGGTCTCGAGGTTGAGCG
>CAZPBS010000099.1:0-2927 GCA_964584925.1 uncultured Microbacteriaceae bacterium
AAGAGTAGCCCTAACCTTTGTAATCACTCTCGCGGTGTTGGCTGGTGGAGCCGTCGTCGCGCCCATGGCTCTAGCAGCGTGGATAGTTGGTGTTCCGTCAGGGAACTCCCTTCCCACGGGTTCCTCGCCGACCGTTTCTGTGGATGGCAACACTGCGGGACTGTCGGCTGTGATTGATCCTAATAACCCTGACGACCCGAACTACTCAGGAATTTTTGGCGGGGGTTCCTCCTATCCGGATGCCTCCAACAATGAGCTAACAACCTGGTTCACTACGGCGCCTGGCGCAGAGGCCTTGCTGCGATTCCAGGCGTATGGAGCTGTAGAGGAAATAACCTGCAGCGGAGGTGGAACGAAGTTTTACCAAAAGTCCCGAGTCACACTTGGTTCACTTCCTGCCGGGAGCTCTAAGGTGTGGGCTTTCTACGACGCGACTTATCCATCGGGCGCTGCCAATACTGGTGACGATGCCGGTATCCCGCACTTTAAGGACAGTCGGGATGGTGAAGGCGAAACGAGCGGTCGAATCCCACTTGCTGCCGATCAGGAGAAACTATGCGACTATCTCTCACCTGAGGTTCCCGGCACCGCTTATGTTGACGGCACCCCAGGCGTGTTTACCTTTGGTGCGGGAGAAGAACCAAATAACCCGCGACCGACCGCGGGGATGTATAAGACGCATGATGGCGGTGGGACCGTACATTTCGATGTGTATGTCCCGATGGATGGGGACCCCAGCGGTGACACCTCGATTTTTCTTGCGATGGGGTTCCTCATTGATGTGGGTGACGATGAAGTCGTTGCTGATGGAACAGATATGGCAATGGAAACGGTGCTCGCGAGTAAACCCTGGAACGCACCAGGTGGAGATACCACACAGGCGCAGCTGAGTGCCTGTTCGAGCCCGACTGCTGCGAACGCGGCTCCCTGCTACGTGGCCGCGGATACTGGAATTTTTGCCTCGGATGGCACCACCTCGCGAGGAGCTTATGTTGTCACCGTGTCTGCACTGAGCGACGAAGCAGCCGTGGAGATTAGTCCAGACGTGGCTCAGACCAACGGTTTTTCGATTACCCCGGGGGATGTTGCCGCACTCTCGATCAGTTGGCCAACGTCGGGCACCCACTTCGGCATAGATTTTGATTCCGAATCTGGATCAAACTTCATGGAGGCCATTGCGGATACCAAATTACTGGTAGACCCGGCGACCACCTCTTCTGGCTCGAAAACCAATCGCTGGGACATGGACGGCGAAATGGGCGAGTCCGGTCCTGTTCGAGTTATTTCAACGCTCATCGGTCAAGCGCGCGCCACCTCCAGTGCGATTAGCAGGGACACGTGGTGGCCACAGTGCAACGTTACTGTTGCTGCTGGCGCGGTAACCTCCGAAAAATGTGGAGAGGGCATGACCAGTAACGTCTCGCAGATGGACGGTTCCTACAACGGTTATATGGTCTTTTCCTCGGTGCCGGCGAACCTAACGCTCTACACTGGCTTGCCCGGGTCTCTCGCGGGAGGTTTGGTCTCCACGAATGGTCAAGGAATGGCCTTCGGTGACGAAACTCTCTCGGGTGACTCGTTTCAGTTCGCTGTGTCGGGCCCGTCCTATAAAGCTAATGGCGGCTCTCGAGCCACCGATGGTTTCTACTACGTGTGTGTCCCAGAAGACTTCCTCGCGGAAAACTTCGACACGAACGCCACCGCTGCTGCCGCGTCCTGGCAGGCAACAAGAAGTGATGGCGGGGCCGCAGCGGCTGTGGCAGCCAGTTTCGCCACGGGGTCGTGTGGTGCCCCTGGCGCAGGACCAGGTTTAGTCTCCACGCTTGATCCCTTCGGTTATTCGTCCCCTTTGTTCCGGGTGAAACCACCGACGCCTGCTAGTGGTGGTAACGCAGCAAACTCGGGCAATTCCGGGTCTGCCGATGCCGCCGCTGTGGCACCTGTGGTCGCGCCTCAGGCCGCGGCGGCTAGAGCTGTTGCTAAGTTCTCACCCGAGAATTTTGTTCGCTCCGGTGCCAAGGCAAAGAACGCCGCTGCCCTCGTGGGAGGCAAGATTGTTGACGTTGTCAGTGAGGTCACCGCATCAGGTGGCGCCCGCGTAGGGGTGGGAGCGGTGACGCTCGATCTCGCTGTCGCGGAAGGGAACGGCTCCGTTTCCACGGAAGAAGGTCAACCGGCTCTGGCCGTCAAACGCGGTTCTGATGTTGCTCTCAAAGGCGGCGGTTTACAACCAGATTCGACTTTGCAGGTGTTCGTGCCCTTTGCGAATTCCTCCTTTGCCGAACTGCCCTCGATTACCGTGGATGCAGAGGGCGATTTTAGTGTCGACGTGAGTTTCACGAGCGTAGGCCGGGCCAAGCCATTCCCGATTGGGCTGCAATCACTGCAGCTCTCTGGAGTGGATGAAGACGGTAACGCAACGATTATCGATATCCCGATTACGATTGCTCAACCTGACGCGGCTCCGGAAATCAATCGCTTGACAGGGGAGCAGCCAGCGTTAGAGCCCGGTCAGCTGATCGCCCTCGTGGCGGGGGCCCCGGAAAACGTTGAGATTGATGCTGCTCCCGGTGGCGCCGCTATTGCCGGAGATGGCTGGAGCCTTGAGCTAAGCGGTGGTGTCAACCAGGAGGCTAACCAGCCTCTCACCTTCGCAGCAGATCAGCCCGCACGTGTGTCCGGCGATGGATTCATGGGTGGCACGAGAGCAGACGTATTTCTGTTTTCTACCCCCACGCTGCTCGGTAGCGTAACCATTGCCGATGACGGCACTTTTGCTGCTGACTTTGACATTGATTCTGCTCTTATCGAAGCGGGGTCGCACACGCTACAAATTCAGGGTGTGGGAGCCGATGGCTATGTTCGAGCAGCCAACCTTGGTGTCACTGTGTCGGAGCCTACGGCTGCGGCCATGACCAGCGCGGAGG
>CAZPBS010000100.1:0-2894 GCA_964584925.1 uncultured Microbacteriaceae bacterium
TAAACTCTCGGTGTGGAAGCCATCTCAAAACTTCTCATCGCCAACCGCGGTGAAATCGCAGTTCGGGTTATTCGAGCTGCGAAAGACGCTGGAATAAACACTGTGGCCATCTACGCGGATCAGGACAGGAATGCCCGCTTCGTTCGGCTGGCCCATGAGGCATACGCGTTGAATGGGAAAACATCTCAGGAGACATATCTTGTCCCAGAGAAGATTCTGTCCATTGCGAAACGTGCTGGCGCAAACGCAGTTCACCCTGGATACGGCTTCTTGTCGGAAAATGCAGACTTCGCACAAATGGTCATTGATGCGGGGCTTATTTGGATTGGGCCCCCTCCATCGGCAATCCGATCTCTCGGTGACAAGGTGTCAGCGCGTCACATTGCCAATACCGTTGGGGCTCCGCTCGCCCCTGGAACTACTGACCCTGTCTCCACAGCCGACGAGGTCGTTGCATTCGCCGCCGAACATGGAGTTCCTGTCGCAATCAAAGCTGCCCACGGTGGGGGTGGGCGTGGCCTCAAAGTCGCTCACACGCTTGAAGAGATTCCCGAGCAATTCGATTCAGCCACAAGGGAGGCACTAGCGGCCTTCGGCCGCGGTGAGTGCTTTGTGGAGAAGTATCTTGAGAAACCTCGGCACGTGGAGACACAATGCCTGGCGGACGCCGAAGGCAACGTAGTCGTCGTGTCAACGAGAGACTGCTCTCTCCAGCGACGGCATCAAAAACTGGTTGAAGAAGCTCCCGCACCTTTTCTCTCACCGGCACAACAGGAGACGCTCTACGCCTCCTCCAAAGCAATACTGAAAGAAGCAGGGTATGTGGGTGCTGGGACGTGCGAGTTCCTCATTGGTAAAGACGGCACAATCTCGTTCCTTGAAGTAAACACCCGGCTTCAAGTCGAACACCCGGTATCGGAAGAGGTGACGGGAATTGACCTCGTCCGAGAGCAATTCCGCATCGCAGAGGGCGGCGTCATCGATTACGATGATCCCGAAATTCACGGGCACTCCATCGAGTTCCGTATCAATGGTGAGGACCCGGGGCGAGGATTCCTTCCCACCCCAGGCCCCATACACACGGTGAGGTTCCCCGGTGGACCAGGTGTCAGAGTGGACTCGGGCATCACAACCGGTGACATCATTACTGGTTCGTTTGATTCACTCCTAGCCAAGCTCATCGTCACCGGGTCAACCCGAAAAGATGCGCTGGAAAGAGCTCGGCGTGCGCTCAGAGAATTCGAAATAACAGGTTTACCGACAGTCATTCCTTTCCACCGAATCGTGATTGAGGACCCCGCCTTTGCGGCTGATGACGCTTCGGATTTCCTTGTTCACACCCGATGGATTGAAACCGAATTTCAGACCACGGTTGAGCCCTGGGATGGTGCTATTGAAGAGGGATTTGATGCCGAGGAGCTCTACCGAACCGTTGTTGTCGAAGTCGAAGGTCGTCGGCTCAAAGTAGGTGTTCCTGCTGGAATCTTTGCAGCGGGTCAGAGGGCAACGCTGGGCAAAGCGCCCAAGCGCGCGGTGATGGGGTCCTCCTCAGGCGGGGCGTCAGAGGGAAGAATCACCTCCCCCATGCAAGCAACTGTTGTTAAGGTGCTTGTCAAGGCGGGAGCGCCAGTGGTTGCTGGTGATCTCATTTGTGTTCTAGAAGCCATGAAAATGGAACAGCCCATCATGGCGCCAATCGATGGCACGGTCGAGAGCGTCGGAGTGAGCCCAGGCGATGCCATCTCCGGAGGTCACCTGCTCGCGGTGATTGCCTGAGTCTGCAGACAACGGTCTCGCCGGGTAGCCTTGCTAGATGGCATCACACGACTCGAATCCC
The DNA here is from genome assembly GCA_964584925.1 of uncultured Microbacteriaceae bacterium. Taxonomy (GTDB): domain Bacteria; phylum Actinomycetota; class Actinomycetes; order Actinomycetales; family Microbacteriaceae; genus Pontimonas. The sequence goes on from CAZPBS010000100.1 coordinate 1,838, forward strand.
AGCCCCTTTGAGCTCGCTCAGGAGGCAGCGGCGGTCATCGCCTCGGCAACAGGTATTGAAAGACATGACCTCGCGCTGACCCTTGGAAGTGGGTGGGGCAAAGCTGCCGAACTGTTGGGGGAAACGACAACAACACTGGATGCGTCTGATGTTCCAGGCTTTTCATCGTCCGGAGTACCAGGGCACTCAGGCACCATTCGATCGATTGCCATGCGCAATGGCAAGACCGCACTGGTTATCGGAGCACGCACCCACTACTACGAAGACAAAGGAGTGCGGGCGGTAGTGCATTCTGTCAGAACCGCCGCAGCATCAGGCGCGACGATCATGATTCTGACAAATGGTGCTGGCGGTATCAAAGACTCTTGGTCTCCCGGTCAACCCGTCCTGATTTCTGACCACATTAACCTCACGGCAAACTCACCCTTGGAGGGTCCGACCTTCATCGACCTCACAGACCTGTATTCGAAGCGTCTTCGTGCACTGGCCAAGAAAGTTGACCCATCTCTAGACGAGGGGGTCTACGTCCAGTTCCGCGGACCGCACTATGAGACACCGGCAGAGGTGCAGATGGCCAAAGCGATGGGCGGCCACATTGTGGGAATGTCCACCGCTCTGGAGGCCATCGCAGCGAGAGAAGCGGGGATGGAGGTGTTGGGCCTCTCTCTCATCACCAACCTTGCCGCTGGAGTCTCTCCTCATCCGCTGAGTCACCAAGAGGTCATTGACTCGGGCAAGGCCGCGGAGCCAGTCATCAGTACTCTTCTCGCAGAAATTGCATCCGCACTATGACCTCGCACGATGTGCTTGCTGCAGCAATGCAGAACTGGGCCGAACAGGATCCTGAGGAGGGTTATCAACGCAATACTCTCGATCTCCTGGAACAACTCCGCGCCGGAGATGAATCTGCTGTCGCTTCCGCTAATGATTTGTTTGGAAAGCGTTTGGCCTTTGGCACTGCAGGCATTCGAGGGCCCATGCGTGCTGGGCCAAACGGCATGAACCGGCTCGTCATCTCGCAAACCACCGCGGGACTCGCGACGTACTTGAAACACGA
>CAZPBS010000101.1:0-2777 GCA_964584925.1 uncultured Microbacteriaceae bacterium
CCGGTGTCGGCGAGCGCGTCCATGACCGATTCGTCAATGGCTTTCTGCAATCTCTTAGACGCACCCCGGGAGGTGACGTCGAATACGATTTTCTGAAACGCGTTCGCTCGCTGTTGGGCGACACGCTGGGCCAACCGAGAGGGCTTTGAGTCAGCCATTTCAGCGTTTTCAAACAGCATCGACAACCGGTGCTCGCCAAAAACCTCGGCAAGCTGACGACCGATGGTGAGACCCGGATTGAGTGCTTTGCCCGGGTCTTGGAAAATCATTGAAATCCGGTCGCCACGAATCGCACGCACCTCTTTGGGCGAGGACGACAAGATGTCGGTCTCACTGTCGTTTGCGTTGCGCAGGAACACCGCGCCGGAGGCGTATTCCCCGGGAGGCTCTGGCACGAGGCGGAGGATCGAACGGGCCGTGACACTCTTTCCACATCCGGTTTCTCCCACGAGGGCGAGGGTCTCGTGGGGTTTGATGTCGAAGGAAACGTGGTCGACGGCGTGGGCCACACCTTTGGAGGAGCGGAAGTGGACACTCAGGTCTTCCACTCGCAACAGCGTGGTGTCACTCATTAGCGGCCCTCCGTCTTCGGGTCGAGAACGTCGCGTAGTCCATCTCCGACCAAGTTGAATGCCAAGGCCCACAGCACGATGGCGAGGCCTGCGAAAGTGGATACCCACCATTCGCCAGCCAGCAGGCCGGACTGACCTGCGCTCACCATGGCGCCCCACTCCGTGAGTCCTGCCTGCGCAAGACCGATGAAGCTCAGGGTGGCGCCAATGAGCACCACGTTGCCCATGTCCAATGTGGCCTGGACCACAAGGGGTGTCACGGCGTTCGGTAGAACATCTTTTCGGTAAATGTTCCAGGTGGAATCTCCGGTGACTCTGGCTGCGGCGACATATTCCGCTTGTTTGATCCGGATGATTTCACCGCGAATAATACGGGCGTACTTAACCCAAAACACGGCTGCCAGAGCGAGGATGATGTTGCGGAAGGACGGCCCCAGCACCGCTGCGATCGCGAGAGCGAAAATCAGCTCGGGGATCGAGAGGAAGACGTCGACAAGCCGCATCAGGAAGTTGTCGAGTCGACCCCCCCGCATCGCCGCGACGCTGCCGATGATGGCCCCGAAGACCAAGGTGAAGCCCACCACGGTGAGAGAAAGCTGCAGCGACAGCCTGGAACCCCAAATGATGCCGTAGAGGACGTCACCGCCCTGAGAGTCTGTTCCCAGTACGTGGCCGTCGATTCCAGGTGGGGAATCGATGTTGGCCCAGTCGCGGGGACTTTGATAGGCATCGGGCTGATTGGGCTCGGTCAGTAGTGGTGCGAGAAGAGCCATGAGGAAAAAGGCGCCAATGATGACCATGCCCAGCACGGTGAGGGGGTTACTGAAGACTTCGCGGGCGACTTCTTTACGACGCGTCCATTTGACGCTCATTACCGACTGATTCGACTCGTCGATTCCTGCCGTTGCTGTGGAGTTACTCATCCGCCCAACACCACCCTGCGGTCGAGGTACGCATAGGCGATATCCACGGCGAGATTGACAGTCATGAAGATGACTGCGGTAACCAAGACGTAGGACATGATGGTCGCCTGATCTCCCGAGAGAATCGCACTCGTCACCCACTGGCCTAGACCTGGCCAGCGGAAAATGAGCTCGACGGCAACCGAACCTTGGAGGAGAAACCCGAAACTAAGGCCAATCACGGTGGTGGTGGGCACCAGCGCATTACGACGAGCGTGGCGCTTGATGACGACGCCCTCTGGCAGGCCCTTCGAACGCGCCGCGTCGACATACTCCTCGGAGAGGGCTTCGACCATCGACGAGCGCATCATACGAACGATGATGGCCATCGCTCCAAAGGCCAGAACCGTCGCGGGTAACACCAGATGTCGAAGTGCGTCGAGCAGCGCTGCTGGACTGCCCGCGAGTATCGCGTCGAGTGTGTAGAGCCCTGTGGGGTGACCAATCGAGTTCCAGATCTCAGTCGTTGAGCGGCCGAGGGGGAACCAGTCGAGCCAGAGATAGAACGGGACGAGCAGAAGAAGGCCAAACCAGAAGGTGGGCGTGCTCGCACCCAGAATCGAAAAAAGTCGGGCCATGTGGTCCGGGCCCTTATTATGACGAACCCCAGCGATGGTGCCGAGTGCAATGCCTCCGAGAATCGCGATAATGGCTGCCGCGAGGGCCAATTCGAGAGTGGCGGTCATTTTGTCACCGATGACGGCGGTGACCGGGGCGACCGAGACACCCGACCAGCCGAGATCGCCCTGGAGCAGTCCCCCCAGCCAGGCCGCGTACTGCACGGGGATGGGTTGGTCGAGCAGGTATCGCGCTTCGAGGGCGGCGACTTCATCCGGCGTCATGTTCGGAGTGGCGTAGATACCGACAGGTGAGCCGGTGAATCTTGTCAGCGTGAACACGACCACACTCACACCGAGCATGATGAAGGGCAATAGGACTAACCGACGTATCAGATAGTCGCGTACCTGCATTCGAGCCTCCGTTGGCTAGTAGCTGACATCAATCGCACAATTTCTGCAATCGATTGTGTAACACCATAACACTTCCGTCCGAGTCTGCAAGTCCAGCAAACTTCAGCCAGAAAACAAGCCCTCCGAGCGCGACTATCGAGCGACTAAGGCCTCGATGGCGTTGGCGGAAGGCCGATACGCGCCGGCCGCTGAGCGAATCTGGGAGAGAACCTCGAGGTCCTCGGCCACCACATGATGGTCAGAGAGGCAGCCGAAATCGGGGGAGCGAAGCA
>CAZPBS010000102.1:0-2768 GCA_964584925.1 uncultured Microbacteriaceae bacterium
CTACTCGCGACGCATGGGCGATCTGAACGAGGCGCTGATACGACGCCTCGGTGGGTCGACGACATGAGAAATCACTGGTCCGACTGGCACGATGGTCGCGCCATGCTCCCTCGCTGGGTGGAGCGCTGGGCGTGGAGTTGGTGGGCGGATTCGTGGAAGGACGAACTGATTCCGGATCAGCAGTTGACGTTGGCCGAATCACAAGTCGCCGATTGGCTTGCTGGCCAACGGGTGGCTCCCTTTGATGTCCTCGCCGAACTACTGGACGAGACCGCGGAGCGCCTCCCCTCCATCCTCGAGGTCGGCTCGAGTTCCGGGTACTACTCAGAGGTGATCAGGCGCCACCGATCGGAGAGTCGCTACATCGGTGTCGACTACAGCCACAGTTTCTGCGCACTCGGTCAACGCCGCTTCCCGGCGGCAGCACTGGTGTGCGCCGACACACTGCGCCTGCCCATCCGAGATGCCGCGTTCCCACTCGCGATCTCAGGATCCGTCTTGCTGCATGTTCACGATTGGGCAGCAGCCCTTCGTGAGACGCTCCGCGTCACATCCCGCTATGCCATCCTGCACCGAACGCCCGTGACCTCAGCTAGCACCGCGACGTTTACGAAGAAGGCCTACGGAGTTCGCCTGGTCGAATGGGTGTTCAACGAGGGTGAGTTGCTCGACGCGTGCGCCAAAGTCGGATTCTCGCTGGTCCAGCAGCTCGACCTCAATGAGCAAGCAACGCTCAGCAACGACGGGTTCTCGCCCAACAATCGTTCATACCTTCTACTGAGGACCTGATGTACGCGACCCTTTTCGACCGCAACTACCTCCTTCGAGGCCTCACCATGATTGAGAGCCTTCACGCCGTCGCGCCGGGCAGCCAGGTCACCGTTCTCGCGCTCGATTGGGAGACCGCCAGCCTGCTGAGTGACCACCAAAGCGCCCTGAATCTCACAATCCTCGGTTTGGGCGACCTTGACGAGCCCGAGCTGTGGTCCGCTCGACAGACTCGCTGCTACCGAGACTTTTGTTGGACCCTGAGCAGCGTGCTGTGCCACCGATTGCTGCAGGACCATGAAGAGGTGATTTATCTCGACGCTGACATCTGCTTTTTTAACGATCCTGGTGAGTTAGTAGATCTCTGCCGAAGCGGGCAAGTTGCAGCAGTTCCGCACGGATTTCCCGATCGATTGAACGCCCTCAGGGTTAATGGGATCTTCAACGTTCAATGGGTCTACTTCGCTGGCCATGAGGGGAGGACCGCCAGCCGACGATGGGCCGAACAATGCTTGGACCGTTGCGAATTCGCGCCTAACGACGGAATTGTTGGAGATCAGAAATACCTCGATGAATGGCCCTCCCTCTACCCGTCCTTTATCTCGATCGACCATATCGGGGCTGGTGTCGGCCCATGGAACCACGAAATTCGTGAACCCCAACAAGTTGATGGGCGTTGGATAGTCGGGACCCAAGTAGACATGATCTTCTACCACTTCCATGGATTATCCATATCTAGCGACGGTTCCGTCGTGCTTTCTGGACCCTCCTACTCTGAAGTTCGGCCACTGCCCAGGGCGCTTTACGAGGACTACCTTCGACGTCTCAGCGCAAGCTGGTCACGCGTTCGACACCTCGTGCCCGAGCCCGACCCCAGCACATGGCTCATTGGCGAACAACCCAGCGGCCCAATTCGCGCATTGGCTCGGCGCCTTCGTTCGAGATTTGGTGCATAACAATGAGATGTCCGATTTGCGAGAGCATCGCCATTGTCGTGAAGTTCTCCGAAATGTTTGATGATCGATTTGGATGCCCTGACGAGGTAGAAATCAACCGGTGTACTGACTGTGGCCATCACTTCATCACACAGATACGACCAGATAGCGCCCTTGGATCGCTATATGAGAAATACTATGGACGAGCATCTTCACCTCAAACGAAAAGGTACTCACGATTAGGAGCCCTCTTGAAGTCTCCCCCAGAGTACGGAATGAGGGTCATCGGGCGCGGCAAAGGACGGTTGCTTCTTGACGTCGGTTGTGGTGGAGGAGAGTTCCTCTCACTCGCCAGTGCGCTTGGGTTTAACGTCATCGGAATTGATGTTGATCCTGGTGCCGTAGAGAGTGCGAGAAGGTCGGGGTTTGATGTGCGTGTGGGTGATCCCACCAACAACAACCTCGCTGATCAGACCTTCGATGTGATAACGCTTAATCAGGTGATTGAGCATGTGGAAGATCCGATCGCGACACTCTCTGCAGTTCGGGGACTCCTCCGCGAAGGGGGCCTGATTTTTCTTGCCACACCAAATGGAGATTCACTCGGTGTACGGAATTACGGGCGTCGGTGGATCCATTGGCATGTTCCGTTTCATCAACACATTTTTTCATACCGATCATTAGAACTTGCCGCCCAGAAGGCAGGGCTTTGTCTAAACCACCACAGTTCGTATACACCCCGTGGATGGACACGGCTGCAGGGGCAGCATTGCCATGAACCCTTTGAGCTTGGTGTTGAGCGTTGGCCATGGCGCGGTACGCCAACAATTAAGCGCCCCCGCGGGACTGACACTCTCGATCGTTTCACGGCCTACGTGCACGCGGTGCGTACACGTCGAATTGACTCGCGGGGAGCTGGCGACTGCATTCTCGCCACATTCACCACTATATGACCGTTCACGTTTTGACCGCAGTCCACAATCGGTGTGAGACCACCCGTACGTTCCTGCACGACATCTTTGATCAACACATAGATGAGACTCTTCGAATTGTTGTTGTGGACGA
>CAZPBS010000103.1:0-2687 GCA_964584925.1 uncultured Microbacteriaceae bacterium
AAGCTCGCGTCCTAGAAGGCGTTTTCTTTCAGCCACGCAAAGGGATCGACGTAATCACCCTCAATGCGCACCTCAAAATGGAGGTGCGGCCCAGTGGAGATACCTGTATTCCCCACGAGCCCGATGAAATCTCCCACTTCCACCACATCGCCAACACTCAGCGGGCTACTGCCTCGTTGCATGTGGGCATACACAGTAAGAACAGTGCGGCCGTTTATCTCGTGCTCGAGATAAACGTATTGCCCATACCCACCGCCATATTCTGAAGCCGTCACGACCCCATCAGCAATAGCAAAAATGGGGGCACCGTTGCCGGGCACAAAATCCACTCCGCGGTGGTCGCTGGAACAGTATCGACACGGGGCAACCCGGTCTCCATACCCGGAACTAATGGGAACAGCTGTCGGGAAGGGCCATCGAATCGAGCCGGTTCCCGTGGTGGAGTAGGAGAAGCTCCTGCTTCCATAGCGCGCCTTCAGAACTTCGGCATACGAGGTGACGCTCCACGACTGCCGGGCAATACCTACCTGCGATGACTCTGAGCCGGCCACAGTGAAGGACTGAGCTGTGACCACTTCACTTTCGCCCAGCGCTCCAGCTATGGCCGGAGTCATATCGGCTTGTCCATAAAAAAGGTTCACCGGCAGCGAGACCCCGATAAACAACAGTGGAGTCGCAATCATGGTCCCCCAGCTCAAGATTCGCTTCCCCAGACTGGGCCGAGGCTGGACAGCCACAGCAGGAACAGGTCGCTGGACCTCAACTGGTGGTGCCGGCTGCGAGGACACGTTCGCTCGCTGTTGTTCCCTGAGCTGACGCCGCGTGAGGGGTTGTTCGGGAGAGGACGGTGTGTCAACCACGCTTAATCCTCCACACAACACATCACGACACAGGGGCCCACAATCAACGAAACTTTCCAATGTGGGGCATAAGTAACGGTTTCGTTACCTTATCCAACCCCACAGCTCACTCCAAACCCCACCCGGGCACGTCTTGGAGAAGTGTGTCACCCCCGACTTCAGAAATCCTTGCCTTCAGCTGAGAAACCAGTGTGGGATGGCCGGCAAATATTCCTTCTCGGCCCTGCGGTAAATCCCGGATTCCGGCAATAATTCCGCCCGCTTCGGTGACAAGCAATTCGCCCGCTGCGTGATCCCACGCATTGAGGGTTCGCTCAAAATACACATCAACTCGACCCGCTGCCACCGCAGCGAGGTCAAGAGACGCCGTCCCCATGCGACGAATGTCTCGCACGTCACCAATCAGATGACTCAGGATTCGCACCTGTTCTTTTCGCATCGCTGTGGAATAGGCAAAACCCGTTGCCAAGAGAGCTAGATGCATGAGCGGGGGCTCGACAATCTGCAAGCGCCTCTCTCCCAGAAAAGCGCCCCCGCCTCTGGAGGCGTGAAACATCTCGCCTGTGACCGGGTTGAACACTGCTCCCGCTTCGACCTGCCAGGTGCCAGGTGTGGGTTCCCCGGTTACGGCCGCGATACTGACGGCGTAATGGGGGATGTTGTAGAGGAAGTTGACGGTTCCGTCAATGGGGTCGACCACCCAGGTCACCCCAGTGGAGGATTCTTCCACCTGCCCTTCTTCTCCGAGAAACCCATCTCCAGGTCGAAGCTCGCGGAGGCGCTGGTAGAGGAACTCTTCGGACTCTTTATCGACCGCTGTGACGACGTCGACATCGGAGGATTTGGTGTTTGCCACTTCGATTTGTCCGGCCCGACGGCTCACAATGAGCTCGCCGGCTTCCCGGGCGAGCTTCACTGCGACGTCGTGCACATCGTGGGTCATGCTGTGGCGAGTGAGGGATTCGAACCCCCGAAGGCAGAGCCAGCTGATTTACAGTCAGATCCCTTTGGCCGCTTGGGTAACTCGCCATGCGCTCCCGACCGATGTATTCACCAATCGGGTGCGCGCCTCCTAGGATAACGGTATTTATCACTCCCCATGCCACGCAGCCCTCGCCTTCGCCCGTGACCTCGGGAAGCCTTATCGCTACCATGGTCGGATGGCTGATTCTTCGTTTGACATTGTGAGCAAAGTGGACCCGATGGAGCTGGAGAACGCGGTGAACCAGGCTCATAAGGAGCTCTCCCAGCGCTATGACTTCAAGGGTGTTGAGGCGAAGCTGGAGAAGAACGCGTCAGGCATTGTGATGGAGGCAAACAGCGAGGAGCGCGTGAATGCTGTGCTGGATGTCCTGCAATCAAAGTTAGTCAAGCGCGGTATTTCTCTGAAGAGCTTGGAGATTGGTGAGCCGGTTCTGAGCGGAAAAATCTATCGTCTGGGCGCAACGCTGAAGGATGGTATCTCGGGCGAAAACGCGAAGAAGGTCACGGCACTCATTCGCCAGGATGCCCCGAAATCCATCAAGGCCTCCATTCAAGGTGATGAGATTCGGGTGAGCTCAAAGAGTCGCGATGATTTGCAGGCCACGATTGCGCTGCTCAAATCGGCTGATCTCGATATCGACCTCCAGTTCGTCAACTACCGCTAGAGCCGTGAGCGGCGTGCGCTGATGGATCCAGGTGCCCTCTGGGTCAGCCTCGCGCTGGTAATCGATATAGCGTTTCGCGTCATCGCTCTCGTGGTGGTCCCCCGTAACCGGAGGCCTCAGACCGCAATGGCCTGGCTTCTCGCCATCTTCTTTATCCCCTACTTCGGCTTTCTTGCCT
>CAZPBS010000104.1:0-2594 GCA_964584925.1 uncultured Microbacteriaceae bacterium
TGGGTGACTTTCCTGTCGATGGGCCCGCTCACTTTCGCGATGTCGCTAGCTCTCATGGGACACCGGACAGTGAATCACCTCTCTGCCCTGATTTTGAGCGGTTTCGTGAACAAGTGGGGATACCTGTGTGCCGCAGGGGCGCCGGTGCTGGTGGGGCTTGGCCGAGAAATCTCGGGTGGATGGACTGCAAGCCTGTTAGGTCTTTTGGCTGTGAGCCTGGTGTCGTTGCCGGCCATGCTGATCCTTGCCAAGGAACAGATTGTCGACAAGGAGCTCGCCGCACATCGCTGATGCTCATCTGAGCAAGAGCGTCAACAAATGTTGTTCCTAGGCCCAGGTATCTCTACTCTGGAGTTATGCCACACCGGTCAGCTCATGATGACGAGTTGCTGGCTGTGCGTGCAGCAGAGCTCTACTACGAAGAAGAGAAGACCCAGGATCAGATTGGGTCGCTGCTCGGAATTACTCGCTGGAAAGTGGGCAGGCTCCTCTCCGAAGCGAAAGCCCGAGGGATTATCCGGATCGAAATTGTCCATCCTCACGCGCGGCGCTTGGGGATGGAGCACGAGCTCGTGGAGGCATTTCCTCTAGAGGCGTGTGTCGTTGTCCCGCATGCTGATCCCGATGCCATCGGGGAGCGCGTTGCTCGCGCGGCAGCGGACTACCTCGTTGCCATGAGACCCATGACTCATCGTTTAGGGGTGAGTTGGGGAAGAACCCTGCACCGCGTCGCGCAAATGCTTCCCGAAGGGTGGGCAACCTCACTCTCTGTTGTTCAGGTGAATGGCGGGGTGAGCCACAGCTCGCAGCCTGGGCTAGCCTCGGCGACCGCCACCATGATCGCCCACAAAGCCGGCGGGTCGGTCACCTTGCTCCCCACTCCGGCGATTGTGGAGAAGGAGGAGACCAAGCGTGCGCTCGAGAAAGACAAAGGGGTGGCAGGTGTCCTCGAGCAGGCAACAATCTCCGACACTTTTCTTTTCAGCGCGGGACCAGCCACTGACGTGAGCATTCACGTGCAATCTGGCTATATCGATCTCAGCGATATTTCCCGCCTACAAGATCGAGGTGCGGTGGGGGATGTGTGGGGCCGCTACATCACCGCCGAGGGTCAGATCGCGGATGAAGCACTGGATAGTCGAACACTGGGGTTGTCCCTCGATGTCCTGCGTCGCGCCCCGCGCAGTATCGCAGTGGTACACGGTGCCGATAAGCACGATATTGCGCTTGCCATCGCGAAGAACAGTCTTGCCACCGTCATGATTACTGATGAAGCCACTGCGGCCTACCTGTTGAGTGCCGCTGAAACACGGAAAGAAGCATGATGACCCGAGTTCCCGCAGTTCACCAGACTCCCCGGTCCCAGACGATTCTCGGTGGGAGCCCAACAGAGAAAGCGCTCAAGCGCTTTCTCGAAGGAATTCCTGGGGTGGACACCATCGGGGCAGAAGCGCGCGCCGCGGGTTTCAACACTCGCTCTCTGAAGACATCCTCCAAAGTGTGGGGTTTGAACACCATCATCTCCATGGTGGACCTCACCACGCTGGAGGGCGCGGATACTCCGGGGAAAGTGCGCACTTTGGCCAAGAAAGCCACGATGCCCGACCCTCTTGACCTCTCTGCGCCGAGCGTTGCGGCGGTATGTGTTTATGGCGACATGGTCGCAGAAACACGAGCTGCTCTCGGAGAGTGGCACGTCTCGAAGCGACCCGATGGAGTGGCCGTGGCGGCTGTGGCCACCGCGTTCCCCAGTGGTCGCGCGAGCCTTCCTGTAAAAATCATGGATACCGAGTTCGCGGTATCTGAAGGTGCCGATGAGATTGACATGGTGATTGATCGGGGCGCTTTCCTTGCCGGCAAGATGGGGCTGGTGTTCGACCAGATTGTCCAAGTGAAAGAGGCCTGTCAGCGGCCGGATGGTAGCTATGCCCACCTGAAGGTGATTCTCGAGACCGGAGAGCTGGCGACACTCGACAATGTGCGCAGGGCCAGTTGGCTTGCCATCTTGGCAGGCGCGGACTTCATCAAGACCTCGACGGGAAAAGTTCAACCGGCAGCCACTCTGCCCGTGACCACGACCATGCTCGAAGTGATTCGTGACTGGCACGGTATGACCGGGGAGAAGATTGGCATGAAGCCGGCGGGAGGCATTCGCGCCAGCAAGGATGCGCTGCGCTACCTCGTGGCCGTGGCGGAAACTGTCGGTGAAGAGTGGTTGACCCCTGACCTCTTTAGATTTGGGGCCTCAAGCCTTCTCAACGATGTCGTGATGCAACGCCAGAAAATGACAACCGGTCACTACAGTGGCCCCGACTATGTGAGCGTGGACTAATCATGGGTTTTCTTGACTATGCGCCAGCACCCGAGTCAACCTCGGTGCTGAACCTCCAGAAGGAGTACGGCCTCTTTATTGGTGGCGAGTTTGTCGATGGTCACGGCTCCGCTTTTGCCACCGTGTCTCCTTCGACGGAGGAGGTCATTGCCACTGTTGCTGAAGCCACCGAGGCTGATGTGGACAAGGCGGTAGCCGCTGCTCGCAAGGCCTATGACAAGACCTGGTCGCGGATGTCGGGAAGCGAGCGAGGAAAGTATCT
>CAZPBS010000105.1:0-2560 GCA_964584925.1 uncultured Microbacteriaceae bacterium
GAGCTTGGCGAGAGATTCGATGGTGCAGCAGCCGAGGTATTTGCCTTTGCGGTCAGTCACCGCGGCGAGACCCACCGACGACTGCAACATGGCAGTGAGCGCATCTTGGAGGGTGTCTTCGGGTTGCAAGTCAACGGAAATCGGACGCCCGCTCTTTTCAATGGGCTGGCTAGTGCGGTTGAGGGCCGCGAGGTCCAACCAGCGCAAGGGTTTGTCGTCGGCGTCAAGAAGGATCGAGGTGCTGTCTTCTGAGTCCTGCAAGGTCTCGATGGCTTTATCGCGCATGACCGGGGCTTTGAACACCGGCACTTGGTGGAGTTCGGTGTCGGCGATTTTCATCAGCGTGAGGCTCTTCAAAATCGCCCCCGAACCAAGGAAGTTCTCGACAAATTCATCCGCCGGGTCAGCGAGGATCGCCTCGGGGGTATCGAGCTGCGCAATTTCGGATTGTTCACGAAGAATCGCGATGCGATTACCCATCTTGATGGCTTCGTCGATGTCGTGGGTGACAAAGACGATGGTTTTCTTCAAGTCTTGCTGCAGTCGTAGGAATTCGTTTTGCAAGCGGTCACGGGTAATGGGGTCGATGGCGCCGAATGGTTCGTCCATCAACAACACATCAGGGTCAGCAGCGAGTGCTCGCGCGACGCCAACGCGTTGCGCCTGACCGCCGGAGAGCTCCTTGGGGTATCGACCGCGGTAGGTCTCGGGGTCCATACCGATGAGGTCGAGTAGCTCATCGACACGGTCAGCAATTTTGTCTTTGTCCCACCCCAAAAGCTTGGGGACTGTGGCGATGTTCTCCGCGATGGTGCGGTGGGGAAAAAGACCCACCTGCTGGATGACGTAGCCGATCTTGCGACGCAAGAGGCTCGGGTTCATGCTGGTGACGTCTTCCCCGTTGAGGTAGAGCGTGCCCGAAGTGGGCTCAATCAAACGGTTAATCAAACGCAGAGTGGTCGACTTGCCACACCCCGAAGGCCCCACCAAGACAAGGACTTCTCCCCGGTGGACATCCAGAGTCAGATTGTTCACGGCGGCGGCGTCGCTGTCGCCATATTTCTTGGTGACGTTTTCTAGTCGGATTAAGACGTCGTTGCTCATCGGATTCCTCTCGAGATGGTGACGTTTTTCACAAGTTTCAGGGCCATGTCGATGGCAAATGCGAGCAGCAGGCTCAAAATGGTGCCCAGCCAGATGGCTTCGAGCGAATTAGGCAGGGGGAGGCGGGCAAGCCCGCTCTTGATGAAGTCACCCAGTCCTCCGCCTGCGACGAGCGTGGCGATGGCGGCGATGCCGACGGTGAGCATCGTGGCAATACGAATTCCAGCGAGAATCACCGGCCAGGCGAGCGGAAGCTGAATGCGCAACAGAATTTCACTGTTGGTCAACCCCATGCCTTTTGCGGCTTCCATGACGCTGGGGTCAACACCGTCTAGACCGGTGACCGTGTTTCGAAGAATCGGAAGGATCGCGTAGAGAAATAGAGCAATAAAAGAGGGGGCAAAACCCAGCCCCACCAGCGGGATGAAGATGGTGAAGAGAGCGAGTGAGGGAATGGTGAGGAACACTGAGGCAATTGCGAGGGAAAGCTCTCGAGCAAACACGTTGTGACGAGTCGCGACCGCGACCACAATCGCGAAGACGCTGGCGAGTCCGACGACCGACACCACATAGGCGATGTGTTCAATCAGGGCTTGTCCCACCTGGTCAAAGCGACCTGAGGTGTAGCCCCACAGACTCAGCAGAAAATCCATTGATTCCCCTCATCGACGTGGGGAGGGGTTACCCCCTCCCCACGCTCAGATGAGTTACTCCGAAAGGAGTCCTTCTTCAACGAGGAAGTCGCGAGCAACCGCCTGGGGGTCTTCACCCTCAGCGGAGACGCGAGCGTTCAGCTCGGCCATGCGCACGTTGTCAAGCGGCGCAAGGATGGCTTCGACAATTCCGTCGAATGCCTCAGGAGCCTCGTTGTAGGTCTCTTCGCGAATGGTCGCGGAGACGTTGTAGAGGATGTTCACGCCCGGGTCCTCCACCAAGGTGAGGTTCAGGGCGGGGATACGACCGTCCGTGGTGAACACCTCACCGAAGTCGCAGTTGTTGTTTGCGGTCTCGGTGTAGATGATTCCGGTGTCCAAAATGAGCTGCTGGGCTTCCGGCAGTTCGATTCCGGTGGCGGTCTCGGTCAGAATCAGACCGTCGGGACGGCTGGGGAACTCTGATTCCATACAGACGATGGCGTCAGGGTTGTCCTGGACGTACTCCATCATGGTCTGCAGGCTGAAGGCTCCGCCGTTTGCATCGGTAGCCTCAGGGCTCGATGCGAAACCGTAGGTGTTGTTAAACGGTGAACGTCCCACCCACACGATTCCGTTGGCAAGATCCTGCTCGGCCACGCCGCTGGTGAGAACTTCAGAATCGAAGCTCGGGTCCTCGTTGCCAAGGTGCACCGTCCAGCCGGTTCCGTTGTATTCCATGTAGACGTCGATTTCGCCGGACACCAGAGCCTCGCGGGCCACGTTGGTTCCACCGAGGTTGACGCGGTCGGTGACATCGGCAC
>CAZPBS010000106.1:0-2516 GCA_964584925.1 uncultured Microbacteriaceae bacterium
TACTTTAGGTTTTGCAATGGTGCACGTTGGGTGCCCATTGCGCTACCTATCTCTGACAGAAGGAGTATCTCTATGAGGCACACCATTCGTCGTCGCTCCCTCGCGGGCGTGGCGGGACTGTCGGTAGCCGCATTCGTCCTCGCCGGTTGTGCTGGCGCTGCTGACGACGCTGCAACTGACGCTGGTGCAGACTCGGGTTCGACCGAGTCGTCTGACATGGCTGCAGGCTGTGAAGCCTACGCCGACTACATGGGCAACGAGGGCACTGAGGTGGAGATCTACACCACCATCATCGACCCCGAAGCTTCGCTGTTTATCGAGTCGTTCGGTGAGTTCGAAGAGTGCACCGGAATCGACATCGTCTGGAACGGTGACCAGTCCTTCGAAGAGCAGATTGCTGTTCGCGTCGAGGGTGGAACCGCTCCTGACCTCGCGATCTTCCCCCAGCCCGGTCTTTTGAAGTCCTTCCAGGCTGACCTTGTTCCCGCCAACGACGCCACTTCGGCCTCGGTGGACGAGAACTACACCGCTGACTGGAAGAACTACGGAACCGTTGACGGAACCTTCTACGGCACCCCGCTGGGCGCCAACGTGAAGTCCTTCGTCTGGTACTCGCCGAAGGTCTTCGCAGACAACGGCTGGGCAATCCCCACCACCTGGGATGAGTTGCTTACTCTCTCCGACGACATCGTCGCGAGCGACTTCGACGGCACCGCCTGGTGTGTCGGATTCGAGTCCGGTGTGGCCACCGGTTGGGCTGGTACCGACTGGATGGAAGACCTGATGCTCCGCTTCCAGGACGCAGCTACCTACGACCAGTGGACTGGCCAGGCCGAACCGCGCCTACCGTTCAACGACGCGAAGGTTGCTGAAGTTCTCGCTGAAGCCGAGAAGATCATCAAGAACGCTGACTACGTAGGCGACGTGCCTTCGATTGCGACCACCAGCTTCTCTGAGGCCGGTTTCGGAATCGTTGACGGTTCCTGCGCGATGCACCGCCAGGCTTCGTTCCTCGGTGGAATCCTCGTCGGTGACGCCGGTGCAACCATTGTTGACCCGAGCGACACCACCACTGAGGGTGGCATCTCCGTGTTCTACTTCCCCGGTGTGAGCGCCGACCAGACTCCTGCCCTCGGTGGTGGCGAGTTCGTGGCCGCGTTCCAGGACCGTCCGGAAGTTCACGCAGTGCAGCACTACATGACCACCCCTGAGTGGAACAACAAGAAGGCTGCCCTCGGTGGCTGGTTCTCCGCCAACCTCGGACTGGACACCGCTAACGTGGCTGACCCGGTCAACGCGGTTGCGGTAGACATCCTCCAGAACGCCACCACCTTCCGCTTCGACGGCTCCGACGTGATGCCCGGTGAAGTGGGTGCTGGTTCCTTCTGGGTCGAGATGACCGCTTGGGTAGCTGAGGACAAGGCAAACGCCGCTGTTCTCGACGCTATCGAGGCAACCTGGCCCGCTAGCTAGACTGGCGATAGCCAAGCTGGGGGTCTGTCCCACGGGCAGGCCCCCAGCTCTATCTCAAACAAAGACGTTTTCGGTAGAGGGAGTAACTATATGAACGCATCGGTGTGGGAAGTCATTGGACCCAACTTCCTCCTCTTACTCGTCTCACTCATTGCGTTCGCGGCCGTGGTCTACGCGGTCTTCCTTCTCGGCGCTCGTGCCTCTCTCAAAGCACAAGAGTGGATGCGCTACCTCGTCTTTTTGGGCCCGGCCAGCCTTCTTCTTCTCATTGGCCTGATTTATCCCGCGATTCGCACGATCATCCTCTCCTTCATGGATAAGAAGAGTGAGAACTTCATTGGTTTCGATAACTACATCTGGGCCTTCACCTTGCCCGAGATTCAGATTGTGCTTCGCAACACCATCGTCTGGGTGATTCTCGTCCCCGTCGTCTCCACCGTTATCGGTCTGGCTATCGCCTATATGACCGACCGGATGAAGCGAGCGGCGTGGGTAAAGTCCCTCATCTTCATGCCGATGGCCATTTCGTTTGTGGGCGCCAGTGTGATCTGGGGCTTTATGTACAGCTTTGAGCCCAACCCGAAAAAGCCAGAGATAGGTTTACTCAGTGCCATTTGGAGGGGCTTGGGACTCGAGCCGCGCAACTGGCTACTCGAGCCTCCGCTCAACACGCTCCTGCTGATTGTGGTGTTGGTGTGGATTCAGACCGGTTTTGCCATGGTGATTCTCTCGGCCGCGATGAAAAACATCCCTGACGAAGTCGTCGAAGCGGCCATGTTGGATGGCGCATCCAACTGGCGTCGCTTCCTGCGCGTTACGCTCCCGATGATTCGCGGCACCGTCGTCGTGGTGCTCACCACCATCACCATTGGAACGCTGAAAGTTTTCGACATCGTGCGCACGATGACCGGTGGAAACTTTCAAACCAACGTGATCGCCAACGAGATGTATTCCCAGTCCTTTAGACAGCTCAACTACGGCCAAGGTAGTGCGCTCGCGGTGATTCTCTTCGTCGGTGTGATTCCGATTATTTGGTACAACCT
>CAZPBS010000107.1:0-2422 GCA_964584925.1 uncultured Microbacteriaceae bacterium
CGCCCAAAGTCTCCGAAGAGAAATCCTGCTCATAGAGGCCCTCTGAATCTGCCTCGCAGGCAATACTCGTTTGATAGGTTTCCCTCTCCCCGGTGAGTTCAGGTTCACCATCCTCCAGGAAAGTTTCGCCGGCCCCGCTACAGGCGCTCAGTGTAAGAACCACGACGGTCGCAAGAGCGATGGGGGACCTGAAAACTACAGCCACGTTTCTCCACCCCTTTCCCCGCCGCTAGCGCCGGGGATAGGGAACTCCATCAATCTCTGGCATGGCGACATCGTCGATCCACTCGCCATCGGGATGTTCAACTTCCCACACGATCGGAACCCACCCCACTTCTTTTCCTTCCGGCGGGCTCACGAGGAGGCCGTGGTCAATCTCCGCGAGCTCGAGAACACGCTGCGAAGAGGGGCGCTCCAGCAAGTTAGTGGACCCGTCCCATTCTCTGTGCATTGTCTCGATGGTGGCCTGGAGCTGATCGAGCTTCTCTGGGGTGTACACGTCAGGGAACTCGTTTTTCATGTTCCAAAAAACCGGCTGGTCTATGAAGCGATACCAGCGGTAGCGGACCACACTTCCATCATCCAGGGTCGTTTCATGAATTTCTGGATCACAGCCTTCGGGGTCATCGCACGCCCAACACTGAGTGCTGAAGGTGTCTTCATAGTCGTAGTCAAACTCTTCTGGCCAGATATCAAGATTGAGTTCACTCTCGTGGTTGCGAAGGTTTGCCGGTGATTCGAGGTTCCCATACGTCATAAAGGTCAACTTTTCCGGAACATCTGCCTCTTGCAGGGGAATGAGAGCATCGTTGATGAGTTCGAAATAGGTGGCTATCTCTCTGTCGCCCTGAGGCGTTTGGGACCAGTCAAAAATTATGTTGGTTTCTTCCGCCTCGGTATAGGCCAGAAGTGGGATGGTGAAGTCGATATTGGGATTCGCGTAGTAGTCCTCGCCCCGCTCATCCAGATGGTTGAAAGAAATAAGGGGTTCCCGTTCCATATTCCTCTCAACGTGGGAGGGAAAACCTGCTCCGTCAAAGGTCTCGGACCACAGTGCGGCATCGGATCCCGGTGCAAAGGCATCCACGAAACGGTTATAGACCTGGGAATCAAAAGTCTGAATATTCAGAGCCAGGGGCTCCGCCTCCAGTACGGAGGGGGCTTTGGGTGGAAACACCTTCACAAAGGTTCGGCCACCCTCCTCGAGGGCGAAGACAGGCACAGGAGGCATCTCGATGCCGGTGGGAATGTAGCGATCTGCCGGGGCAACGCCGTGGGTCTTGGTGGGGTCGGCCCACCAGTCGAGGTACCACTGTTCATCGCGGATCAGGGGCAGCAGTTCTTCTTCCGACATCTCCCCTTCCACATGTTCCACCAACGCTGCGCCTGCCGGGTCAGCCAGTGTCTCACCGGGAAGCCACTCAAAAACGTCGGTCAGTATTTCCAGCGCGTTCCACCGAGTCATCCGCAAATCCCAATGCTGAGGCGCGTAAGCGATGAGCGGTCCCGAGTAGTTGTCGGCGTCAATGACAAAGGTCCAGGTGAGCAAACCCTCCGTCTCGCCGGTGTCATCGTTACGAGTGGCTCCGTCAATCAGGGGCAACGCCACCCACGAGGTTCCCACCAGGATTCCGCCGGTGTCCTCGTGGGGGTCTTGGTCCTCATCAAAAGAAATGAGGTGAGGCGGCACGACCATCCGGTTGGAGAGGGTAATTCTGCCCAGAACATCACATGAAATCCGCCGCTCATAAAAACCCCACCCACCACCGGTGTCACTGTCCGGCGAATACAAGTGGGTTGCGGCGCTGGCCATATATTTCGGGTAGAAGCTTCGTCCCATCTTGTCCGCGACAAACAAGCCGCCCTCAATCGAGTTAAAGGGGGAGGCGTGATGCGCCTTGCTGCCAATCCACTGGCCCCACTGGCCAAACTGACCAATTGTTGGCACCGTGTCGAGCAACCGGTAGACCCTGAGGTACTGCGACACCCCGTATACGCTCTCGCCGGTTGCCTCGGCCGTAACCACCTCAGCACCCATGGAAATGTGGGCGGTGTAAGGGGCTACACATTCAACAGCATCGGCTTCACTAATCAAATCTTCGAACACCGAGGCAGCACCTGCGAACACTTCCGCACAATGCTCGGGCAAATACACCCCTGGCTGCCAGCCGCTGCCGCCCGCGGGAGTCTCGAAGCTCTGATCCGAGCGCTCTGCCTGCGCAGCCTGGTCTGTCGTCTCAGGCTGCGCACAAGCAGCGAGAACCAGTGCCGCACACATCAGCAAGGAAACTCTGGTGCGCGCGGTTGTCATGGTGTTATCGCCCGCTTCTGCTAATGGCTGTGCTGCGACGTGAGAGCCACAGAATTGTGCCCACACCGATACCTGCAACCGCCATCACACCGATTACCCACCACAGCCATG
>CAZPBS010000108.1:0-2416 GCA_964584925.1 uncultured Microbacteriaceae bacterium
ATGTGTTAAGCACGCCGCCAGCGTTCGTCCTGAGCCAGGATCAAACTCTCCGTAATTAGCTTGTTAGCCGGTGTTGCCACCGACACACTTGCTGCCGAGTGCCGAGGCACTCAGGCGAGTTTGTTCTGACTAAATGACTTGTCTACTGACTTGTCCAATTTAATCCAAAGGAATCTCAATGGCGGGATTGCTCCCACCACGGAGGTTATTTGGCATTGACTTAGTGCACACTGTTGAGTTCTCAAGGATCGGGCGTCGCTGACTCCGCTACCAGATTCCCGGTAGGGCGTCGGACATAATCCGTTGTGTTGTATCCAGCGCAGCTTTCGGTGCCAGGTACCAACCCGCCCCAGAGGGGGTGTTTTGGTCCGGCGCTGTGAAACGCTGGAGAACACACTCTAGTCCGTCTTCTTCCCCACTGCAAGCGGGGATTCTCCGACCTAGATGAAGTTCCACTTGAGGCTGAATGAGCACGCTGGCCCGGTCAACCTTTGGGGTGACAACTTCATAACTATAGGAGTCCCCCACCCATCACACAACTCACTGTCATCCCGGGCGTGTCGCGGTCCTAACGACCGAAACCCCCGAGGAGTCGCTGAGCGCGTTTAGCAACGGACTTCCGCGAATCCTCGGCAAATCTCGCCAAGTGTGGGACGAGCCACGCTTCAAGATTTGTATCGTGATGCGCCCATTGCGCCAGGGTCTCCATAGTGTGGTTGAGAACAATCCAGTCACCGGACTCTTCGATATGGGTCTTCATGAGTGCAATCGAACGCTCTCGCTCGGATTCACTCAGCAAGGGACCAATGGCAAGCAGCATTTGGCCCACCGACCACTGCGCGGAGGGTTGCTTGAGGCGTTCAACCCAGTTCATGATGGTGCCGATCTCAGCGTGAATCCACTCGGGGTGCTCCCACGCCACGCGCTTGAGAGCACTGGAAACCCGCAAACGCACGACCTCATCGTCGCTGGCGTAGGTGGCAATGAGCTCCGGGAGGAGAGAACGATCGGCATTCACCTGGTCGGCGACGGCCAGCGTGTTCCCCAGTGAGTTGTGATGGCCACCAGTGAGGATGTCCTCGAAGATACTGACGTTAGGCATAGAACAAGCCAGCCAGAGTCTTCTTCCCCCTTTTCAGGAGCAATCCAGCGAGCAGAGGTCCCCTGGGTTTTCCCACCAGAGCAGCGTCCTCATCCACGGCTTGGTTGTTGATACTCACGCCGCCCTGCCCAATCGCACGCCTCGCTTCGGACAGGCTCTGGCAAAGGCCAGTGTTGACCAGGGCTTCAGCAACGCTGGTATCGGGTGTGATTGTGGCGTGGGGCAACTCGCGAAGTGCGGTCTCGAGAGTTGCGGGATCGAGCCCATCCAAGTCTCCTTTGCCAAAGAGCGCCTCAGACGCTGCCTTCACCGCCGCAGTCTGATCCGGCCCGTGAACAAGGGTGGTGACCTCCTCAGCCAGGCGCTTCTGCGCAGCACGGAGGTGGGGTGTCTCTTCGACGGCTGTCTCGAGTTCCTCGATCTCGGTGCGAGAGAGGAAGGTGAAGACCTTAAGGCGGTCGATCACGTCGCGATCATCAGTGTTGAGCCAGAACTGGTAGAGCGCATACGGACTGGTGAGGTCTGCGTCAAGCCAAATGGCATTGCCCTCTGACTTACCAAACTTGGTGCCATCCGAGTTAGTAATCAATGGTGTTCCCACAGCGTGCACGGAAACACCCAGCGCCTTATGAACAAGGTCGGTCCCACTGGTCAGATTCCCCCACTGGTCTGACCCTCCGGTTTGCAAGACACAACCGTAGTTCTCATACAAACGGAGAAAGTCCATGCCCTGGAGGATTTGGTAGGAGAACTCGGTGTAGGAAATGCCGGCATCAGAATTCAACCGTGCAGCGACAGCATCTTTCTTGAGCATGGTGCCGACTCGGTAGTACTTCCCAATGTCGCGCAGGAAGTCAATCGCGGAAAGATCCTTGGTCCAGTCCAGATTGTTGACCAGGGTCGCAGAGGACTTTCCCTCAAACGAAAGGAAGCGCGCGACCTGCTCCCCCAGTTTCCCCACCCATTCCGCCACGACCGCGGGCTCATTCAAGACGCGCTCCGCTGTGGGCTTAGGATCCCCAATCAACCCGGTGGAGCCTCCCACCAGCGCCAACGGCTTGTGTCCTGCGAGCTGCAAGCGCCTCATCACCAGCAGCTGAACAAGATTGCCCAAGTGGAGGCTTGGGGCGGTGGGATCGAATCCGCAATAAAACGTGATGGGTCCCGCGTCCAGAGCCTCCTTGAGCTTCTGCTCATCCGTGGAAACATGAATAAGGCCGCGCCAGACGAGCTCGTCATGGATGGAGCTGAACGAGGAATCGTTGCGCTGCTCGCTCAACCAGGGACCACCGGACACGTCAACAACCTAGCAGT
>CAZPBS010000109.1:0-2343 GCA_964584925.1 uncultured Microbacteriaceae bacterium
TGGGTAATTAACCTGCGTAAAGACTTCTCGGGGGCGAACTAGTCATGACTCAGATCTCGAACGTGACCGCGACCTCGAACTATTACGCCTCCGGCAAGTTGCCGGGATACATGACGGGCATCCTTCTGTTGCTCTCGCTCGTCATCTCCTGGGGTTTCTTCACGTTCTTCCGGCCAGCGGATCCCGAATATACGGTCAACCTGGCCGTATTGATTGTTGTGGCCGTCATCGTATTTGGCCTGATCCAATACGTCGCATCGCGCGTGGTCGAAGGGCCGAGAAAAGCCGTAGACCGAACAGTGACCCTACTGGTGACGCTGGCGTTTGTTGTCGCCATGATTCCTCTGCTCTCACTGCTCTATACGGTCGTCACTTTGGGTGCAGCGCGTTTCGACCTGGATTTCTTCACGTTGTCGATGAGGAATGTCGTTGGGGCTGGTGGTGGCGCTGCCCACGCGATGATGGGCACCGTCATCATGACTCTTCTCGCGGCCGTCATCTCGGTGCCAGTCGGGCTCCTCACGTCGATCTACCTCGTGGAATATGGAGACGGTAAGCGACTTGCTCGCTCCATTACGTTCTTTGTCGATGTGATGACGGGCATTCCCTCCATCGTTGCGGGACTCTTCGCTTACTCCCTCTTTTCGCTGATCCTGGGGCCCGGCACGCGGGTGGGTATTGCTGGTGCGGCGGCGCTCTCCGTGCTGATGATTCCAATCGTGGTGCGCTCGAGTGAAGAAATGCTTCGCCTTGTGCCAAATGAATTGCGAGAAGCGTCTTATGCACTTGGTGTTCCCAAATGGCTCACAATTGTGAAAGTGGTCCTCCCGACCGCCCTGGCGGGAATCACGACTGGTGTGATGCTCTCTATTGCCCGCGTCATGGGGGAGACCGCGCCGCTTCTCATTGCTGCCGGATTCACCAACGACTTCAACTTCAACCCGTTCTCCGACCGGATGCAGTCGTTGCCGAACTTTGTCTACTACTCCTACGTTGCTCAGGGAAGTGTCCCTGAGGCGTATTTGGACCGCGCGTGGGCAGGGGCGTTGGCGCTGATCTTGATTGTGATGGTGCTGAACCTCCTCGCCCGCCTGATTACTAATGTGTTCGCCCCGAAGTATGGTCGCTAGTCGATAAAAGGAATCACACCATGTCTAAGCGCATCGAAATCAATGACCTCAACGTCTACTACGGCAGCTTTCTAGCTGTAGAGGGGGTCTCGATGGTGATGGAACCGCGCACTGTCACAGCGTTTATTGGGCCCTCCGGGTGTGGCAAGTCGACCCTGATTCGCACTCTCAACCGCATGCACGAAGTGATTCCTGGCGCCCGCGTGGAGGGCGAGGTGCTGGTTGATGGCAGCAACCTCTACGACCCCGGTGTTGATCCCGTCATGGTTCGCCGCGAGGTGGGAATGGTGTTTCAGCGCCCCAACCCTTTCCCCACGATGTCGATTCGCGATAACGTCCTCGCCGGTGTGAAGCTCAACAACAACCGCATTTCCAAGTCAGATGCTGATGACCTCGTCGAAAAGTCTCTTCGCGGCGCCAACCTCTGGGAAGAAGTAAAGGACCGCCTGGACAAGCCAGGCTCTGGCATCTCGGGAGGACAGCAGCAGCGTCTCTGTATTGCGCGCGCCATCGCCGTGGAGCCGGAAGTCATTTTGATGGACGAGCCGTGCTCGGCTCTCGACCCGATTTCGACCCTCGCGATTGAGGACCTCATTGAGGAGCTCAAAGCGAACTACACCATCGTGATTGTGACCCACAACATGCAGCAGGCGAGCCGCGTGAGTGACCGCACCGCGTTCTTCAACATTGCCGGAACCGGTCAGCCCGGCAAGCTCATTGAATTTGACGACACAGACAAGATCTTCTCGAACCCTTCAGTCAAGGCCACCGAAGATTACGTCTCCGGCAAGTTCGGATAGGTCTAACCTGGTCGGGTGAGTGCCGATGATGTCACCAGTGAAGCTTTTGCCCGCTCGCTCGATGAGCGTGATCCGCTAAGGGAATTTCCGCAGCGTTTCTTTGTTGCTGACCCCGAGGTCTGTTACCTCGATGGCAACTCTCTGGGACGGTTGCCGCTCTCGACGAAAGAGTCAGTCGAGCGCTTCCTGGTCGAAGAGTGGGGCGCCGAGCTGGTCGGCGGGTGGAGCCACTGGATTGACGAGGCCGAGAGGGCAGGGGATCTGCTTGCCCGCGCCGTGCTGGGCTCAGGCGCTGGCCAAGCGCTGGTGGCCGACACCACATCTGTCAATCTCTATCAATTGGCCAGAGCGTTAGTGGATTCTCGACCCGGTAAGAACACGATCATTGTGGACTCGGCAAACTTTCCCACCGA
>CAZPBS010000110.1:0-2204 GCA_964584925.1 uncultured Microbacteriaceae bacterium
CGCTCACCGATGGAGGCGAGGTGGTTCGAGTGCCGCTCGACGGGGCGCTCGACCAAGAGGTCACAATTTTCTGTCCAGACCTTGACTCACCGAAGGACCTTGGGCTTGGGGACGATGTCCGAGATCTCTGTGTAAAGGTCTTCAATGTCATTGTGCTGACGGAAGAAAGGGCTAGGCCTTCAGCCGGATGATCGGTACGGATGAGTCGTTTGGATCACAGCTGAGATCATCTGGCAGCGTTGCACGATTAGCGTGAGACCATGACTGATGGCGATGAAGTGACAATTCCCGAACCGCGTGCCGAGCACTCTGGACAGGAGTCAGGCGTTAGCGAATCGAATGGCGGTCACGTAGGCGCCCGGTTGAGATGGGGCGAGGACCGGGCAGGCATTATCTGGGCTCTGGCACTTATCGCTCTTGTGGCTTTGGGGAGTTTCAGCTGGTTCGACCAGATCGAATACCAACCTCCGGCTTTTGGAGACGACGAGGCAACTAGGGCCGCGCTTGAGGACCTCCGGGTGGTTCCCGTCGGCGAGGAACTCTCGATGGCTTCGACAGCACCATCACGGTGGATCATGGGCGACGGATTTGGCGTGCCGGAGGATGATGGAACTTGGGTCGCGGCGATTCGAGCCGACTTAAATTTCGAGGTGGAAGAGGTGCCTGCGAGTACCGTCGACCTGTACCTCTTCCCACTGTTGTCTGCGGCGCTCACGGAACGGCCTATTTCAATCACCACCGCCGTCGGAGTGACGGAGGTCCGCCTGACAGGTGGCGGCCAATGGGTGACGGCCCCGTTGTCACAGGACTTGGCTCAGCAGGTGGTGATCAAGTGTGAGACGGTTGATTCTCCTTTGGATCTTGGACTCGGGCCTGATCAGCGGAAGCTCTGCGCGAAGCTGATCGCTGTTCGACTGAATCCGTGACAAGCGCGACTTGATGCGAAAAGAGTTCGAGAACCGGGTTTTCGTCCTGTTGACGTTGGCCTACGCGGCGGCGCTCTCAATCTTTTCACTGTCCCGAGGCGCGGACAACAACTTCGATTTGCTCAATGTGAAGTGGTACGCCGGGTGGACCGCGCTACACGGTGACTTCGAAGTTCGAGGTCTTGCGACATCTCGTCTCACCTACCCGCCGTTCAATGACGTGTGGCAGTCGCTACTCGCTGGTACTGGACGCTGGTGGTTGCCCGTGGTCGCGTGGACGCTCATTCACGCTACGAGCTTTCCGATCGCTCTAGTGCTCTCCCGCCGGATCGCGCCGAACGTCTCCCTGATTATTCGCGTCGCGCTCTCCGCGCTGACCATCGCAACGCCTCTCGCACTCATGCAAGTCGGAACGTCATTTGGGCACTTGGCCGCCGCCCCAGGAATTGGCCTGTCCCTGCTTCTCATGCTCGCTGCGAACGATCAGAGAGGATGGGTGTTGGCTGGGGTTGCGCTCTCGATCATGCCGCTCATGAAGGCCTCTGCGCTGTCAACTGTCCCCGCATTGCTTCTTGGTGCGTCGATCCTCGCCCCAACTCTTCGTGCTGCGCTTGCGTACTTCAGCGGATTCTTCGCGGCTTACCTCGGCGTAGCGGTGAGTTGGGCAACATTTGTTGCTGTCAAAGCCAATCTAGAGACCATCGTGACCCCCGGCATCCCGATCTCGGGAACTTTGCTGCTCTTGACGGCTGTTGGCTCTGTGGCCCTCGCGGTCGCGATAGTGCGGGACGCCGGTCCAGTCTCACGAGTGTTCGAGTGGCTCGCACGTGGCAACCGGCGGGAGCCGATCTTGCTGCTTTGCCTCCGGATTCTCGTCCTTATGGTGGCGGTCGTCTGGGGGCGCGCCCTTCAGTTGTATGTTGTCGATGCTCGCTTTCCAATCACTTCGTGGAGCGGGTTCTTTGATCGTTTAACCCACACCGGTGTGCTCATCGATGGGTATCGACCGCTTGATCTGGAGGTTGAGTACTTCGATACGTCAGTTCCAGTAGCGACTGTCGTACTGCTCGCTCTTGGCCTCATCGCGCTGGTACAGATTGGGAGAGAGGGGAGTCGCCGGCCCGCGATCCGGGCGCTTGGGGCAGGAGTCTTCCTGATTGGGCCGGTGCTCTTTGCGATCTGGACCACGGGTTATATCCGTTATGCCGTCCAGTCGGTCGTGTGGGTGCCGATCGGTGCGCTCGCCCTCGTCGCTGCCATGCGACCAATTCGTTGGAT
>CAZPBS010000111.1:0-2193 GCA_964584925.1 uncultured Microbacteriaceae bacterium
TGCGACATTCCTTTACGGTTCGAGTTGTTCGTGAATCCCGCTCCGGTGGGTGTTCACTAAGGAACTCCCCGGTGGAGGGCTCAACCTGATGACAATCGGCGATTGACACCAGCGCTCTAGCTTAGAGGACAGAATTCCAGGGGTCAATCCGAGGTGGGACCTCGTTTGGCCCTGGTGTCCTTGGCACGTTGCGCAAGCTGATCATCGGAGGGGTACTCCACCGAGATCAAAGTCAGCCCTTTTGCGGGCATCGTGGTCCATGCGCTCGTTCGCTCCCCTTTATCGCGCAAATTCAGTACTTCTGTGGCGCTCAGTTTCCCGCGCCCCACTGCCACAGCGGAGCCCACCAACGAGCGCACCATGGAGTGGCAGAAAGCATCAGCAATGACGGAGCCGGTCAGAATGCCATCGGCGTCTCTCGTCCACTCAAAATGAGTGAGCGTGCGAATGGTGGTGGCTCCAGGCTTGGGTCGACAAAAAGCCGCCCAATCATGCAGGCCACACAAGCCTCTGCTGAGCTTGTTCATGGCGGCATCGTCCAGAGAGTAAGGGCTGCGATAGGTGAACAGGTGGTGCAACGGGTTTCGCTTGGAAGTCCGGTCATCGATGCGGTACTCATACTCGCGAGACAGCGCAGAAAAACGAGCCTCAAAACCCTCGGGGGCCACAGATATTTGGTGCAGCGCAATGTCGTCGGTCCGCAGGGTGCCCTGGACTCTCTTCTGGAGTGACTCCAGATTGCCCAACTTCACTCCCTCTGGAATGTCTACGTGACAGACCTGGTGAAGTGCGTGAACTCCTGCATCCGTGCGCCCTGCCACCACCAAGGTGATGAGCTTTCGATCACACCGCAGTGCGATCGATAACGCCTCTTCCAGCGAACCTTGCACCGTCCGAAGGCCTGGCTGAATGGCCCACCCCGAAAAATTGGTGCCCAAATACCCCAGGTCAATCCGAAGGCGTGTGCTCACCTCAGACAGTGTAGAGAAGGAGCCAGAAGACTACTTAGAGTCTTCCTTTGCCTCATCCTCTGCCGGGGCATCCTCAGCAGGAGCTTCGTCAGCGGCAGGCTCCTCAGCGGGGGCCTCCTCTGCTGCGGGCTCCTCGGTGACAACATCCTCAGCAGGTGCTTCCTCTGCAGGAGCATCCGTTGCTTCGGTCTCCTCCACAGTGGCCTCTACTGCTTCCGTCGTCTCCTCGATTGCCTCAGGAGCTTCGGTCGTCTCGACGACCTCGTCGGCCACGACAGGCTTAGCAGCGGGCTTCTCAGCCTCCGGCTTTGCCTTCTTGGTCTTGGGCTTCGGGTTCACAGGCTCGAGAACCAACTCAATGACGGCCATGGGGGCGTTGTCACCCTTGCGGTATCCGGTCTTCACAATGCGGGTGTAGCCACCTTCGCGCTTGTCGACCTGAGGTGCGATCTCCATGAACAACTTGTGGACCGCGGACTTGTCGCGGATGACGGTCATCACCTTGCGACGAGCGTGCAGGTCACCGCGCTTGGCAAAGGTCACCATGCGCTCAGCAAGCGGGCGCAGGCGCTTGGCCTTGGTCTCCGTAGTCTGGATACGACCGTGAGTGAACAAAGCGGTTGCGAGGTTTGCCAACATCAGGCGCTCGTGGGCCGCTCCGCCTCCCAGGCGGGGTCCTTTAGTGGGTCTAGGCATTGTTGTGTTCTCTTCCGTGTTTCACAGGGGAATCGACGTGGGGTCGACTCTTAGTACTCTTCTTCTGACTCCAGGCCGCTGTAGAAGGCGGCTCCGTCGAATCCGGGCATCGGGTCCTTGAGGGACAGTCCCATCTCGATGAGCTTGTCGCGGACCTCATCCACTGACTTCTGACCGAAGTTGCGGATGTTCATCAGCTGGTGCTCGGAGAGTGCCACGAGTTCACTCACGTTGTTGATGCCCTCGCGCTTGAGGCAGTTGTAGCTGCGCACAGACAGGTCGAGGCTCTCGATGGGCATCGCCATTTCACTGGAAAGGACAGCTTCCACAGGTGCAGGGCCAATTTCGATACCCTCGGCCTCTTGGTTGAGGTCGCGAGCCAGACCGAAGAGCTCCACCAGGGTGCGACCAGCAGACGCAACAGCGTCGCGGGGGCTCATGGAGGGCTTGGTCTCGACGTCAACCACAAGGCGGTCGAAGTCAGTGCGCTCACCGGCACGAGTTGCCTCGACGCGGTAGGTGACCT
>CAZPBS010000112.1:0-2087 GCA_964584925.1 uncultured Microbacteriaceae bacterium
ATGGCGTGAAACCCTGTGCTTTGCGAGGATGGTGACATGAGAAAGTCCCGCCTGAGCGCAGCATTGTGGGTTGCGAGCATTCTGGCCGTGGCAGGCTGCCAAGGCGGATCGCCGAGTGACATGGGCGCTTCGACTGAAACCTCGGCAGACTCATCGTCCGAAGCAACATCCCAAGAGGGGAATGGCTCGTTGTTTTCCTTCGAGCTGGGCGAGGGTTTGGGTATTGAAGGTGTGTCCCCAGAGCTTGTTGCTCACCCCGACGGTGGGTACCTACTTCTGGTCACCGGCTTGGGTCAAGATCGCGCCTATCGTTCCAACGACGGGGTTTCTTTCACCCCCGACCCCGGCATGAAGATCCCCATGGGCAGTGACTACTCGCTCCTCCAAAGACCTGATGGATCTTGGCTTCTGTATTACGTCACTTTCGATATGCCGCCGATGGAGCCCAGTCCACCGGGTGAACCAGGTCAGCCTGTTCAACCTGCTCAGCCGATGGACCCCAAGACGATGAAGAAGAAAGTGATGGTCTCTGAGTCCTCAAACCTGTCCTCCTTCCCCGAGGGTGTGCCGACCGGAATTCAACAGGATGAGCCGGGAATGGCCTGGGGTGTCCCCGACACCTGGGTGGATCCCGATGGTTTTTACCGCATGATGTGGGTGGATATGCCAGAGGGGGAAAGGTGGGAGGTGCTTCGCACCGCCACCTCGCAAGATGGCATCACCTTTACCCCTGATGAGGGCTATGCCATTACCGATGGATATGTGGATCCCTTCATGCTGAAAGCGGAGGAAGGGGACTGGGTCCTGTTGCTTTCCACTACACCCGCAACAGAGCGGCTGCCCCAGCGCATCTATGTTGCAACGTCCAGCGATGGAATGGACTGGAGCATCGAAGATCAGCCGATTCTGTTTGACGAGGACCGCAATTACCTTGACCCAGCAGCAGTAGAAGTGTCACCCGATGAATGGCTTGTGGTCATCAGCACGGTCGAGAAAGCCAATGCGCTAAGCGGCCCGTATGAGTATGTGGGAGCGAAGCTCTCGCGGTAGTGGTTCGCGTGACTCGTCAGGCCAGAACCCTAGGACGAGCTCTCTCCCAGCTTCCACTGCGGCAGCCGCCAGTTGAAGACGATGGCGAGAATACGAAGCGCAATGGTGAGGGCTGCCCCGATTGCCACCGCCACCACCGGTGCCATACCCAGAGCTCCCAAGCCCCAGACAACCCAACCGCCCGCAAATGCAATGACGGCGTAGAGCTGGTAGCTCGAGACCACCCAAGGAATCTCGTTGACCAGGATGTCGCGGATCATGCCTCCAAATGCAGCGGTCACGACCCCCATCAGGGTTGCCACCAGGGGCGTTGCGCCAGATTCCAGAGCTATCTGGGTTCCCGAGGCTGCAAACAACCCCAACCCCACCGCGTCTGGCCATTGCATGGCCTTAGAGGTGGGTTCAATGTGCTGGGAGCGCAAGAAGATTGGACCCACGATGGCCAGTGCCAGCACCGCCCACACCCAGCTCTCGTTGGCAACCCAAAAGAAGGGCCCCCGATCGAGTAACACGTCACGCAGTGTTCCTCCACCAAAGGCCGTCAAGAACGCAATGACGGCAACGCCGACCACATCGAGGCGTTTGGTGGCGCCTGCGAGCACTCCGGAGGCAGCAAATGCCAGTACGCCGATTCCTTCGAGAATCAGCAACACAAGAATGAGTGTGTCACTCACCGGTCAGCCACGCTCTCTCATCAGAAGAAAGCTTTCGGGGTGCTCCAATGGTGAAGTTATACGTCACCAGCGCCACAAACCCTTCGGCATAGACAGTGCCACTCTGGGCATCAAAAACCCTGCAGGCGAGTCGAAACGATGAGCCTCCGACGTGATCCACGGTCATTCCGACCTGGACGGGCGCTTTGCGGTAGTGCAGGGGAGCGAGGTATTTCAGTTGCTGCTCTGCCACCACGAGCCCACCACTGAGAATGGTGGAGCCTGGACCCGACTCGGGAATCACCCGGGCGCGCGCTTCCTCGAGGTAGCGAAAGAACACCACATTGTTGACGTGACCAAAAGCATCAGCGTCACCCCAGCGCA
>CAZPBS010000113.1:0-2057 GCA_964584925.1 uncultured Microbacteriaceae bacterium
GGTGGTAACGCCGTCGTTCAGTCGGATCGGGGTGGCCTCGCTGTCGGTGAGGATGCTGATATCGATGTGGGTCCACTCAGGTGGCAGGAACGGGTAGAGCGAGACTCGGACCGTGTCGGTTGGCACGTTGTCGAAGGTCAGGCGTGCGTGATGCCCGGTGATCCAAGCGCCGTCGTCCTCTGGGTAGCTGAAGCCGGTGTTGACCTTGACGTTCCAGTCGCTCCAGGGTGTAACCGGGGTGAACGACGAGTCGGGAACGAGTTCGAGGGGTTCGGGGGTTGACCGTGGTCGGCATGATCCCCATGACATGCAGACGTCGTTCGGCTCGACGCCGGGGCAGTTGCCGGCGATACAGGGTGGTGCGAGGAGGTGGGTGAGGTTCGCGGCTCGGGATGCGATGAAGTAGTCCGTTCCCCCGACTCGCTCCATCAACTCATCAACACCGAGATCCGAAATGACGGTCGGGCGTGTCGATGTTCTCTCCGATAGCGACGGGGTGAAGATATTTGCTACGCCCCAGTCAGGGTCGAGGGCGCGGTACTTTCCAGTGAGAACGCTGAGGTCACCATCATTGGCAATAAAGAGGGCTCTGCTGGGACCGAATGTACGAGGAACAACAAAGTTGTATCGAGCCTCATAAAAGTCAACCTCTTCAGGTTCGCCGAGCATGCCTTCTAGCAGTGGCCCGGAGCGGTGTGGTACGCGAACCTCGGCAAGAGTGCGCGCTCCGAGAAACATGGTCATCGGCAAAATGATGAGGAGCATCGACACCGTGACGAGTCGTGTAAGCCCCGTGGAACCTGAGACAGTCTCAATGCCGCGAAACGCAAATATGAGGATTATCGGGATCCCCCACCAGAAGTGTCTAACGTCCCAAGCAGGGTAGATCTGAGCGAGGCAGGCCGCTGCAAGGCAGCACGAAATCATGAGCCCGAAATTTGGGAATCGTGCCGAGGGTCTCCGAATAACACGTGTGAGGTGAGACACGTATGTCCCGAAGGCGAACAGGAGAGAAAGAACCGCAATTAGATGTACGAATCGGAAGTTTTCCCACGTTCGCGGGTCCTGCCAAGTGATTCCACGAATTACGTCTCCGAGGTGGTCTCCAACGGAGTATGGAACCGTAACGCGATTTGCCCACAGCCAGAGAATGAGAAGTGGGACAAGAGCGAACACCACCTTTACAACGGTGACTAATCGAGCTCGCTTCCACACAAGTGCCAGCGCCATCAGGGCGATACCGAGCGCAGTGTTGACAAGCAGTGTTCGCGTAAGCCAAGACAGTGGATCCCAGTCTGCTGCCATGCTTTCTGCGAGAGCCCGCGGAGTGAGTAGTGATTGTTCAACGTACTCGCGTCCGGCTCCACTTGCGGCAAGGTAAGAAAGAGGTAGCGAGAACCCTAAGAGAATGCCACCAAGAAAGGAGACTGTCTGACGACGCAGTTCCGGGAACGTGGTCCATACGGCGAAAGCCGTGGTGATTGTGGTCGCCACGGCAAAGACTCCAATATTGAGTTTGACGAAAACTGAGGCCCCAACCGCAGTCCCCGCGACGACATAGGTTCCAATATGACGTGGCCGCTCGTTCCCTCGGGCCAGTACCCACACGACAAATGCGAACAGGGTTGCGGA
The DNA here is from genome assembly GCA_964584925.1 of uncultured Microbacteriaceae bacterium. GTDB lineage: Bacteria > Actinomycetota > Actinomycetes > Actinomycetales > Microbacteriaceae > Pontimonas. The sequence goes on from CAZPBS010000113.1 coordinate 1,633, forward strand.
TACGACTGAGGGCCAAGGAAGGGTTGCGTAGGCGTAGGTGACGATTCCGTTGCCCCGCCAGACATCATTGAGCACTATCCACAGGATCGACGCTGACACGGACGCTGTCATTGAGACGCCCCAGGCTCGGGGTGCGACGCGCCCCAGATCGGCAACAAAGGCGGCGGTGAGGGCGTTTAGTAGGCATGTGCCAAGTCGGAGAGCGAGAACTGGGCCAATTGGAGCGATCAGCCAACTTGCGTGGAGGAGTGGCGTCAGCGGCCCGTATAGCGTGAACACATCTCGGTGAATGATGTTCCCATCGCGCACCGCAATAGCGGCCACCACCATGAAGCCGTCGTGGTGGCTGTCGTACGCGAATCGAGCAAAGGGGATCTGAACGACAAAGAAGGCAAGCCCGATGACGGGCGCGATGAATCGGAGCA
>CAZPBS010000114.1:0-1975 GCA_964584925.1 uncultured Microbacteriaceae bacterium
CTGGAACGACTCGAGAAGCCCGCCCGCCCAGCTCAGCACGATCAGGTGTCCTCGCGGCTGGTGGTGCGAGGAACTACTGGTCCTGTGAACTCTTCGCCCACTGCCTAAACCACTCCAGGCTTTCGGGGTTCGCAAGCGACGACGTGTCCCGCTCTGCTCGAGCCGCGACGATGTCTGCGACGGCGAGTTCCGTCATCTTCCCGCTGCGGGTTCTGGGAACTGCTGGTGCTCTGACAATCAGGGAGGGAACGTGGCGGGGGCTCGCTTGGGAGCGAAGCTCCTGGCGAATGCGGGTCTCGAGAGCCTCATCTAGTTCTTCGGTGGTCACGACAAACAGCACGATCCGGCTATCACCATCGTGGGGCTGCGCTACTGCGAGAGAGTCCTGAATTCCAGGAATTGACTGGACCACCCGGTAAATCTCGGCGGTTCCAATCCGCACCCCTTTGGCGTTCAGCGTCGCATCGAGGCGACCCAAGATCACAAACCCGCCCTCCGTGGTGGTCTTCGCGAAATCACCGTGCGCCCAGATTCCCTCAAACCGATCAAAGTAGGCACTTCTCATACGGGCGCCATCGGCGTCTCCCCAAAACTGCACAGGGGTGGAAGGGAAGGGGGTCCTGCAGACCAGTTCACCCTCCACACCGGGTGCCACGGGATGACCCTCGGAGTCCACCACGGTCACATCCAGGCCGAGCGCTGGACCACCAATTTCTCCTCGGCGGACCGCTTCGGTGGCGACTCCCAAGACCAAACAGCCGCAGAGGTCTGTTCCACCGGCAATTGAGGCCACGACGATGTCGGGGGAGATGCTCTTCGCCACCCAGTCATAGCCTTCAGGGCCCAGCGGTGACCCAGTGGAGGCAATCGTGCGCAACGACTCGAGCGAGCCGAAGTCAGTCGGTTCCAGCTCAGCTTTTCGCCATGTGTCAATCAACGCTGCGGAAACACCGAGGAAGCTCAGCCGCTCCTCAGCGGCGATGGACCATAAACGGCCCAGTTCGGGGAAGCCGGGGCTGCCATCGACCAGCACGATCGTGGCACCGCTGCCAAGGCCCATCACGAGCCAGTTCCACATCATCCAGCCGCAGGTCGTGGCATAGAGCATGCGATCTCCCGGGCGAACATCGAGGTGGTACGCCTGCTCACTGAGAACCTTCAACAAGACACCGGCAGCTCTATGCACGATGCATTTAGGTTTTCCCGTCGTTCCGCTGGAGAACAAGATGAAGCCGGGGTGATCAAAGGGCAGATCAACAGGGGTCAGTGGAGCTCCCCGGTGGGGAGCAAGCCAGTCCTCAAAGCTCAGTCGTCCCTCGCCACCTCCTGAGACCACCAGAGTGGTCACGCTGTGAAGCTCGCGAAGAATCTCGTCGAGAGCTCCTTCGTGATCTGCCACCTTGCCGGCATAGGTGGAGTGGGCTGGAGCCAACAACACTGTGGGCTCGATCTGGCCAAAACGGTCAATCAGAGCAGTGGGCCCAAAATCGGTGGACGCGGTGCTGACCACCGCCCCGATGGAGAGGGCGCCGAGTGCATAAATCACGGTGTCGGGAACGTGGGGCATCCAGGCTGCCACTCGGTCGCCTGCCCTCACCCCCGATGCCTGCAATGCCGCCGCACACGCAGCGACTTCATCTCGAAGTTGTTCCCGCGTGAAGGAGCGCCGGGGTCCATCCTCCGTGAGAGCTACTAACACTTCATCATCGGGGTCCCCAGCGAGCAAAGTGTTGACCACGTTGAGTGATGCCTCGGGAAACCATTGGGTGTCACTGAATCCGCCGCCGGTCATGGCGGTGGCGCCTGGATCTCCCACGATGCCGAGATCACTCCATGCTTCGAGCCAGAAATCCCCAGGGTTGTCGATCGACCACTGATGAGTCTCCCGAAAAGATGCGTGATGGTGCCGGTCGCCCAGTCGCTGCAACAGCATTATCGAATCCTCTCTGACTCGTCAGTACTCACCAGCTCACGC
>CAZPBS010000115.1:0-1877 GCA_964584925.1 uncultured Microbacteriaceae bacterium
TCCGGTGAAATGGTCGGACAGTTCCTCGAGGACATAGACGCCCTGGCGAGACTCTAGGCTGAAGGAGCCTCGATCTCCCTAAATCGAGTGCGAGAAAGCAGTAACAGTCATGACGACATCACGCACCCGATGGATTGGGTTGCTCTTCATCTCCCTGGCAATTTCGCTCGTCATTATCGACGGCACGATCGTTAACACCATTTTCCCGGAGGTCATCAAGGAGTTAGCTCTGTCGTCGACCGAGGTTCAATGGGTTCAAGAGAGCTATGTCCTCGTTTTCGCGGCAACACTGCTGATTTGGGGATCGCTCGCTGATCGGGTGGGGCGTCGAAGGCTTCTTTTGATCGGGATTGTGATCTTCATCGCATCTTCAGCGTGGGCTGGATACAGCGACTCCGCCAGCTCCCTCATACTTTCTCGCATCGTCCAAGGGTTTGGTGGAGCGATGGTTCTGCCCACAACTTTGTCGCTCGTGAACGCAAACTTCCAAGGCCGGGAACGTGGAATTGCCTTTGCAGTGTGGGGCTCGACAATCGGAGGCATGGTTGCTGTTGGACCAGTTCTCGGCGGTTGGTTGGCCACTGACTTTACCTGGCGATGGGCTTTCTTGATAAACCTCCCCTTGGGAGTGATTATCGGAATAGGTCTCTTATTGTTCGTGGCGGAGTCGAAATCTACCGCGCCCAGGCGCGGCCTTGATTGGGTGGGTGCACTTCTCTCAGTCCTTCTCTTTGGCCCCCTTGTTTTCGGACTGATTGAGGGTCGAATCTATGGTTGGTGGTGGGTCAATCCCAATGCCACTTTCGCCTTGGGAGATTTCGTGTGGCCGTCTGATGGGTTGTCCGTTATTCCGGTGTCACTGGCTCTCGCTGTCGTATCGGGGGTCGCCTTCGTCCTATGGGAGATTTCTCGGGTGAAGCAGGACAAGGGGGTCCTCCTTGACCTCAATCTGTTCAGGATCGCATCATTTCGGAACGGGTCGATTGCGGCGCTCATTATTTCGATGGGCGAGTTTGGCTTGATATTTGCTATCCCTCTGTGGCTTCAAAATGTCATGGGAATGACACCGATTGGTGCGGGACTTGTTCTGCTCTTTCTCGCTGGGGGAGCCTTTGTTGCCTCAGGAGTAGGTGGGGCATTGTCAGGAAAGCTCCCGCCTGAGCGTGCCGTTCAAATTGGTGTTGTTCTCGAGATTGTGGGAATTCTCGGATTTGGAGTTGTCGCTTCAACCTCAACGGGATGGGCTGCTATTGCTCCCTTCCTTTTCGTCTACGGAATTGGTGTCGGACTAGCAACAGCTCAACTAACGGGCGTGATCATGGTGGATGTGCCGATGGAGAAGACAGGGCAAGGCTCTGGTTCTCAGTCCACTGTTCGCCAGATCGGATCCGCACTCGGTATTGCCGTTATCGGCACCGTCCTCTTCACCGGGACGGGGTCTTCGTTGGAAACCCGGATCGATGGTGCTGGCCTTTCGCCAGCGTTGTCTGAGACCGTTGTGACTTCGGTAGTTGATTCCGCAGGAGCGGCGATCCCGGTTTTGGCAGATGTGTTGGTCGCCAATGAGGTTGATCCGGCAACTGCTCAAAGTGTCCAAGAAGCGAGTGGCGAAGCGTTCACCGATGGCGCCCAATCCGCAGCTTTCTTCGCCGCTGGTTTCTTGGTTCTCGGCCTGCTCTCCACCTTCAGGCTTGGAGCTCGGCCGTCGCTCTCCAGAACTGCCGAAGAATCAGCACAGGGGTGAACCAGCGGCGTCACCCTGCTAGGCTTTCTCCCGCACTGTAGTGGTGTAGTTGCGCCCGTAGCTCAACGGATAGAGCATCTGACTACGGATCAGAAGGTTGGGGGTTCGAATCCCTCCGGGCGTGCCACAGTAC
>CAZPBS010000116.1:0-1794 GCA_964584925.1 uncultured Microbacteriaceae bacterium
CGGCAAGCGAGGCGTGAGCCCGTGGGATGTGACGGGCGAGAGCCAGAATGTGGGCGATGGCAAGCTCAGCTGCGCTAACAATGTTGGAGGTGGGAGCATTCACGACCATGACACCGGCTTCAGTTGCGGCTCTAATGTCGACGTTGTCAAGCCCGACACCTGCTCGTGCGATGACTTTGAGGTGTGTGGCTACGGAGAGAGCTTCCGCATCCATCTGGGTTGCAGACCTGATCAGCACTGCGTGAGCGTCCGTGAGGGCGTCGAGAAGCTCAGCCCTGTTAGCGCCATCGGTGTGGCGAATATCAAAATCTGAGCCCAGTGCTTCGAGGGTTGCTGGAGAGAGCTCTTCAGCGATGAGCACGACGGGTTTCGTCACGAACGATACCTTTCCGCGAAACGACGCGCTATCTTGACGCTTTGCCCTCTACATAATCAGAATCACTCTGCTTCCAGGAGAAGAGAGCACGAAGTTTACGGCCGGTTTCTTCAATCGGGTGCCCTTCACCTTTGGCACGGAGAGCCTGAAACTCGGGTGCTCCTGCGTCCTGGTCAGCGATGAAGCGTTGTGCAAATGCTCCCGACTGTATATCGGCGAGGACGCCCTTCATGTTTTCTTTCACGTCTGGAGAGATAACGCGGGGACCGGATACATAGTCGCCATACTCAGCAGTGTCGGAAATAGACCAGCGCTGCTTGGCGATTCCGCCCTCCCACATGAGGTCCACGATGAGTTTTAGCTCATGGAGCACCTCAAAATAGGCAATCTCCGGTTGGTAGCCGGCCTCAGTCAAGACCTCGAAACCATATTGAACGAGTTGTGAAGTTCCGCCACAGAGCACAGCCTGCTCGCCGAACAGATCGGTTTCGGTTTCCTCTGTAAAGGTGGTGGTGATACCTCCTGCGCGGAGAGCCCCCAAACCTTTTGCGTAAGACCAGGCAAGGTCCCAGGCTCCTCCCGATGCATCATTCTCGACAGCGACAATAACCGGAACACCGCGGCCTGCCTCGAACTCACGACGAACGGTGTGACCGGGGCCCTTGGGGGCAATCAGGATGACGTCAACACTTGCGGGAGGCTTAATGTAGCCGAAACGGATATTGAATCCGTGACCAAAGACCAAAGTTTTTCCTTCAGAGAGGTTCGGCGCTACATCCTCTGCGTAGAGGTGACGCTGGTGCTGATCGGGGGCAAGAATCACGATGACATCGGCCCACTGAGTGGCATCAGCTGTCGTCATCACTGTGAATCCAGCTTCTTCGGCCTTCGGAGTTGACGCCGAGCCCTCTTTCAGAGCAACGACAACCTCAACACCGGAGTCGCGAAGGTTTTGAGCGTGAGCGTGACCCTGCGAGCCGTACCCCACTACGGCAACTTTCTTGCCTTGGATGATGCCGAGGTCAGCGTCCTTGTCGTACTTGATGTCCGTCACAGCTACATGTCTCCTTGATTGGCGGGCTTTGGTACCAAGCCTAGTTCTTATTGATGCGATCAGAAATGCTCTTGGATCCCCGGCCAATCGCCAGAAGCCCAGACTGTGCGATTTCCTTAATGCCATAGGGCTCAAGGACCTTAAGGAGAGCGCGAACCTTGGCGCTGTCACCGGTGACCTCGATAACAAGAGCATCCGTGACGACATCCACCACTCGTGCGCGGAATAGGTTTGTCGCTTCGAGAATTTGAGACCTCGTGGAGTTGTCCACCCGCACCTTTATCAGCATGTGCTCCCGGGCAACCGATTGGTCCGGCTCCAGCTCCACGATTTTCAAGACGTTTACCAACTTGTTGAGCTGCTT
>CAZPBS010000117.1:0-1775 GCA_964584925.1 uncultured Microbacteriaceae bacterium
AGGATGCCGCCTGCTTCATCGCCTCAGCCACGGAATGGGCCGTCTTCACATCCCAGCCCTCGTATCGCAGTGACATTGCGACTAGGTCAGCAAGGCTTTCCTCATCATCCACCACGAGCGCTCGCATGGGGGAACCATCAGCGTGGGAGAGCTTCTGGGACGATGCTTCAATACCGGTGTAGTCATTCATGACGACAAGATTTCCACCTAAGTCTTGGTCTTGTCTATGAAAATGCTATACGCACGCTCTAGAGAACCTTCTCTCGAACAAAGTCGTCCTCAAGGCTTTCTCCCACCTGGAATGATCTCTCGCCCACAATCGCGAATCTTTGACGTTCATAGAATCTGTTGGCACGCTCATTGTGCTTGTTCACACCAAGCCACACCGACTGTGCGCCCTGTGTCCTCGCGTCCTCCACAGCGACGCTCATCAGCTCGCTGGCCACTCCGCTGCCGTGAGCACTTTCTAGGACGTAAATTTTAGATATCTCCACCGTGGGCCGCATCCTGACAGCACCAGCAATCACCGAATCGGCTGGTTCACCACCAACACTCATCAGATAGCCCACAGGCTCGTCCTTCGTGGTGGCTAGCCAGATACGAATATGCGGATCAGCGAGATAACCTGTAAACGCCTCGACGGATAGCTTTGTGTCACAAAAAAGCTCAATGTTCTCCCTAGTTGTTCCTGGAGGGCAGGCCAAAGGGAAAGTCTCTCGCGCGAGTGCCGATACACGGTGAGCATCAGCGGGCAGTGCCCGACTGATGCTCACCGGTGTCACGAAGCTAGAGAGCGTTGACGTCCAGCGGAATTCCTGGACCGAACGTGGTCGACACCGCTGCCTTCTGGATGTAGCGACCCTTAGACGATGAGGGCTTCAGGCGCTGAATCTCCTCAAACGCGGCAGAGAAGTTCTCCAGAAGCTGGGCTTCGCTGAAGCTTGCTTTACCGATGACGAAGTGCATGTTGGAGTGCTTATCCAGCTTGAACTCGATTTTTCCACCCTTAATATCTGACACTGCCTTCCCCACATCGGGAGTCACAGTTCCGGTCTTCGGGTTTGGCATCAATCCACGGGGGCCTAGGACCTTACCGAGAGTTCCGACCTTGCCCATGAGCTCTGGAGTCGACACGGCCGCATCAAAGTTCGTATAGCCACCGGCGACCTTCTCAATTAACTCATCGCCACCGACCTCGTCAGCTCCGGCGGCCAGCGCGGCCTCGGCGGCGGGTCCCGTCGCAAACACCAGCACGCGAGCAGTCTTTCCCGTTCCGTGCGGGAGGCTGACAGTTCCACGCACCATCTGGTCAGCCTTACGCTGATCAACACCGAGCTTGATGGCGACCTCAACGGTGGAATCAAACTTCTGTGATGTGGTCTTTTTGGCAAGAGCTACTGCCTCGCTCGGTGCATAGAAGTGTCCTTCTTGCACGAGGGCCTTCGCATCCCGGTATGCCTTGGATTTCGATGCCATTGTTGTATCTCCTGTACTGAGGTTGCGGTATCTGAGCGTGGCTCGCTCTCCCGCTACATGAAAAAGGGATTAGCCGACGGTGATGCCCATGCTGCGGGCAGTACCTTCGATGATCTTGGCGGCAGCCTCGATGTCGTTGGCGTTCAGGTCAGCCTGCTTTTGTTCGGCAATCTGGCGAACCTGTTCGGGGGTGATGTTGGCCACCTTGTCCGTGTGTGGGGTTCCGGACCCCTTCTTCACACCGGCTGCCTTCTTGATGAGCTCTGCTGCCGGAGGAGTCTTCAGCACAAACGTGAAGG
>CAZPBS010000118.1:0-1679 GCA_964584925.1 uncultured Microbacteriaceae bacterium
TCGAGGCTTTCATTCGACCAGGAGACACCGTTACCTTTAAGGACCTCGAAATTTCATTAGTGCACTCCGCGGAGACGTCTGACTACGTTGAGGTCAAGCGAAAAGGATAGGTCTCAACCTCACAAGTCTCGCCTGCATAAATTGGTCACAAACGTGGCTTGAGTCCCGAAAAATGCCGTGTCAAGAATCAAGTGAACCAAAGCGCCCTAGAGCGGTTGGGCCGGAATGCCGAAAGCTTTTGATCCAGGAGGTATGTCACGATTAACAAAGCTCATCGCGCCGATGACGGATTGTTCGCCAATTGTAACTCCCATTTCCACAATCGAGTTAGGTCCAATGTAGACACCATCTCCAATCCGGGTCGGTTCCCGGTCAATTTCATTCTTTCCAAGAGAAGTTGACCATTTCACAGTGTGGTGCGAGTAAATCTGGCAACCTGCGGAAATGCTGACGTAAGAACCTATGTAAAGCCCTCCTGTTCCATCAAGAACAACATTGGGTCCAATCCATGAATCTTCTCCAACTTCAACATTTCCAATTATCAGCACGTTGTTATAGCAAGAAGTGCCCTTCCCGAAACCATAAAACCTAGCGGTTTCCCATCGGTCAAACAGAAGGTCACCTGCGGAAACATGTCTGTTGTGTAGCCTGCGTATCTCCTCGCGTTCCTCCGTTAGGGACGTCCTAACAGCATCGAGAATCGAAGGGGGGGGCTTTTTTGGTGGTTCAGCAACCATGAGTTTAGCTTAGGCTGAATTTCTCGTTCGGTGAAGCCGCAGTACCTCACGCGAGCGACACGCCCTTAACCACAAGATATGGGGTAACGACAGAAGTGTTATTACCGGTATATAGTGGTGGTCCGGCACGAAGCGCCGAACCAGGAAGGAAGCCACCATGAACGAAGATAACGTTGGAGGCTACGCAGTACCGGTAGATCCGATGGATCTGCTCCAGTGTGACAGCTGCCAGTAGTCCTATGAGCTTGTAAAAGCCCCTGACCACAATGACCGTGGGCGGGGGTTTTTCATTGCTGTTATTTCTCGGGAGGCACCATGCGTGAGACCGTTCTCGGTCGTGTTGGCCTTGCCTCCGAGGCAGAGGTTCTCGATCGCGTCCATCGGGTTCTAGGCCCTGTCGAAGTAGTTGATGATCAATCCCGCCGCCCGACGGTGGGCAAAGTTCTGAGGGTCTTCAACCGTTCTGGCGACTCCTCATTCGTGAAGTGGTACAGAGACCAAACCGACTATCAGCGCGAGTGGGATGCTCTTACCCACTACACCCCAGCCCTCGGTTCCGATGCTCCCCGGCTAATTGAGCATGACGAGGTGCTGCGGATGCTCCTGATCAGCGAACTACACGGTGCGCCGGCCGCGGGGACACCCCACGAATGGGACCCGTTAGTTCACTACAAGGTGGGTGCCTTGATTCGGCGGCTGCACGAGTCCTCACAAGCCGTCGTCTCTGACCAGTTTGCTAGGCAGTGCGCTTCGCGGTTTGAAGAGGCAGCCTCTGCCCTGGAGGGGTCGGTCTCATCGGCTTTGCTGTCAGAAGCCAGGTTGCTGATTGCTCGTGCGATGGATCTCCGGTCGCTCACTCTGGTCCCCGCTCACCGAGATAACCACCCACGAAACTGGATGGTTGACCCGGGGGGCCACGTGAGGCTCATTGACTTCGCCATG
>CAZPBS010000119.1:0-1620 GCA_964584925.1 uncultured Microbacteriaceae bacterium
TATGAGGTGACTGTGTCGGTGGATAATCCTCCCGCCAAACTTCGAGTGGGCATGACCGCTCAGATCAACATCATTACTGACCAGACGCCGGGTGTTGTCGCTGTCCCGGTGGCCGCGCTGAACATCGAGGGTGACCAGACCGTGGTGAATGTGCTCGAGGCTGATGGCACCATCCGGGCGGTCTACGTAGAGACGGGCGTCGAAGGTGGTGCGTTCGTTGAAATTGTTAGCGGGCTCGAGGGTAACGAAACCGTGATCATCGGTGACGTAGGAGAATTTCCTGTTGTGGGCGGTGATTGGGAGCCTGGAACTGGCCCGCCTCCCGGCGTTGAAGACCGCCAGCGGCAGCAGGAACAATTTAACTAATGGGCGAATTGGTCGTTGACTTGCGCAACGTCCGCCGGGAATACCAAACCGGGGATGTGGCAACAGTGGCGCTCGCCGGCGTGAGCCTGCAGGTAGAACGCGGGGAATTTGTGGCCATCGTCGGCCCATCGGGTTCTGGTAAGTCCACGATGATGAACCTCATTGGCTGCTTAGATCGCCCGACCTCAGGCGATGTGATTGTCGCGGGCAAGAACGTCAAGGACCTGAACGACAAAGAACTCACCGCTCTTCGCTCGAAGGCCATCGGTTTCGTATTCCAGCAGTTTCAGCTTCTCCCGTTGACGTCGGCCGTTGACAATGTGGCAACCCCGCTTCTCTATCAGGGCATTGGGCCTCGCGAGGCACGTCGTCGAGCCGCTGAGATGCTCTCGAAACTCGGCTTGGGTGACCGCCTCGACTTCGATCGCTCACGGCTCAGTGGCGGTCAGCAGCAGCGTGTTGCTATTTCCCGGGCTCTCGTGACCAACCCCGACCTGGTTTTGGCGGACGAGCCGACGGGTGCTCTCGATACGGCTTCGGGGGAAGCGGTCATGAACACGTTCAAAGAGATGAACGCAGATGGACGCACGATCGTGTTGATTACTCACGACTTGGATGTCGCGGCGGCTGCCAAGCGTCGTGTGTACATCCGCGACGGTTTGATTGAGCGAGACGAGAAGTCTGATCAAATGGTGGGTGTTCGATGACTCCGTGGCTGATTTTGCGCATGGCGCTCCAGCGCATTCGGGCGTCAAAAATGCGCAGTGCGCTCACCATGCTCGGCATCATCATCGGTGTTACTTCTGTGGTGGCGCTGATTTCCGTGGGGCAGGGGGCCCAACAAGGTATCGACGAATCGTTGGCGGACTTAGGAGCCAACCAGATTTCGGTGACGGCGACGACGCCGGATGGTTTGCAAGATTCGGACGCTGCAAACATTGCGGCTTTACCCAACGTGCTTCGCGTCTCGAGCGAAGTGCGCAGTAACGGATCGGCCAGTTTTGAGGGAAATGAGACCTCGCTGGGTCTAATTGGTGTGTCCCCGGGCTACGAAGCGATTGCGACACCCACGGTGGCCTCGGGCCGCTTCTTACCTGCAGCCCCCGGCGCCCAGTCCGCGAGGGTCGCCGTGTTGAGCGCCGTCGCCGCTGATGAGCTGGGCATGCGCTTTGACAACCTGGGTGACGAGTTCCGTATCAACGGAGTCGCCTTCCAGTTCATTGGTGTACTCGATGACGCTGATGGTTTTGGTGG
>CAZPBS010000120.1:0-1619 GCA_964584925.1 uncultured Microbacteriaceae bacterium
GACTCCTAGACTGGTGGTCTCATGAGCCTTGACTTTTCGACTGCCACCGGCAGCGACGTCCGTGTCCGTTTTTGTCCATCTCCCACGGGAACACCCCATGTCGGGTTGATTCGCACCGCCCTGTTCAACTGGGCCTATGCCAGGCACACCGGCGGGACGTTCATTTTCCGTGTCGAAGACACCGATGCTGAGCGCGACAGCGAGGAGAGCTACCAACAACTAGTCGAAGCACTCCAGTGGTTGGGTCTGCAATGGGATGAGGGCGTCGAGACCGGTGGTCCTCACGAGCCCTACCGGCAATCACAGCGCACCGAGATCTACCAGGACTTGATTGCCCGTCTGGTGGAATCCGGACACCTCTACGAGAGCTATGTCACCCCTGAGGAAATGGCGGCCCGGAACGAATCCCTGGGCCGTGACCCCAAACAGGGCTATGACAACCACGAGCGCGAGCTCACCGAAGCCCAGAAACAGGCGTATCGGGATGAAGGGCGCGAGCCCGCCTTGCGCTTGCGGGTTCCCGACCAAGACTTTAGTTTCGATGACCTCGTGCGAGGAGAGGTGTCTTTCCCCGCAGGCTCAACCACCGACTTCGTGATTGTCCGGGCAGGCGGAAAGCCGCTCTATACGTTTGTGAACCCCGTGGATGATGCCCTAATGGGGGTGACCCACGTCTTGCGGGGAGAAGACCTTCTTTCCTCCACTCCTCGTCAGATTGCTCTGTATCTGGCTCTGCAGGAAATTGGTGTTGCCTCCCACATTCCCCGCTTCGGTCACCTGCCCTATGTGATGGGGGAGGGCAACAAGAAACTCTCCAAGCGTGACCCCGAGTCAAACCTGTTCCTTCACCGCGATCGGGGATTCATCAAGGAGGGCTTACTGAACTACTTGGCACTTCTGGGGTGGTCAATTGCCCCGGATCGCGATGTCTTCACCATGGATGAGATGGTCGACGCCTTCGAGGTGACGAGCATTAACCCCAACCCCGCCCGGTTCGATGTCAAAAAGGCTGAATCAATCAATGGCGACCACATTCGCCTGCTGACTCCTGAGGTCTTCCTCGAGCGCTGTGTGCCCTATCTCCAGAGCGCCTCGCTGGTGTCGGACCCCATCACTGACGACCAATCAGCCACGCTCACGGACATCCTGCCTTTCGTGCAGGAGAGGGTTGCACTCCTCGGCGAAGTTCCCGGCATGATCGCATTCCTGTTCACGGCCGATGACGCTCTGGTTATCGAGGACGATGCCAGGAAGACCCTTGGTGATCGCAGCGCTGAGGTTCTTGATGCCGCCCTCGAGGCTCTAGACAGCATGGAGGGCTGGGCCACCGCTTCCCTGGAAGAAGTCCTCCGCGATGCCCTTGTGGAGCGTTTAGAAGTGTCGCCCCGCCACGCTTTTGGACCGCTCCGTGTGGCGATTTCGGGGCGTCGTGTGAGCCCACCGTTGTTTGAGTCCATGGAGGTTCTTGGCCGTGGCTCCAGCCTCCAACGACTGAGGGCTCTGCGACAATCGCTGTAGGCGTGCGCTAGAGTATCGAGGGTCCCGGCGGAGGAAACTCCGCCTCGGTGGGGTGTGGTGTAATTGGCAACACGGCTGATTCTGGTTCAGTTGTTCTTGGT
>CAZPBS010000121.1:0-1609 GCA_964584925.1 uncultured Microbacteriaceae bacterium
CGCACCATTCGGAGGTGTGGGGGCGTCCTCCGACGGACCGTCTGCTTCACTTTTTTGAGTTGGCTGACGAGACGGTGTGGGGGGCGACGGCGCACGTGCTGGTTGACCTGCTCGACCGGCTGCACGGTTGATTTCGGTGGTAGTCAACTTGATTACGCCGAATTCCAGGAAGGCACCGGAAGGTATATGGTTTGCCGATGTCTGCGGTTGCCTTCGTTCCAGCGCGCGGGGGATCCAAGCGCCTTCCGGGCAAGAATCGAGTGGAACTCGGCGGACGCACGCTTGTTGAACGCGCGGTCGACGCGGCCCTTGAGAGTGAGAGATTTGGTCGGGTTGTGCTCTCGACTGACGATGACGTCATCGCTGACCGCTTGAGAGGCCGGGAAGGCGTCGAAGTGGTTGCGCGACCTCCGGAGCACTCTGGAGACAGCGCGACTGTGCTTGGGGCATGCCTCAACTTCTTGGAGGACTCGCAGTCGACCGACGAATGGGTCGGAATTCTTCTTCCAACGTGTCCGTTTAGGACGGCTGAGCATGTTCGAGGTGGGTTCGATCTCCTCAGCGAGGAAGTTGACGCGGTTATATCGGTCGTCGAGTTTGACTTTCCGTGGGAGATGGCCCTCATTAGCGAACACGGATACGGCCAGCCGGCGGTTGACCCCTCGCCGTTGATCACCGGGAACACACGCTCGCAGGATCGACGCCGAGTCTTTCATCCAAACGGCGCTTTCTACTTGGGTCGAGTCTCATCGGTACTTCGAGACCGCACATTTTTCGCCGGAAAGATGCGCCTTTTCGAAATGAATGGGACCTCGTCTTGGGACATCGACGAGCCGCTGGATCTCGAGATGGCAAAGTGGCTCGTGGAAAGAGGCTACGAGAGGTGATGACACGATGATTATCGACCCAGGGCCGGTCTACAGCATCGTTACCCCGTTCGACGAAGAGGGAGCCATAGCTTGGCGCTCTCTCGGGAAGTACGTGGAGGCGATTTGCGCTCATGCACCGTCGGCTGTTTACGTGATGGCGTACAACTCCCGGTTTGCTCAACTCTCTGTTGACGAGGTCATTGTGTTGAACCGGTTTGTGGCGACGGAGGTCCGGCGAATCCGCCCTGAGATACCGGTCATTGCAGCGGACCCGATCGCCTGCAGCACCGAAACGAGTGTGCACGTCGCTCAATGCGCTGCACAAGATGGCGCAAGCCTTCTCTCTGCCCTCTTTTCCGAGAAGTTCTACTCAACTGCTCAGCTCGTGGATCATTTCGGGATGCTCGGACAGCGAGCCGGGATCCCGCTACTGATCCACCAGATGCCACTCATATCTGGCTTAGGGGGGGCGCAAGTCAACTGGCCACTCGATGCTGTCACCGCTGTCATGACGCTCGAGTCAGTTGCCGCCATGAAGGAAGACGCGAAGGACGATGCCTTGACGCACGCGATTCTGGAGCTCTTTGGGTCAACGAGGTCCATCATCCTGTCAGGTGGTGGCAAGCGACAATTTCTCCGTCACCGAGAAGTTGGCGCAAAAAACTGGCTGAATGGTGTCGGTGTCTGGCACCCGCCGTTGGCATCAAGATTTTGGGCCGCAGTCGAATTGGGTGACCAAG